>DATEMU010000003.1:300000-600000 GCA_035275405.1 Phycisphaerae bacterium
ACTCCGGCTTTCAGCCACGTTCGATCACCGAAGACCGCGGCGATCACGATCAAATAGACGGGCAGGCGGGCCGAGCAGCTCATCAGCGGGGCGACCATGATCGTCGTGAAGCGATCGCGACGATCCTCGATCGTCCGCGTCGCGAGGATGCCGGGGATGGCGCAGGCGTAGCTGGACAGCAGCGGGATGAAGCTTTTTCCGTGGAGCCCGACGCGGCTCATCAGACGGTCCATAAGGAAGGCGGCGCGGGCCATGTAGCCGGTGTCTTCGAGGACCGCGAGGCAGAGGAACAGGATGCAAATCTGCGGGAAGAAAATGAGTACCGCCCCGACGCCCGCGATGATGCCGTCGGTGACGAGCGAGCGCAGCGGGCCTTCGTTGAACAATGGACCGACGGCGCTCGCCAGGGCCAACTGACCGCGCTCAATGAGCGCCATGAGCGGCTCGGCCCACCAGAAGACTGATAGAAAAAGCACGAACATGACGGCGGCGAAGACCAACGGGCCCAGGATGCGATGGGTCAGAACGCGATCGATTCGATCGGTGCCGCTCAGCGCGGTCGGCGATCGCTCGCGGTCCCCTACCGAACGGCCTACGACCGCATCGGTAACTTGGGAAATCCAGCGATACCGCGCTTCCACGGCCATCGTTGCGGCGTCGGGGAATTTTGCGCGTAGCTCGTCGGCTGCCCGGCGCAACTCTGTCGCGTGTGTGTCGGTGAGCCGCTTGAGAAATCGCTCGGCCGATTGGCGGCTCGCCGCCTCGCCGGACAAATAGTCCAGCAACCATAGCAGCGCTCCGGCCTCGACGGCATGCGGCGGAACCCTGCCCGATTCGCGCATGACTTCGGCGATCCGCGAGATAACTTTCTCGTACTCGTCCGGCAATAGCCATGCCCGGCCCTTCGGAAGTAGCCAGTGCCGATCATTGTTCAGTGGAAGGTTAACGTCCTTCAGGTGGTTCCGAATGGCTTCCATGCCCAGTTTGGTGGCGGCGACGGTTGGAATGACGGGCACGCCCAGCAATTTGGAAAGCTCTTCGAAATCAATCTTCAGTCCGCGATCGGCGGCAATGTCCATCATGTTGCAAACGACGACCGCCGGCGTGCGAGTGTCCAGGATCTGTGATGCGAGATAGAGATTGCGTTCGAGATTGCTGGCGTCGATCACGATGAGCACGGCATCGGGCCGCTGCGTTCCCTCGACGCGCCCCATCAGCACGTCGCGGGCGATCTCCTCGTCAGGCGATCGCGCCGAGAGACTGTACGCCCCCGGCAAATCCAGGAGCGTCACGTTGGCGCCCGCAAGTAACCCTTCGCGCTTCTCGACGGTTACGCCGGGATAGTTGGCGACCTTGAGGCGCAGGCCGGTCAGCGCGTTGAAGACGGTCGTTTTTCCGGAGTTAGGGTTTCCCGCGACGGCGATGGTCTGGAGTCGTTGGGCGGGCGCCGCGGACGCGGCAGGCGATTTCATCCGATGCTCTCGATCAGTACGGCGGCGGCCTCGGATTTGCGAACGCTCAATCGATAGCCGCGGACCGCCAGTTCCACCGGATCTCCGAGTGGAGCGACGCGCACGAGTCGCACCGTCGTGCCGCGCGTGAGCCCCATTTCGAGAAGCCTCATGCGAATTTCCGGCGGCCCGGCCAGGTGAACGATGTCGGCGGATTCGCCGAGCGCCAAGTCAGTAAGCGGTCGTGATTCAACGGCGACGGAGGACATTTTCTAACGGCTACCCTGTTTCCCTGCCGGCGAGTCGCCAGCTAGTTGAGAATGAGTCTCAATACAGGATAACGCACCAGTTAGAGACTGTCAATCGAGCCCGTGCCCGATCAGAATAGGCATTGCAAGTAAGGCAATCGGCAGTAGTTATGGGCAGATTAGAGGGATTCAGCTACCGGTCTGAACCTGGCTTGATGCGCGGGGGGCTGCTTTCCCATCATCCATGCCGAGCTTCATCTTCATCACACGGCCGACCTTGAACTTAACGGTTCTCTTTTCGGGAACCTCGACGCGCTCCAGTGTCTTGGGGTTTTGTGCCGTCCTTGCGGCACGAACGCGACACTCAAAAACGCCGAAGTCTCTAAATTCCAAACGGTTACCCCTGCTTAGCTCATCAATGATGTCGTCCAGAAAGCTCTGGATAATGCGCTTAACGACGACGCGCTTGTTGCCTGTGCGGTCGGCGATTCGGTCAATTAGGTCTTTCTTGGTGATCGTGGTCATGACGGTACACCTTCGAATTCGGTCCGGCGAGGCACTGGTTTAATTGTCCAACGTGCTAGCAATAGGATTCACGATTATCTGAAAAAGCCGGCTCGTGCCCTCCGCTCCTTCCGGCCAAGTCAATAGTATAACGAAGTTCTCGAACTGACGTAACCTATCCTACTACAACTAGTTCCTGCGCCGCAAGTCCCAAGTTCGCGGTATATTTGGATCGGGGTACGGTTCCAAGTATCGTGAGGACAGCAGGATAGGTCGAATTGAATGCTCCACCGTTCCCACAGAAGGGAATACACCGTTATATTTAAGTTACGGTAAATGCTTATGTTATGTTCATCCTAGGGCCACGATGCCCGCTCACGAAAACAGCCTTCGATGAACGCATAACAACGCGCGGCGCGAACGTGATCCGAACCGATTTGAACCACAAGGAAGCCCAGCTCAGGATAAGTTGCCCCCCCGCCGTGCTCCGCGCCACGCCGATCGGTCTCGCTGAAGTCTGGCGGGGCGTTGGGGTGCGAATGATAGACGATGCGCACCGGATCCTTGCTTTCCAATGACCGGCAGAGAAAGAGCTGGTCTTCCACCTCAAAGCAGTATCCGTTCAACGCGGTGCGCGGAAATTCGTTCGGATCGAGTCGATGCAACTTGTCCTGGGCGTTTTCGCATGGGCGCAGCGCGCCGGAGGCCAGGATCATCCCGCAGCATTCTCGGGGATAGGTTGCCTCCGCTTGCCGGTAGATCGCTTCGAGTCGCTCAGGGGTGATTAACTGCACGAGGTCGTCTCCCGCGCGGGCGATCGAAGGTGTCGTGATGATGTTCGCGTTTCTGTTCACGCGACGGGCGCCTCTTTCTTGGATGAGGACCGGCCCTGACGAGAGGAAGAGGCCGCGTCGATGAGCCGGGCGAGCTGCGCCGCGGCGCATTGTGCCGCGCCCTCCCTGGCCAATGGCTGGATGATCTCGTGGAGGTCGTGACGGACGCGCTCCAGTTTGGAAGGCGAGGCGAGCCATTCGATGGCGGTGGCGATGATCGGATCCGCGCTGCGGAAGTAGGGCATGAACTCGGGCACGATCCGCCGCCCGGCGAGGATATTGGGCAGCGAAAGGTGCGGCGTCGTGATCAACCAACGGCCAAGAAGGTGGTACGACCATCGTCCCGCGTTGTACATGACGATCATCGGCGTTCCGTGATAGGCGACTTCGAGGGTCACGGTACCGGAGGCGACGAGCGCGAAATCCGCGGCGACGATAGCGGCGGCCCGATCGGCATCCCCCATCAAAGTCAATGTTTGCAGGGTTTTTTTGCGTGTTGCGAGGGTCTGTTCGATCCGTGCGCGGGCCTCGCTGTTGGCCGCGACGATCAGGAAGCGGGCTTTCGGGTAACGGATTTGCAGCGCCGCGGCCGCCTCCAGTTGGCCCGGAAGCACCTCGTCGACCACGTGTCGTCGCGAACCCGGCAGCAGCGTTACGACCGGTGCATGCGACCCGCGAAGCTCCGCAATGCGCGACGGGTCGGGCTGCTGCGACAGGAGTCGATCAAATGACGGGTGGCCGACGAAAGTTGCCGGGATGTCGGCCTCGCGGAAGTAGGCCTCCTCGAAGGGCCAGATGCAGGCGATCTGGTCTACGCGGGCGCGAATGCGCCGATTGCGCCACCAGCGCCAGCCCCACGCCCATGTCTGCGGAGCGATGTAATAGAGGACGGGAAGGTTGACGCTTCGACAGAGTTTGGCGATCGGCAGGTTGAGCGCCGGCGAATCGACCATCACCGCGGCGTCGTACGGAGTTTCGCCCAGATGAGTCTTTAGACGCCGCAGAAGCAGCCACGCCTCGGGCACCCGGCGAAACGCCGCCGCCGCCATCGCGGATCGCGTCGTCAAATCTTCCAGGCAATCGCAGCCGGCGGCGCGCATGGCCGGGCCCGCCAGACCGCAAAACCTTGCGCCGGGACGAAGACGAGTGAACTCCCGAATCAACGCGGCGGCGTGCTCATCGGCGCTCTGTTCCGCGGCGCTGATGAAGATCGTGCAGGGGTTGACGTTCGTCATGGTGTCCAAGTGTGGCCGATCAGGACCCTTGGTGTCGCGGGCCGGCCGATACGCGCTCATTACGGCTGGAGGCGCACACGTTCGAACCTACCGTACGCGAGAATGCCGGGGGGACAAACTTCGATCGGTACGCAAACGACCTATAATTAACAATAAAATGAGACGCGGGCGGCGGTTTTTGACACTGAACGCGATTTCTCATAGCGAGTCTTCGGGGTCATTCTAGCCGCTTGATGCTGGGCCGCGAGGGTTGTCGTCAGCGATGAAGCGCGGTACCGGAGGGCGGGAAAATGGGGGAAAATATGCCGGTTGTTGGGGTTGTCCTTGACGGATTCGGCCGGGGGCCCTATCCTTGCGGTTCTCGGCGTAGGTTCGTAAATCCAGACAGGACCATGATATCCATGATGGGAGGTGACGTTTGGCATCGGCGTTAGTCCGCGAGTTGATCGACGCGGGAGTCCATTTTGGCCATCGGGTGAGCCGGTGGAACCCCAAAATGGCGCCCTATATCTTCAGCAAGCGGAATTCGATTCACATCATCGACATTCGCGAGACCGTTCGAGGTCTGCTTCGTGCGAGGAAGTTCGTGTCGGCCATCGTCGCCAAAGGTCAGGATATCCTGATCGTGGGGACGAAGCGGCAGGCGCGGGACATCGTGGAAAAGCAGACCCAGCGCGTAGGCATGCACTACGTCAGTGAACGATGGCTCGGCGGCACCCTCACCAACTTCAAAACCATCCGATCGCGCCTCGCTCGGCTCGAAGAGCTGGAGGAAATGGATCGCAGCGGCCGGATCAATGAATGCACCAAAAAGGAACGGGCGACGATCGACCGCGAGAAGCGGAAGATCACGCGCAACCTCGAAGGCATCCGCCGAATGACGCGGCTGCCGGGGGCCCTGGTCATCCTTGACGTGAAGCGCGAGCACATCGCCGTCAAGGAGGCCAAAAAGCTGGGGATTCCCACCGTCTGCCTTGTCGATACGGACAGCGATCCGGAGTCCGCGGACGTCATTATCCCGGCCAACGACGATGCCATGCGGGCGATCGAGATCGTGGTGACGCAGCTCTGTGATGCCGTCGAAGAAGGCAAGCGCAGCCGTGCGGGCGCTGCGGAAGCGGCGGCCGAGCAAACGGATGGCGGTGCGCCGCGGCCCAAGCGGCCCAGACGAAAGACGACCACGGCGCTGGCCGAGGAAGCGGCGGGGCAGGGCGAAATGTCCGACGACGTCGCCGAGCCGATGGCGATGCCGCTGGAAGAACTGGGTTCGCCGATTTCGGATTCGACGCCGAAGGCCGAGGTCACGGACCACGTTTGAAGCCTGGCGCGAAGCGCCCCGGCGAGATCTGATTTATCTGCCAAACGGCAAGCCGGTTCGGGTTGCTTCCGCGGCAATGAAGCATTGCCGGTAACTACACACATTAGCCTATCCGACACGGGACAATCAGGGAGAGCGACGAGAACATGGCTGACATTACCGCCAAACAAGTGCAGGCCCTCCGGGCAAAGACCGACCTGGCCATGATGGATTGCAAGAGCGCGCTCGTGGAGGCGGGCGGCGATGAGACCAAGGCCTTGGAGATTCTGCGCAAAAAGTTCGCCGACAAGATGAGCACACGGGCCGACAAGGAAGCCGCGAACGGCCGGATCGGCGTGTACGCCGACGACAAGGCCGCTGCGCTGGCAGAACTTCGCTGCGAGACGGACTTCGTCGCCACGAACGACACGTTCAAGGAACTGGCCAACGCGATCGCCGCAACCTGCGCGGCGACGGGCATCACCGATCCTGAGAAGATCAAGGACGCCAAGACTCCGTCCGGCCAGACCGTCAACCAACTGCTGGTCGATGCGTTCGGAAAGATCAAGGAGAACATCGGCATTCGGCGATTAAAGCGGATCGAGGGGCCCGGCGCCTGCTACGTCCACCATAACGGCAAAGTCGGCGCCGCCATCGTCGGCGACAAGACACCGAGCGAAGCCGGTCGGCAAGTCTGCATGCACATCGCGTCCACGCCGGTCATCCTCGGGCTGGTGCGCGAGGAGGTCGACGCGAAGGAAGTCGCCGCAGCGAAGGAGAAGGCCCGCGAAGAGGCCAAAGGCAAGCCCGAGCCGATCATCGAGAAGATCGTCGGCGGCAAGCTGGACAAATGGTACGCCGAGCGCGTTCTGACCGAACAGCCGTTCGTGATGGACGACAAGAAGAGCGTCGGGGCCTTCGCCAGGGAGAAGGGCTTCGTGATCAAGTCGTACGCGAAGTTCGAGGTCGGCGGGCTGAACTGAACGCATGCCCGCGCACGCGATCGGCTCATTTTTTCACGGTCACCACACGTAGCGTCATCGCCGGTTTTCTGATAGAACTCCGGCATGGCGCGCTCCTCAAAAACACACACGCGGACCCGGTCGAAGGGCCCTATTCGTCGCGTCGTTTTGAAGATCTCCGGCGAGGGATTCTGCAAGCCCGGGGGATTCGGGATCGACGGCGAGTCGGTGCGGCAGATTGCCAAGGAGGTCATCTCCGTCAGCGGTCGGGGTGTCGAGGTCGCCGTCGTCGTCGGCGGGGGCAACTTTCTACGCGGGGCGACGATGGCCACGCAGCTCAGGATTCAGGAGGCGACCGCCCACTACATGGGAATGCTGGCGACGGTCATCAATGCCCTCTCGCTGCAGGACGTCCTGGAGTCGATGGGCCAGCAGACGCGGGTGCAATCGTCGATCGCCATCCACAGCGCGTGTGAGAGCTTTATCCGCCGACGCTGCATCCATCACCTGGAAAAAGGGCGCGTCGTGATCCTCGCGGCGGGGACCGGTCGGCCGTTCGTGACGACGGATACGGCGGCGGCCCTGGCGGCCGTGGAGATCAATGCGGATGTGCTCTTCAAGGCGACAAAGGTGGACGGCGTTTATACCGCCGACCCCAAACAGGACAAGCGCGCCAAATTCCTGCCGAGCCTCAGCTATAATCAGGTGATCGACGATCGCCTCCGCGTCATGGACGTCTCGGCCGTCGATCTCTGCCAGCAGCACGGCGTGCCGATCGCAGTCTTTAACCTGATGACGCCGGGGAACATGCGCAAGGCGGTGATGGGCAAGAAGATCGGCACGCGGATCGATCATTGAGGGCGGGGGCCCGTTTCGAAGCCGCGACGGTAAAGGAGCGCTGAGTGGCGCTCGATGCCCGCGCGACGCTCCCTCACAGTCGCGGCTCTGAGTATGGAAACACCGTCGCAAATCACGAATCGAACGCATCTCCTGGACCTGGACCGCGACGCCCTCCTCGCGCGCTTCGCGGAAAAAGGCGCCCCGTCGTTCCGCACAAAACAAATCCTGGAATGGGTCTATGAGCGCGGAGCGACGAGCTTCGAGCAGATGACGAATCTGTCGAAGCCGATGCGCGAGACACTCGCGGGCGAATTTGACCTCTACCAGTCGGAGATCATTCGCCGGGCCGTGTCAAGCGACGGGACGGTTAAACTGCTTCTGCGCTGGCCGGATGGGGCGACCAGCGAGTGCGTGATGATCCCCGCGGAAACCCGGCGGACGGCGTGCATCAGCTCGCAGGTCGGGTGCCCCGCGGGATGCCGATTCTGTGCCAGCGGCCTCGGCGGTCTGGAGCGTAACCTGACGACAGGTCAGATCGTTGAACAGGTCCTGCGCGTCAGCGCAGAGGCGACGGCGTCGGGCGCGAGGCTGTCCAACGTCGTCTTCATGGGCCTCGGCGAGCCGCTGGCGAATTACGACGCCGTGATGCGTGCCGTGCGGACCATCAACGCCGACTGGGGGCCGAATATCGGCGCGCGGAAGATCACGATCAGCACCGTGGGCCTGCCAAAACAGATTCGGCGGCTGGCGGACGAGGGACTCCAATTAAACCTGGCCCTATCGCTGCACGCGCCGACCGATGCGCTGCGGGCGGAACTGATCCCTTGGGCCGAGAAGATCACCATCACCGAGCTGGTCTCCGCCTGCCGCTACTACTTTGACAAGACCGGCCGCGAGATCACGCTGGAGTACATCCTGCTCTCGGGCGTCAATGACCGGCCAGTCCACGCGAGTCAATTGGCCCGCTTCGCGCGACAGGTGCGATGCAACGTGAATCTGCTGCGGTATAACCCCGTCGAGGGCCTGCCCTACGAGCGACCGACAAGCGAGGCGGCGCACGCCTTTGTCCGCGAGCTGCGCGATCAAGGCGTGAACGCGCATATCCGCACGTCGCGAGGCCTCGACATTGATGCCGCCTGCGGTCAGCTTCGTCGCAAAACGCAGCAGGAAGCAACAGTCCCGCTCGCCGTCGGACAGAGCGCGGCCGATTGAGTGGAAGTGGCGACGTTCGCCTATTCGAAATCTGCCCCGCAGGCGACCGACATCCGCAGTTCTCCCACGAGGGCCTGCGCGTCGGGATGGCTGCGCAGTCGGTGCAGTTCCGGATCGTGACGCCCCGCGCCGCCAAACGCCATTGCGGGGCCTTCTGCCCGGCGACGGCCTTGTCTGTCGAAGTTTTTGACGGCAAAACTCGTCCAGCCGTCAAAGTAGGTTTCGAAGCATGAAGCGACGAGCCCCACCGGGCCGGCCCAGGGGTCGCATCGAACGATGGCTCCGTGGACCGCGCCGGGCTGAAGGACAATCCAATCGCGTTCCGATTCGCCGCCGGCAATGGGCAAGAACCCCTCGGGCATGGTCGGTCCCGCGGATAACTCGGTCAGCGAGCGCATCTCGTTGATGGACCACAGATGGGCATAAGGCCAGGGCACCGCGAGTTCCAGTCGCAGACCGTTGGTCGTGGTAAAGAAATGCGACAGGTCGCGCGGAAGCGGTCCGGCCAATTCCCCCAGCGAAGCAAGTTCGGACGCTGTCGCGGGCGGGCGGCCGACGAGGCGTGAGCCGAAGTGTGCGAGCAGGCGGTTGATGTTCCGATCGATATGCGTTTCGCGAATCATGATACAGCCCCTTGCGGTTGCGTTGGCGATCGGCGGGAGTCGGCGACAACCTTCGCCGAATCGACGGCAATACGAATAGCCGTGAGATTTTCGTCGCGATATGGACCGTGCAGGGACGCCTCGGCTGACGCCAGAAGCCGCTCGGGCGCGATCCAGCCGGTCGCAATCAATCCTTGCGTCAGCGCCGCCAAAGCCGCCGTGTTCCGTCCCGCCTGGCGTTCGATGTCGTGAAGCGAGAAGGTCGTTTTTGTTGCGGAAGTCTCGGGCAGGCGAATCTGGGCATCGGTCATCAGCCGGCTTCCATCGTGAACACAATCCTGGATTTTTGCGCGGTCGGCCCCTTCCTGACTCAAGAGCACAACGAGATCGGGGCGATCGACGCCGGTGTACTCGATCGGCTGCGTATCGATGATGAGATTGGAGATGGAATGTCCCTTCCGAACGGTAATCGGAAAATCGTCCTGCTGTGCGGCAAAGAGGCCGCTGGCGACGGCAATCTCTCCAATTGTGCCCGCCGCCGAGCGGATGCGCTGGCCGGCCGACCCGGCGATGCAGATTTCCCTGCGGCCGGGCCACGGTAACGAGATGGTCGAGTTTATCGGCGTCTTTTTCGGCGGGCGTTTTTCGCGGGTCAGCGCCGCGTTAAGAGTCGCCGGGTTGTTCTGAAATACGCCGAACGGCATTTGGAGCCGATCCGAAAGCTCCGATAGCTTTTTCGGATTGAGCTTGTTGAACGGTACGAAGTACGCGACACACAATTCCCAGAGGTCCACGATGGCGAAGCCCGGCGTTCGAATGGCCGCCTCCAGGTAGTCGGTCGCACGGTCTTCCAACGCGCTGCACCGGGCCACGAACGCGGCGCCGCTGACTGCGGCGGTGCGGCAGAGGTCGAAGGGCGTCTCGGCGCGGTCCGCCGGCGTGGTCAACGTCCAGGCGTCTTCCGGCGTGGTGGGCGACTGCTGACCGCCGGTCATGCCGAAGTTGAAGTTGTTGGCCACGACAACGGTAATGTCCGCATTCCGTCGGGCGGCATGGACCAGATGCGCCGTACCGATCCCGCAGCCGCCATCGCCAATAAGGACGATCACCGTGAGTTCGGGACGGGCCCGCTTGATCCCCTCGGCGTAGGTGATGCTGCGGCCGTGCAGACCGTGAAAAGTATGGCAATCGAAATACCGATCGGCGGTGCCAATGCAGCCGATGTCCGTCACCACACAAACGTCGCTGGGTGCGCGATTGTTTCGTTGCAGGGCGGCTGCCAGACGTTCCAGAATCGGGCTGTGGGAACATCCCGGGCAGTAGCACATTTGCGCACGATCGGCTAGGAGCATCGACATGGCACGCTCCATTCCGCGGCAACGCTTGCTTTCGGTACACCGGTGACGGCGTCCAATATCGTCTGGGGTGAAATGAGGCCGCCGTCGAAGCGGAGGATAGATTGCACCTGGACGTGGGGGAGCACTCGCCGAATTTCATTCACATAAAGGCCCACATTCAGTTCCGGAACGATGACGCGTTGGATGCGCGGCCCGGCCGCCGTCCGCAGGGCTGCCTCCGGTACGGGCCATAGGCTCAAGAGCGTCAGGTTCGCTACGCCGATGCCCCGCGCCCGGGCCTGCGCCACGGCGACACGGGCGGCCCCGTCCGCCAGGCCATATGAGACAATCAACGTGCGCGCGTCCGCGTCCTTGTCCCAGCGCACCAGTTCCAGTGCGCCGGCATTCCGCTCGATCTTCTCACGCAGATGAGACAGTGTCCGGGCAACGCGCGACCGATCGGTTGTGATAAGCCCGTCTTGATCATGGATCGAGCCGGTGAACCGCACTTGCCGGCTCGCGCCGATCGGCAAAAAAGCCGGTATGTCCGGGAGGTCCTTGAAGTCGTAGGAATGAAACGGCTGGTGATTCGTCGCCACCGTGCGATCGACGCGCTCCGGCAGGTTGACGGCCTCGAGATCGACCGTTTGTCGCGTCATGGAAATATCCTTGGAGGCGAGGACGATGACCGGAGTGCGGAGGCGCTCGGCGATGTTGAACGCGCGGTAGGTCAGTGCGTACGCCGTGGCCGCATCCGTCGCCGCAAGCACCGGCAACGGATAGCCCCCGCCCGACACGTATCGGGCGAACATGACGTCGCCCTCGCCGGTCGCGGTCGCTCCGCCGGTCGCCGGGCCCATGCGTTGGCAATCGACGATGACGAGCGGGACTTCTCCCATCTGCGCCAGGCCGATGTTCTCACTGTAAAGGCTCAGTCCGGGCCCGCTGGACGCCGTGAGCGCCTTCGCACCGGCCATGGCGGCCCCGATGCACTGCCCGATGGCGGCGATCTCGTCTTCCGTTTGGATGGCGACGCCGCGACCATCCTCGAATGCATGGACGAATTCCGTGAGGATCGAGCTGGCCGGGGTGATGGGATACCCGGCGAAATAGTTGCACCCGGCGCGTAGCGCACCGCGCACGATCGCCTGATTACCGGTGATGAACTCCCGCATGGTGCGGCTCCAGGGGTTCCGCGAGTCCTTCGCGTGAGAAAATGTAGAGGCCGCGCCAGCCCGCGTAGAGAACGGCCTCATGGGCGACGCCGGCGGGGATGTAATGCGTCTCACCGGCACGATAGGTCTGCGTCTCACCGGCGATGGTCAGGTCCATCGAGCCAGCCAGCACGACGCCCCATTGCGCCCCGTGGCGATGTTCGGGGACGAAGACGTCGCAATCCGCCGCCATGAACATCGTCCAGCCCGTCGGACTCTTCATCACTCGACCGGTCAGGCCCTCGTAGGCAAGTTCGGCCTCCGACCAGGTCTCCACAAAGGGCGGGAAACAAGTGTCGACAATCATGTTGCACCTCCGCGCGCCATCAGGCCGGCACCCAGGCGAGATCGAGAATGGTGTTGGTCGGCTCTTTGGTATTGAAGACGGCGCGGATGGGCAGTCCAATCCGCGGCTCGCCTTCCTTGAGATAGCTCATCAACTTGGTGCAGACGCCGTCCAGTTCGACGCTGATTAATGGGCACGGCGTGCTGGCGCGGAACAGTTCTCCGGGGTAGAGCACCGTCGTGAAGGAATAGATTCGCCCCTTCGTCGGCGCTTCGACCCATTCCATCGGATGCCAGCAGTCCGGGCACTCGCAGCGCGGCGGCAGCCATAGCCGCTTCTCCCTGCATTCCGCATTCCCGCATCGTGTTGCCAGCAGCTTGCTCTCGCGCAGGCCCTGGAAGAACTTCCCCCACCCGCCGTAGCTATGGATGTGGTGCCAGTTCTTCTGGTTCTTGATGACGAGAGGATCCCGGTTGAGAACCTCCGCGACCGTGCCATTCAACTTTACCGCCATGACCTAACTCCTCCCCCGGTTCAAGGTTGCTCCAGGACCGCGACGGTGACGTGGCTTCCCGTTCCCGCATGAGAGATCGCGCACCCGCGCCGCGGGTTCTTGACCTGCAAATCACGGAAGTCCGCCGGTTTCTTCTTGCCATAGCGCGCCCAGCGTTCCGGGTCGGCGTGGAACTTGGCCCATTGGCCCCTCAACTGCCAGAGCACTTCGACCATTTGGAAGATGCCCGTGGCCCCGACGGCGTGCATCGTGCCGATCAGACCGCCAGAGAGGTTGGTCGGCAGGCGGCCTTCGTAATACGCATCGCCGGATTCGATGAACTCGCGGCCGCGACCGTAGGGGCGGAGGCCGATGTCCTCGTAAGTCTGGATATCGCTGATGGTGAAGGCATCGTGCGTTTCGAGGAGGTCGAAGTCCTCGACGGGGTCCTTGATGCCCGCCATGTTGTAGGCCAGATAGGCGGCCGTCCGCGCTGCCAGGAACGAGCTGAAGCCGGGCCATTCCATACGCCGGCCCCCGAAGTACTCTTTGTAGGTTTCGTCCGTCTCGTTCGGTAATCGCAGAATCGGCATGTTGCGTCGGTCGGCGGTGCGAAGCGTATGCGTCCCGCCACAGATGGCCGACAAGCGGACGGGATGATCGGTCAGTTGATTGGCCGTTTCCTCGTCGGCCAGAATCAATACGGCCGCACCCACGCTCATCACGCAGCATTCCAAATAAGAGAGCGGGTCGGAGACGATTTCGTTTTTCAAGACGTCCTCGACCGTGTACTTGCCGGGGTTCTGGGAGTAAGGGGAAAAGCGGGCGTAGTCGTGGTTCTTGCAGGCGATCTTGGCCAGCGTTTCGCGAGGGACGCGATTCTCGTATTGGTAGCGCTGCGCCATCAAGGCGTAATAACTGGCGTACATCCAGCCGAGTTCGCTCTCGAAGTCCTTGCATGCGGCGCTGGCGATGTAAGAGTTGCCGACTTTGGTGGAAACTTCGTCCATCCGCTCCCAGCCGACGACCGGCACGCAGGTCGCATAGCCGGAGGCGATGGCCTGCGCGGCCGCGAGCACGGCCGAACCGCCGGTCGCGCCACCGGTCTTCACCTCGATGTTGCCCAAGGGGTCGAACCCGAGATAGTCGTGGACCTTTGCGGCGGCAAGGAGCTGATCGCCGAAGTGGTCGGCGAACTGCGAATAGACGCACCAGTTGACCATCCGACGGAATTGCTCCGGCGTGGCCTTCAACTCGTTTTCCTCCACCGCCATCCGCAGCGCTTCCATGCACAACTGGCTGGTGTTCTTTTCAGGATAGCGCTTTCGATAATCCGTCAATCCGCCCGCCACCACGAAGACAGGCTTTTCGAACCGCGGGATACGCAGGTTCCCAGCGCCGAATTTGATCATGTCACCGCTCCTGTCCGATCCCCCGCCTATCGAGTCACCCCGTAAACACAATTACATCTGACAGACCGTCCCGTCAGGTGGCGATCCGCGCCTTGATCGGCTCGCAGAGCCGTTCCCAGTCCTCGCGGCGGAGCTTCACCGATTCCGTGTGCGTCCCCGCCTGCATCACAAGGAAGTCGTCCAGGCACAGGCGCTCGTCCATGACCGTGCGCAGGTTGAACAGCCGGCCAACCGGCGGCTCCGCGCCGATCTCGCAATCGGGGAAGATGTCCTTCATCTCGCGCTCAGTCGCCAGCTCCACACCTTTTTCGTGCAGCGCGCCGGCGGCCCGTCGCAGGTCCAGCCGATCGCACGCCGCGAGCACGCACATCGCATAGCCGTGATCGCACTTCACCAGGACCGGTTTGGCGACGTTGTAGCCCGACACGTGCTCGGCCGCGGCGAGCTCTTGCGAGGTGAAGGCCGAGTGATGGGTCTTCTTTTCGTAAGGGATTTTTCTGTCTTGAAGTACGGTTTCGAGTTTCATGGCTGGGCCTCCGGAAAAGGGCCAAGGGAACAACAAGGACTCCGGGCGCAGTCTATGCATCGATTCGTCGCTTGGGCTTGTGGCAATTCCCGTGCCAGAGCCGTCGAAATCCGAACTAAGGCCTCAAGAGCGCGTTTATGCGACGCGCTGCAGCTTCCGTAAGAGGCTGTCAGGATTAGGATTAGGAGGAACTAGTTGGAAAGGCCGAGGACGTGGCGGACGTAGAGTTCGATGTCCTGTCCGTTGGCGGCACCGTCACAGTTCTTGTCCGCATTTACCATGTGGGCCGGATTCAGGTCGGTTCCGATCAGGACATTGACGAAGGATGTCAGATCGAGATCGCCCCATGAGGCCGCGGCCTCGAAGTCGTCCAGAATGGTCTTGGCCAGGTTCGAAAGTGCGACTGTGCTCAGATCGGCGTTGCTGAGAATGCAGACGGCAGTGTTCGCCTCGGGCCGGAGCACAAACGCCGTCGCGTAGCCCCCGCGGCTTCCACCATGTCCGACTTGCGTGACGGACTGGCCGGGAAGCGAATTGGTAAAGAAGCCGGTTCCATAATAGCGTTCATACGGACAGCCGGAGCCGCAGCCCAGGTCGCTCGTCGCCTCCCAGAGCTGCCGGATACCGGCGGGGGAAAGTAACCCTCCCGTGCCGTGATAACTGGCGAGCAGTGACTCAGCGAAATGCGCCAGGTCGATGGCCGACGCAATCACTCCGCCTGCCGGATCGCGCGGCTCGGCGGCCGCCTCGTCGAGTTGATAGTATTGCCACGAATAAGACGATTGCCCGTACACGTCGTTGCTGCTGTAGAAATTATCCTCGCACAGCGGGTCAGTCGGGCTCACCAGGTTGATATAAGGGCCGACGTGCATCACCGCGGCCTGCGAAATACCCGGGCCGGCCCCGATGGTGGAGTTCTTGGCGCGCTGCCCGTCGAGCGATGCGGTACACATTCCCGCGAGATCAAAGATCCGCGTCTGGAGGATATGCTGAAACGGCAGCCCCGTGCGATTGGCCAAATACGCGCCCGCGAGCGAGTAGTTGAACGCGGAGTAGTTGTAGCCGCCTCCGAGGTTGCCGTAGACGGCGCTGTTGTAATGCGGCGAGATGAGATCATCGGGCTCCAACCAGAACGCCGACAGGCCGTTGGGATAACAGAACAGGTGAATCGCGCCGTTGTCCACCTTGAACGCGCCCCGGTGAGTCATGAGCTGGCCGAGCGTCCGCTGCCCGCCGACGAATTCCTGAGTCGCGTCGTCGTCGTTGACGAAATCGGACAGCGACAACTGCCCGGCCTCTTCGAGGACCTTGGCGGCGACCGCCGTCATCGGCTTGGTAGTCGATCCGATGCGATAAAGTCGGTGGACCCCTTCAGGATCGTGCTCATACTGGCCCGCTCCCAGATAGGTGAAGGCGTCGGCGAAATGCAACTCACCGTTCGTCACCACGGCAAAGGCCATACGCGTGACAAGGATGCCGCCATTCGGGCCCACCAGCATCTGGGCGACGCGCTCCCGCGCTTGGCACTCGGGTTGAGGATCGTTGCTCGGGTTCAGATCCATGGCGGCGCAGTTGCACGCTTTGAACTCCGGCGCAAAGCTCACCGCCGGGCAGGAATCCTGTTCGTCGGGCAGGCCGTCCTGGTCGGAGTCGCCGGGGCCGCGCGATTCACTGGTGACGGCGGGCGGCAAAACGATGGCGGGAAGTGCGTTTTCGTCTTGGATGCTCGGCGAATCTGACTGCCCAAGCGAGGAGGGAGTTGCTGAAAACACCGCAACAGCCGCCGTCGCAAAAACCGCCAAACGTGCGTTGCACAGCAAACCAGTGGATCCGCAACGCCGTGACGATTTTTCGAAAACCACGCTTCGCACGTTTCCCTTCCCCGATTTGAAATCTTTCCATCGGTCGCGCGCGGCCGGCATGTCGTGCCGCTATGGCTGGCGCCGGCCGAAAGCGATGACCTCGTTCATACTCCCGGAGCGAAAGCCGCGGAGGTCGAGGGTGACGTAGTGGTAACCGATCTCGCGGAAGGCGGCATCGATTTTCGCGCGGACTTCCGGTGCGGCGAGGCCGGTGATTTGATCGGCGGGAACTTCAATCCGGGCCAGTTTGTCATGGTGCCGCACCCGGCATTCGCGAAGGCCGAGCGACCGCAGAAACGCCTCGCCACTTTCGATCATGCGGAGTTTTTCGGGCGTAATCGCCTCGCCGTATTGCACGCGGCTGGAGAGGCAGGGCGCGGCGGGTTTGTCAGCGGTCGGCAGGCCTATCTGGGCCGAGAGCGTGCGAATCTCCGATTTCGTCAGACCGACGTCGGCGCACGGGGCGCGGACGGAATGCTCACTCGCGGCGGTGAGACCAGGGCGAAAGTCGCCGAGGTCATCGGCGTTGGTGCCGTTCACGATGACGAACGGACCGCGCGGGGCGAGGAGTTCGGCCATGCGGGTGTAGAGTTGCGTCTTGCAGTAATAGCACCGGTTGGTCGGATTGGCGAGGTAGTTGGCGTCCTCGAACTCGCGCGTTTCGATGACGACGTGCTCGGCGCCGATCTGTATGGCGAGCCGCCGGGCGTCGTCCATCTCTGTTACGGCGACACTGTCGCTGGCCCCTGTGACGGCCAGAACGTTTTCGCGGCCGAGGGTGTCGACGGCGACTTTCAGGACAAAAGTGGAATCGACGCCCCCGCTGAAGGCTACGGCGACGCGGCCCAGCGAGCGCAGGATCGCTCTAAGGCGTTCGAGTTTCTCCTGAACGGAGGCGGGGCTACTCAGCGCGGCGGTGGATTCCATGACGTAAATGATAGCATAGATTTCGATTGTGCATTTGCCGGAATATAGTGAACTGGCAAAGAGGGCGGCCATCGGAAACAATCAATGTACTATGCCCGATTTTTCGACCCAACGAACCGTTTTCAGAAGGCTCCACGAAAGCGGCTGTTTCGTCATGCCGAACCCGTGGGACATCGGCACGACGCTCTACCTCCGCAAACTGGGATTCAAGGCCGTCGCCACGACCAGCGCCGGCTTCGCCTTTGCGCGCGGGCTGCCGGACTCCGCGACGGTCCTCTCCCGCGACCAGGTTCTTGGCCACATCGCCGAAATCGTTTCCGCGGCGGCCGAGCTTTCCGTCAACGCCGATTTTCAATCCGGTTACGCGGCCGACGCCGAGGGCGTCGCCGACAGCGTGCGTTGCTGCATTGAGACGGGCGTTGCCGGTCTCTCTATTGAAGATGCCACCGGCGATCCGGAGCGTCCGCTGTTCGACCTCGCCGAGGCCGTGGATCGGTTGAGAGCGGCCCGCGCCGCCATTGACGCGTCCGGCACCGACATGCTCTTGACCGCGCGAGCGGAGTGTTACCTGGTCGGTCATCCTGGCCCCCTGCGCGAATCGATCCGCCGCCTGCAAGCGTATGCCGATGCTGGCGCCGACGTTCTCTTTGCCCCGGGCTCGCGCGAACGGGAGGACATTCGTGCGGTTGTCGCAGCGGCGGGTCCCAAACCGGTCAATGTCCTGATGAGCGCGAACACGGACCTGCACGTCGATGATCTTGTGGAGATGGGCGTTCGCCGGATCAGGGTGGGATCCGCCCTCGCCCGCGCAGCGTGGGCCGGCTACGCCCGTCATCGCGCCAAATCCGACCGATCAAATCTCCATATTTATGTAAACTTTTGATTGCATTTCAGTTAGGCAGGTTGCGGTTCTGTTATGTCGAAAACCGTTCAACGCAGGCAGATCGCGCACGCTCCATTCGCATAAAGATCTTGCTCGAAAGGCGGCCTGCGGCTAACATACTACCCTATACCGGACAGCCAATCCGTAGGTGCCGCAGTTGGAGGGCGGACACGAGTCGACTCAGACCTATAATTCAACAAAGAATTGCAAATAAAAAGTAGTCGCTAAGGATGGCGCGTAATTTGGAGCCTTCTTTATGACTATGAAAGCAAAAGCCAGTAGGCTGGCCTCGGCTTTCTGGGGCGAACTCTCTCCCTCTGAGCACATGGTGCAGATCTATGACGCAGATGCTACATTTCTGGATTCACTGGAAGGTTTTGTCTGCGGTGGGCTATGCGGCGGCGAAGGTGTAATCGTTATCGCAACAGCTGCGCATCGTACCGCGTTGGCGGATCGGCTGGAATTGCGCTGCATCGACGTCAACGCGGCCGCCGACCGCGACCAGTATCTCACGTTGGACGCCGACGAAGCGCTGGCCAAGTTCATGCTCGACGAGTGGCCCGACGAGCTGCGTTTCCAGGAGATGATGGGCGATTTGCTTGGGCGCGCCGGGCGCGGCGGGCGGCGAGTGCGGGCATTCGGCGAAATGGTGGCCCGTCTGTGGGCCAACGGTCAGTGCGGCGCGACGGTGCGACTGGAGCACCTTTGGCAAGACTTGTGCCAGAGGCGCGGTTTCAGCCTGTTTTGCGCCTACCCGAGGGTTGGGTTCACGCAGTCTGCGGACGCCGGAATGCGCGAAGTGCTGGCGGCCCACTCTCGCTACATTGCCTAGCGAACGACAGCAACAATGCCAGGCGACCAAGCTAATCCTACGGATAATCGCTATTCGGCGGTTGAAGCGCGCGCCAGACTTGCCGCCATCGTCGACTCCTCCGACGATGCCATTATCAGCAAGAATCTCGATGGCGTCATCACCAGTTGGAACGGCAGCGCCGAGCGGCTCTTCGGGTACTGTGCCGCGGAAGCCATCGGCCAATCGATCACCCTGATCATTCCTCCGGAACGACTCAATGAAGAAGCGGAATTCATTGAACTGCTCAGGCGCGGCGAGCGCATTGCGCACTTCGAGACGGAACGTATGAGAAAGGACGGCTCACGGGTGGATATTTCGCTGAGCATCTCGCCAATAAAGGATGAGGATGGCCGAGTAGTCGGAGCGGCAAAGGTCGCCCGCGACATCACCGGGCGCAAGCTTGCGGAGCAGCGTCTACGTATCAGTGAAGCACGGCTCCGCGCACTGCTCGCGCTGGTCACCGATGTGCCGTGGACCCGGGATGAGATTGGCGCATTCATCGAGCCGAATTTGAAGTGGGAGGCATACACGGGCCAAAGATGGGATGAGTATCGCGGCTTCGGCTGGGTCCAAGCGCTGCACCCGGATGACCGAGATCTCTTACTGAAAGTGTGGCAGCGCGCTTGCGCGGAGCGCAACATCTACGAAGCCAGCGGACGCCTCTGGCACGCGCCCACAGAGCAATATCGTTACTTTATCGAGCGTGCCACCCCAGTGCTCAATGCCGATGGATCGATTATGGAGTGGGTTGGCGCAAACATTGATACCGAGGACCAGACGCGGGCAGAACTGAAAATCTATTCGCTTCTGACGCAACTGAAGCTTGCTGACCGCCGCAAGGATGAGTTTTTGGCAACCTTGTCCCACGAGCTGCGTGGGCCGCTGGCTCCGTTGCGGCACTCGCTCGAAATCCTGAAGCGCAAGGAAGGCGATTTCGACCTGCTCCGCCAGTCCATCGCTGCGATGGACCGGCAGTTAAAGCAACTGATGCGGCTGGTCGACGACCTGCTCGATGTGAGCCGAATCACGCGCGGTAAGGTGGAGCTGCGCAAGGAGCGCGTATTGTTGGCATCATCGATCCAGTGCGCTATCGAGGCATGCCAGCCGTTGATCGAAGACCTCAAGCACGAGTTGGCTATCTCGTTGCCGCCCGAGCCTATATGGGTCGAGGCCGATGCGGCAAGGCTGATACAGATCGTCGGAAACCTGCTCACCAACGCCTGTAAGTACACAAAGACGCATGGCCGCATCTCGGTTGCGGCCGAGAGGCAGGGCAGCGACGTGCTGGTAAAAGTGTGCGACAACGGCATCGGCATCCCGCCCGACAAGCTCGACTGTGTGTTCGATATGTTCGCACAGATCGAGACGGCGCGGGAATGGTCGCAGGGTGGACTGGGCATCGGCCTGATGCTGGTGAAACGATTGATCGAAATGCACGGAGGATCGGTCGAGGCTCGGAGCGATGGCCCAGGGAAGGGGGCCGAATTCCGCGTCCGCCTTCCAGTCCTGATCGGAGCGACTGCACCCAAGCCATCCTCGCCATCGGCGGCGCGAGCGCCTTCTCGCGGGCACCGCGTTCTCGTAGTCGACGATAATCGCGACTGTGTCGCCTCCTTGGCCACGCTCCTTAAGCTTGAGGGCAACGAAGCGCGTGTCGCGCATGACGGCGAAGAGGCTCTGGCGGAGTCGGAGTCATTCCGCCCTGATGTTGTCCTTCTCGACATTGGCCTGCCGAGGCTCAATGGACACGAAGTCTGTCGTCGCATCCGCCAGCAGTCATGGGGCAAAAAAATTACGCTCGTAGCGCTAACTGGCTGGGGCCAGCCAGAGGATCGCGAAAGGTCTGCCGAGGCGGGGTTCGACCATCACCTTGTGAAGCCGGTGGACGTTGACGCCCTGCTGACGCTCATTTCGGAGCCGAGGCAAGGGAGAGGCAATCCCCAAAATCAGGCTCAGCACTAGGACCCCGTCTTGCCTTAGCCGTACCATCGCTCGGCGCACCGATCGCACTGTGCCAGGAGGCGATAAGCAGAAGCAAGCTGACGACCTCCGGCAAGCGGCTAAAAAATTGAGCAACTAAGAGCCGGCTGTTGACCGCAATGACGGACCGCTTGTCGTGTTCTCAGGAAGGTGGCCCAATGGACTTGCTCTTGGACGATTTTCCCAAGGTCCACGACCGCAGACGGAGCGAGCCCCGTTAACGGCATGGTTTTGATTGCCCTTTCGAAGTACAGGACACCTTTGACTAACGAGTCATCGTCCTCGGCGACTGGGATAGCCATGTCAAATCATCTTTACCGTTCTACCGACTCCGTTTGAACGAGAAATTAACGAAATCGATAATTGATGAGGAGCAGCGAAAAAGGAAGTCCCGACAAGATGCGTGAAAAACGAATGGAATAACCCCTATAAGCCTTGGTAGCGTGGGCCGGGTTTCAATCGCGCGGTTGGACCCCTGAACGAAGAGGGGAGCTTCGCCGAATTTGACGGCCTCGCCTCATTCGCGGAGCTTAATTCGCTGTTTCGGTGAGCAGGCAGCGCTAGGCCGTGGCCGCGATGCGGGCGGTCTCCACCACCGTCGCGGCGCGCCGCGTCGTGAGGGCCGTTTCGCGAGCACGCACCTTTGCGGCGGCGGAGGTCGCGCCCTCCACAGTGAAGAAGGAGCCGAGTTCGCGCAGGCGCTTGTAACGCCGCTTCAGCAGCGTTTCCGTGCGAACGCGCTTCAGGTCGCGAAGCGTATCGGTGATGTATTTTTCCAGCGTCGCCGCGGCGGCCGCAGGATCCCGATGGGCCCCGCCGAGCGGCTCCTTGAGGACTTCATCGACGAGCTTGAGCTTCTTAAGATCCTTGGCCGTGAACTTCAGGGCCTTGGCGGCCGTGCGGGCATGCTCCGCGGACTTCCAGAGGATCGCCGCGCAGCCTTCGGGAGAGATCACGGAATAATACGCGTGCTCGAACATCGCGATGGTGTCGCCGACGCCGATGCCCAGGGCCCCGCCGGAGCCGCCTTCGCCGATGACGACGCAGACAATGGGCGTCTTGAGCCGCGACATTTCGAGGAGGTTGACGGCGATCGCCTGGGCGATGCCGCGCTCTTCCGCGCCGATGCCGGGGTAGGCGCCGGCGGTGTCGATCAAACAAACGACGGGCAGGCCGTACTTCTCGGCGAGTTTCATCTTGAGCAGGGCCTTGCGATAGCCCTCAGGGTGGGCCATGCCGAAGCAGTTCTCGAGGCGCTCCTTGGTGTCCTTGCCCTTGTTGTGGCCGACGAACATGCACTTGAAGTTGCCGATGCGGCCGAAGCCCGTGATGATCGCCTTGTCGTCGCGGAAGTTTCGGTCGCCGTGCAGCTCGCAGAAGTCGCGGACCATCATGCCGAGGTAATCCGGCACAAGCGGCCGCTTGGGGTGGCGGGCGACCTGGACCGTCTCCCAGGCGTCAAGCTTGGAATAGATCTTTCGTCGGGCCGCGAGGAGTTCGGAGCGGATGTTGCGGATTTCGCCGCTCATATCCCGGCCGGTGGCGGCCTGGGCGGTCTCCATCTCCTCCATCTGTTTTTCCATCCGTACAAGGGGCATCTCAAAGGGCAGGTATGCCCCGCCGTTGAGGCCTGCAGACGCACTCGTCGTCGTACTCATTTAGAATCCTCAAAGAGCCCAGCCACCAACGCGAGAAAGGTCTAGCCTTACCGCAATTGAGCCATAAGGTTGTGGCCAGCAGCCGTCTTTCCGGACCGAGCTACTCAAGGGCACTCCTTGCCACCACTGCGCCGGTTTCCGCGCTGAACCCGGCATGAGCCCGTCCAGATTGTCGATTCACCCACGTAACAGCCGGACATCCTTTGTACCGGCGGGACCGTGGGGGGTCCCAACAGGTCTATCAGGGTAGCCAATCCATGGAATATCGACAAGTAGGAATTGACCCCATCAGCAAGGAAGGCTAAGCTCGGCGGCCTGGCGGGAGCGAGGAAACGGCTGTAAACTAGCATAGAACATAAAGTTAGCACTGTCAACGGCGGGGTGCCGTAGAATCGAGAAACATTTTGGGACTATGGCGGTTCCAGATTGAGCCGGCTTCGGGGCAACCCGACCCTCTGGGTCGGCAAGTCTTGCAGACCCTATCGGATTTTGGGGTTCGGTCGGTTTCGCAGGTACGAACGGCCCGCTTGTTCGTGATCGACCTGTCGGTCGAAGGGACGGCGGACGAGCGGAAGCTCGCCGTCCGGGTGGCGACGGAGCTCCTGGCGGACCCCGTGGCGGAGATCTGGTCCTCTCGGCGCCAGGAGGAATCGGACACGGGTCAAACGGACGGGTCGCTTGCGGTCGAGGTTCATTTCAAACCGGGGGTGATGGATACCGTCGCGCAGTCCACGATGCTGGCACTAAGGGACATGGGGGTGCGGGCGGAGAGTGTGCGGACGGGACGGCGGTACGAGTTGTCGCCGATCCCGAGCGACGCCGACCTGCGGAAGATACCGCGGCTGCTGGGCAACGACTGCATCGAGGATGTGGTAATCGGGACGCGGGCGATCGAGCCGCCGCCGGAGCCGCCGCGCTATCAGTTTTCACTGCGCAGCGTCTCACTCCGTGATTTGGATGAGGCCGCCTTGGAGAGGCTCAGCCGGCAGGGGCATCTGTTCCTGTCCTTGGAGGAGATGCGGGCGGTTCAGGAACACTATCGGGGGTTGGGTCGCGATCCGACGGATTTGGAGCTGGAGACAATCGCCCAGACATGGTCGGAGCACTGCGTACACAAGACGCTCAAGAGCGCAATCGTGTATCGCGGGGCGCCGATGCCTGAATTAAACGCCGAAACGCCGAAGCACCAAAGCGCCAAATCAGATGAAGTTGAAATTCGATACGGCAATTTGCTCAAGGATACGATCGCGCGGGCGACGGACGAGTTGATGCGCGAGGGGCGGGGGCCGCGATGTTTGTCCGTGTTCAAGGACAATGCCGGCATCATCGATTTCGACGGCGAATTTGGCATCGCGTTCAAGGTTGAGACTCACAACCACCCTTCGGCCATCGAACCGTACGGCGGGGCGGCGACGGGCGTTGGCGGCGTGATTCGCGATGTGCTGGGTTGCGGGCTGGGGGCGCAGCCGATCGCCAATACCGACGTGTTCTGCGTCGCGCCGCCGGATTGGCCGGTGGACAGTGTTCCCAGGGGCATAATCCATCCGCGTACCGTGCTCAAGGGCGTCGTCGCGGGCGTGCGCGATTACGGCAATCGCATGGGCATCCCGACCGTCAACGGCGCGGTGCATTTCGACGCGCGCTACCTTGGCAATCCGCTGGTGTTTTGTGGGTGCGTGGGACTTATTCCTATCGATCGGATTGAGAAGAAAGTGCGGCCGGGCGATGCGATCGTCGTGATGGGCGGGCGAACGGGTCGCGATGGGATACACGGGGCCACGTTCAGCAGCGCGGAGTTGACCGACACACACGAGGATGAGTTTGCGCACGCCGTACAGATCGGCAGCGCGATTGAAGAGAAGAAGGTGCTCGACGTCGTCCTGCTGGCGCGGGATTTCAGAGAATCGGGCGGAGTACGGAGGTGCCTATTCTCGGCCATCACAGATTGCGGCGCGGGGGGCCTTTCGTCGGCGATCGGGGAGATGGCGGCGGAAACCGGGTCGGAGGTCGATCTCGAAGATGTCCCACTCAAGTACGCCGGATTGCGCTACGACGAGATTTGGATCTCCGAGTCACAGGAGCGGATGGTGCTCTCCGTCCCGCAGGAGAACGTGGGGGCGCTGCTCGCGCTGGCCAGGGGCGAAGACGTCGAAGCGACGGTCATCGGAACGTTTACTGACAGCGGGCGGCTGGTGACTCGTTACGAAGGGTGGCAGGTCGGCGATATCGATCTGCACTTCCTGCACGAGGGCCTACCCAAGACGGAGCGCATTGCGGAGTGGCGGCCCTCGCCGGGCACCGCGCGAACCCCTGCCTCACAGCCGACTGATATCGTCGCCGAGTTGAAGAAGCGGTTGGCCTCGCCCACAACGGCGTCCAAGCATTGGATCATCCGGCAGTACGATCACGAAGTTCGCGGGCGCACGGTAATCCGGCCGCTCGTCGGCCCAGGTGAGGGACCCTCGGATGCGGCGGTCATCCGGCCGCGACTGGACAGCCCGCGCGGCATCGCCATCGGCTGCGGCCTCGCGCCGCAGTTGGCAGACGGCGATCCCTATTGGATGGCTGTTGCGGCAATCGACGAGGCCCTGCGCAACGTGGTGTGCGTGGGCGGCGACCCGTCGCGGACCGCAATCCTCGATAACTTCTGCTGGCCGCGAGTGGACGACCCGCGCAACCTCGGCGCGATGGTCCGCGCCTGCCAGGCGTGCTACGACGTGGCCAAGGCGTACGGGTTGCCGTTTATCAGTGGGAAGGATTCGCTGAACAACGAATTCGCGCTGGACGCTGGCGACGTGGAAAGCGTCCGCGCGGCGATGAAGATGGTGGGCACGGCCCACCCTACCGAAGCGATTCGCGGCGGTCGGTTGGCGATTCCCTATACACTGCTCATTTCCGCCGTATCGCTTATCGACGACGTGGCGAACTGCGTCACGATGGATTTGAAGCAGGAGAACTCCCAGCTTTTCCTGATTGGAATTCCTGCGTTTGACCCTGCTCGAACGATTCAAGCCCATCGTGCCGTTGCGCGCTTAGACTGCGAGGGCATCGTGACCGCAGTACACGATGTCAGCGATGGGGGAGTCCTGGCGGCAGTCGCGGAGATGTGCATGGCGGCGAATCGAGGGGCGACGCTGCGGCTCCTGATGGGAATCGGCTGGTTCGATGAAGGGTCGGGGTGGTACGTCGTTGAGGCGGCGGCCAATGCAGGCGAATCGCTGAGGCGAATTTGCGGCGACGTACCGCTTCAGCGGCTCGGTGATGTCAGTGCGGATCAGCCCCCGAAGATCAGGGTTCAATCTGACGGTCATGGCGAACAGGTCGTGGCCCTATCGGACCTGCGAAGTAGCTGGCAGTCGCCGCTGAATTGGTAGCCATATTTGGTCCGCTTCAGGCGGCGTTGCGACGAGTGTACGCCAATGCCATTCACCAAGGCGGCGAAAAGCGGTATCATAGAGGCGGAGACGAACCATGAGCCGCGTGAACACCACTCTTTTTGGCAAGACCGGTCACGCCGGGTGCCGCGTCGTTGTGACGGGGCAGGTCGGCGTGGAGAAGAAGGCGTTTCTCGAACAGGTCGTCCAGATTGCCGAGCGCAAGGGGCATCGCCTGACGCTCTGCAACGTCGGCGACATGATGTACAAGGAGGCGCCGGACGTCGTGCGGGGGCGGATTCTCGATCTGCCGCGGACGCGTCTCAACACCCTCCGCCGGGCGGTATTCAAGGATATCCTCTCCACCGCGGAGAAGACCGAGAACGTCATCGTCAATACGCACGCCACGTTTCGCTGGAAGCACGGTCTCTTCGAGGCCTTCGACTTCGATCACATGTCGTCTTTCAACGCCGATCTTTATGTGACGCTGGTGGACAATCTCGACGCCGTTCACGAGCGGCTCCTCCGCGATCACGACATCATCCATACCCTCAAGGACATCATGGTCTGGCGCGAGGAGGAGATCCTCGCGACAGAGATTCTGGCGCACAGCATCGGCGGTCACGGCCGGTATTACGTCCTGGCCCGCGGTCACGGCGCGGGGACGGCCGAGTCGCTCGTGCGGCTCATGTTTGAGACGGAAACCAAGAAGATCTACCCCAGCTTCCCCATGTCGCACGTCATGGACATGCCCGAGACGCTGGCGGAGATTGACGGCTTCCGCGACAGCCTCGCCGAGCATTTCATCTGCTTCGATCCTGGCGACCTGGACGAAAAGCGGCTGTTGTTCGAAGCGGCCGAGGCCACGAAGCGCGGCGAACAGTCCATCACGCTGGACGTCAACGGCCGAAAAGTCCCGTTCAACGTGACGGACGTCTCGAGCGTCGCGCGGGACATCGACAGCCAGATTTACGCCCGCGATTTCAAGCTGATCGACCAGTCGGACATGATCGTGAGCTACATCCCCGAAACGCCGAGCGGCTTCCCCGGTCTGTCCTCCGGCGTCGAGCGCGAGCTTCAGCACGCCTGGGAAGGCACAAAGGAAGTCTACGTCATCTGGCGGCCGAAAAAGGATCCCTCGCCCTTCGTGACCGAGACGGCCACGCGGGTCTTCACGACCGTGGAACAACTCTTCAAGCACTTCCAGTCCAAGGGCTACCTGGGCGACTATCAGCTCAACCTGCTGCGCTCCGCCGCGCCGAAGGATCGCGGTCGGTTCGGGTAGCAAACGAGCCTGGTACCAATCCGCTATTGCGATGGGGCGGTCGTGGATTGGGATCGACGAAGTACGGCGTCTAATCTTTGCTGCGCTTCTTCGTAGCCGGGGGAAATACGCAGGACCTCGCGGTATTCCCGGGCGGCTTCGTCGAGCCGTTTCGACGCTTCAAAGAGCTGGGCCAGGTTGAAGTGGGCGTCGGCGTAGTCCGGCTTGATGCGAACGGCCTCGACGAAGTGCTCGTACCCTTCCTGGGGCAGACCCTGCGACACGCGGATGACGCCGAGGTTGTAGTGCGCCTGCGCGACTTCGTTGTCGATCGCCAGCGTCTCCACGTATGCCGTCGCGGCGTCGTCCAGCTTGCCGGCTTGAAAAAGGGCGTTGGCCAGACGCAAACGCATGTCGGCGCTGCCCGGCGCGAGGCGCACGGCCTGGCGCAACTCGACAATTGCCTCTTCCATCTTCGCGTTGGAGAGCAGAATCCCCGCCTTGGCCTTATGGAGCAGTGACGCGTCGGGCTTGTCCTCGAACGCCACAATCCCGCGATCCAGCTCCGCCAGGGCGTCGGAGGTCCGGCCTTGTTTCACCAGAAGCTGCGTCAGGCTCATATGGGCCGGTATGAAATACTTGTTGAGACCGACGGCGTCACGGTACTTGGCGATCGCCTCGTCCGGCCGGCCCTGCTTCTCCCGCAGCAGGCCCAGACAATAGTGCGCGTTCACATAATGCGGAACGAGGCGCAGGGCTTCTTTCAACTCCGCCTCGGCTTCGTCGAGGCGGCCGAGAAAAACGTAAGCATTGCCGAGGTTGTAATGGGCCTCCGGAAACTCGGGAAACAGCCTCGCGGTCTCAGCGAAATAGCCGGCCGCCTTGTCAAACTGCCCCCTGCCGGCCTGGAGGCGCCCGAGATTATTGTGCGCCGCCCAGGCGCCGGGGTTGCGGGCAATCGTGTCGTGCCAGAGCGTCTCCTCATCCTTGTAGATGCGGGTTTGTTGCCACGTCAGTACGCCCAGGATGCCGAGAACGGCCAGTGCGGCGGGCAATCCGACGGGCAGTCGTTCGCGAAACGCCGCGACGACCAGCGCGCTGAATAACACAATCGGCCCGATGCTCGCCAGGTAACAAAAATGGTCGGCGACAAATGAAAAGCGCATCGGATAGGCCATGACGAAGCCGAGCGCCGGCGAGAGCGTGCCGAGGTAGTAGAGCGCCGCCGTCAGCGGGCCGCGGCCGGCGCGGCGGCGAAGCGCGAACAATGCAACGAGGGCGACGAGGACGCCAACGGGGAACACATATTGAAACACATCCGCGGAATCAATTTGCCAGCGCGGGTAGAAAAAAATCAGGTTTGCGGGCCAGACCAGCTTCCACAAGTAGAAGGACGCCGCGCGGCCCGCGAGAAGAATGCGATCGATGACCCCCAGGTTCCACTCGAGCTGTTCGGTGCCGACGTGCTGGCGCTCGAGGCTGACGGTGAACGTGACCATCGCCGCGGCGACCACGAACCACGGAATCATCGGAAGGATGTCGCGGAGGCCCAGCCGGCCGCGCTTCCACCACAGGACAAGCAAAACCGCCGCCGGGAGAGTGGCCGTAACGCTTTTGCTCAGTAGTGCGCAGAGGAAGAACACGAACGCCAGGACATACAAAAGCCATGAGCTCGGTCGGGAGGCGCCGGGTTCGTCGATCCGGATCCAGCGAAGGTACGCCAACGTCGCTGCAAGATAGAACAGGCCCGAGAGGACGTTCTTGCGCTCCGTGATCCACGCAACCGATTCAACGTGCAGCGGATGCACTGCAAAGAGCATCGCCGCGAGCAATGCCCCCGGCACGCCCAGCAACAACAGGAGCCGCCAAATCAAAATCGCGCAGCCCGCGTGGAGCAAGACGTTGACGATGTGATAGCCGAGAGGCGCAAGGCCCCACAAGTGGTACTCGATCCAGAAGCTCGTGAAGGCCAGCGGGTAATACTGCGGCGTGGCCTTGGTGTCGGTCCAAATCTGCCGGAGGCCCTCCGCCGAGCGGAGCGTCGGGTTGCGCGTGACGTAATCGTCGTCGTCCCAGATGAAACCGGCGCGAGAGACCGGCAGATACGCGGCCATCGTGGCCACGACGATGAGGCCGATGCAGAATGCGGGGTGAGCGATCAACCGGTTCATCATGGCGTTGACATCTTAGAGGATCGCGCCGCGCTTGAACAACCACGACAGTCGCCCACGGCGCAGCCACGAAAGGCGATCCCGTCATTTTCGCGATGAGGGGGCGGTCGCGGGAACCGGCGGGCGGCGATTCAAGTCCGCCAGTCGCTCGCGGGCCTCGGTGTAGTCCGGACGGAGCCGCAGGGCCTGTTCCAGGTTCGCGCGCGCTTCCGGGAAATTGCCCTGTGCCATGCGAATGACACCCACGTTGTAGTGCGCCTGGGCAATGCCCGGGTCGAAGGCCAGGGTCCGTTGGTAGGCGTCCACGGCGTCGTCGAGCCGGCCCGCCTGCGCCAGCGCATGGGCGAGCTGGAGGTGCATCTCGGCCATGCGCGGAGCCAGCGACACCGCCCGTTCCAGCAAAGGGATCGCTTCTGTGAATTTCTTCTCACCGGTGAAGATGGCGGCCTTGGCCTTGTAAAGCCACGCCGCATCGGGGCGGCCCTGCAACGCCGCCAATCCGCGGTCCAATTCCGCAAGCGCCTCCGCCGACTCGCCGGCTTTGGCCATTTGCTCGGACGCACTCAGGTAGCCATAAACAAAGTGCGGGTCGAATCCCGTCGCCATTCGGTATTCAGCGATCGCTTCTTCCCTACGACCCTGTCGTTCGCGCAGAAGTCCGAGATTGAAATGGGCGTTGACATAGTGCGGTACGAGGCGGATCGCCTCCTGCAAATGAGCCTCTGCGTCGTCCAGCCGGCCCAACTGAATCGAGGCATGGCCCAGGTTGTTGCGGGCTTCAGCAAACTTCGGGTTCAGCCGGATCGTCTCGCTGAAATACCGGGCCGCTTCCTCCAACTCGCCGCGATTGGCATGGAGCTGTCCGAGATTGTTGTAGGCCATCCAGCAATCGGGATTCTTTTGCAGGACCGTTTCATACATCGTCCGGCTGTCGGAGTACGGGCCGCATTGTTGGAACGTCAGAACGCCCAACACGATCGGCAGAGGCGATAGCATCGCGATCTGAAGCCCGCGCCGCGGGATCCTGGACACGACAGCGACCAGCGCGCCGCAGGCCACTGCAATCACGCCCAGGCTCGGCAGATATTGAAAATGGTCGGCGACAAACGTGTAGAGAAACAGATACACATTGAAAAAGCCGAGCACGGGAAAAAGCGAGCCGACATAGAACAATACGCCCGCCAACGGCGATCGCGTTCTCCGACAGAGCCTCCCCAGCGCCGTCAGGCCGGCGATCAGTCCCACCGGATATAGCCATTGCCACCACACCGTGGGATCGACCGTCCAGCGCGGATAGACGAAGAGCAGGTCCGTCGGCCAAAGCAGTTTGGAAAGATAAAACGCCACGACGCGACCCGGCAGCAGGAGCCGCTGCGCCGCCGAAAGCTCAAAGGCCGTGCCCTTCGCCCCGATGACGCTGTGTTCCACCCAGGCGGCAAACAGCCCCGAGGCGATACTCAACGCGAACCAGGGCAGCAACGGCACGATATCGCGTCGCGTCATTCGGCCCCGCTGCCACCAGAAGATCCCCAGCATCGCCGCCGGAAGCGTGACCGTCACCGGCTTGGTGAGCAGGCTGAGGAGGAAGAACGCCGTAGCCGCGGCGTAGAAGCCCCAGCGCCGCGTTCGATCGAATCGCAGGTAGCTTAGCGCCGCCGAAAGATAGAATGCCGCCGAGAGCGTGTTCTTCTGCTCGGAGATCCACGCGACCGACTCGACATGGACGGGATGCAGCGCGAAGACCGCGGCGGTCAGGATCGCCGTCGCATCGGCCCAACGCGCCGCCCGGTCCCACAACAACCGCCGCACAATCAACATCACCAACGCGGCATTGATGGCATGCAGCGCCAGATTAACGAGGTGATAACCCAGCGGCCGATCGCCCCACATCCGGTGTTCGATCCAGAACGCCGAGTGCAAGAGCGGGTAGTACTGCTGCGTCGCCCCCACGTCGAACCAGATGCGAGAGAGCCCGTGAAGGGAACGAAGCTCCGGCGTGGTCACATGCTCGTCGTCATCCCACAGAAACTCCGCACGATAGACCGGCGCGTACGCGGCGAAGATCGCGATTGTGGTAAGGCCGATGCCGACAAGGAGTCGAGGGGGAATTCGATTCGCCATCGGCTCGGAATCTTATGCGAAGGCGTGGAGGACGGCCTACCGCGGCCTCAGGTACGGGCGTGGGCGGGTTGCTTGCCGGGTTTCTTGCCGGGCTTGGGAGCGGCGGTGGCGCAGGACTGAGTGACGCCGTGGAAGGTGGGCGTGTAGTCGGGGAAGATGACCGACAGGTTGTTGTTCATCAGCCGCTGCGAGACAATCTCGGCGAGGATGTCGCGGAAGTCGATGGTCACTTCGAGGTCGCGGCCCTCAAAAAGGTTCTCCGGGGCCAGACCGGGCCATTGGGTGAGCACGCGGCCGCCGTCGATGTTGTTGCCGAGGATGAACATGGCGTTGCCGTGACCGTGATCGCTGCCGAGGCTGCCGTTTTCAAGGAGCCGTCGGCCGAACTCGGACATGACGACGACGGTGAGGTTGCGTGTGGGACCGGAAAACATGTCGGCGTGAAAGGCGGCGAGACCGCTGCCGAGCTTGGTGGCCAGGCCGTGGAGCGCGCCGCCGGGGGCCAGGCCCTGATTAATGTGGGTGTCCCAACCGTCGATGTCGACGGCCACGGCTTCCACACCGACGTCGGCCTTGATCAGAGCCGCCGTTGATTTGAGCGACTTGCCGAAGTCGTCGGTGGGATAGACAGCGCCGCCGGCGGGAACGTAGCCGGCGAAGTTGATCTGGTCGAGAAGGTCGCTGGTCAGGTGGCTGTTAAGGGCCGCGGAGCGGAGCGGCTCGGCCACCAGGTTGTACATGTCATTGAGCGCGGCCTTGCGCGCCGCCAGGCTGGAGAGGGCGCCGCCGAGGCCGAAGTTGTCCAGGTCGCGAATCGGCAGGGCCTTTGGCGCGCTGTGCAAGGCGCGCTGCAGACCGATGTGAATCCCGACGGCACGGAGAATCGCCGATTCCGAAAGCGGTGTGGAGGTCGCCAGGTGTCGACCGAGCCAACCGGAGACGACCGCAGGGTCGGCGGGCTTTCCGACTTCCATGAAGCGCATGGCGTCGAAGTGGGAGCGACTGGGGTTGGTCGATCCGCAGGCGTGGACCACAAGCAACTGGCCGGCCTGAAAGGCCGGGATGAGCGGTGCAAGCATCGGCGGGAAGCCGAACGTCCCGTCCAAGTCGATGGCTTTGTTGGGGTCGCTGCTATCCGGCCGAGGGACCGCAAGGGTGGGCCGCGCGTCGTAATAGGCGTCTTCGGTATGCGGGACGCAGAGGGTGAAGCCGTCGGCCGCGCCGCGCAGGAAGACCGTGACGATGATATCGCGGTCGGTACAGGCGTCCTGTGCGTAAACGACGTCGGGGAGCCAGGCGGGAAGACCGGCGGCCGCGAGCACCAGGCCGCCGCCGGCGCCGATGAACCCTCGCCGTGAGAGCTGGAGGTACTCCGCACAGCCTTGGCATTCGGATACGCTCATGACAAAACCTCGTGGTCGCCGCGGCGACCGCTAACAGCGCGGTCCCCTCGTCAATACCATTGGAAGCCGGGCGAGCTGATCGCCAGGCCGATCGCCTCGTTGATCTTCTCGGCCCACGGATTATTGGGTAGCAGGTAATCGCGGATGCGCGTCTTGTCCGCGGGCGGCATGACTCCGGCGAAAATGACCTGATCGAGACGGGCGACGATGTCGTCGGCGGTGACGGCCCCGGCGAGGAGCGCGTTCACATCTACCGTCACGCCGGCGAGTTGGCCCCACATCAAGGCAATGGCGAAGTTCCAACGGGGCAGCAAGGCCGCCCCCCACGCCTCCAGCGAATCGGGATAGCCATCGGGCGTGAGCCAGTGAAACGGTTCGTGGCCGTTTTCGGCCATTCGACTGCGGATTGGCGAACCGCCCGCCGACGGGTCCGACGGAATCTGCGCGTTCAAGGCCCGAAGGGCGGAGACGATAAAATGAAACGGACGCTTAAACTTGGGCGGCGCGGTGGCGGGATCGATGCTGTTGAACAGCGTCCGCAGCATCGCCTTGATATCTCCGCCCGTGGAAGTAAACGTCGCGGCGACACTGTCGATCAGGCTTTGCGAAACGTCGTAGCCATAGAACCGGCGGCAGAGTTTCTTGGCAATGAAATTCGCCGTGCTGGGGTGGTTGACCAGAATATCCAGCACGATGAGTCCGTCGTTGAAGCCGCCGCCCGCCGGGATGTTGTAGCCCAGGACCGTCTTGGCGTCGTTGTCGTGCCAGGCCGGGCGATAAATAAACGAGCCCTGGTTGGGAGTGCTGTCGCTGACGCCCCAGCCGGTCAAACAGCGGGCGACCTCCTGGACGTCCTGCTGCGTGTAGCCGCCGTCCACGCCCATGGTGTGCAATTCCATGAGTTCGCGGGCGTAGTTCTCGTTGGGATTGCCGGCGATGCTGATGTCATTGCCGAGATATTGCATCATGGCCGCGCTCTGGGCGCTGGCCGCGAGCAGATTGGGAAACGTCCCCAGCGCGTGAACGCGGATGACGTCGCGGTCGTCGGGAAGCTTGAGCCAGATATTCTGCGCCGTCATGATGTCGATGCTGAAATGGTCGGACCAGAACTCGACCATTCGCTCGAAGAGCTGGCGCTTGCTATAGACGCCGCGCAGGATCGTGGCATCAATCAGTTGGTTGGAGACGTAGGTGGCATGGGCCGCGAGCAGCGCATAGGCCGGCCAGTTTAGAAACGTGTAACCCGACAATCGCGCTTCGACGTCGCTGTCGTTGATCGCGGTGTGATTGAGGTGGTGTTCAAGGTAGCCGTGATAGCCCAGCGAGTCCGCCAACAGGTGTTCCGACGGCGTGTAGCCAAAGGTGAGCCGATTAACGAGCCAGCGCGAGGGCGACGGTCGGGGCGCGGCCTCCGCGGTGGACGACGACAATCCGGCCAGTACCGATCCGCCGAGCAGGAGGTTGCGGCGCGTGAGAATCCCCGCTTCGCCTTCATCGGTCAGCCATTGGCCGATCCTGCGTCCAAGCAGCTTAGCTGTGCTCATGCCATTTTCCTCTCGCATTTGCCCAAGGCTTCGCCGAGCTGGCCGAGCGATCTTGGTTCTAGGGGTTGATAGCCAAGGTCAATCTTACCGCCGGGCGTTGGACACTTCAATTCTATACATGTCTCTTCCATACTAGGGACCTTGCACAATAGCCTGCGAAAAGCCCGGGCTGTCGTCGGTGTCGATCCCGTTGTCCAAGTCAAAGTCGCCGCCGCAAATCTCGGCCGCAGTGGGGTTTGCAGCAAACAACAGCGAGGTGAATCGTACGACGTCTCGACCATCGAGTACTCCGTCGCCGTTGACATCGCCCGGCCGGGTGAGGGGACACGGGTCGCAGGCATCGCCCATCCCGTCGCCGTCGGTGTCCGATTGGGTCGGGTTTTGGATATTCGGACAATTGTCGCAGCCATTAAAAACCCCGTCGCCGTCTGAATCGCTGGGGCAGCCGACGCCATTAATCGGTGCGCACGTCGGTGTGTTGGGACAAAGGTCCTGATCGTTCAGAACGCCGTCGTTATCAGTGTCGGCTGTGGAACATCCGAAGGCGTCGACGGGATCGCCGGGGGCCGTATTGGGACAATTGTCCTCGGGGTTGGGGACTCGATCGCCGTCGGAATCGGGCATCGCCACGATCTTGAGGTTGTCGTAGTACGCCTTGTCCGATCCACCGCCATCCACATTGTAAAGATCCACATCCGCCAGCACGTCCGTCGTGCCGGGGGTGAAGGCGCGGCCGGTAATGATGAGAACCCCGTCGAGATACAGCGCGGTGCGCCGGACACCGACCGCGTAATCGATGTTGAGCTTGAACGTGTGCCAGGCGTTGCGTGTGACCGTCGTTGCCGTGGTGAAATAGACCGAGCCGTCCCAGATCTGGAGTTGGCCGGTGCTGTTGACCACCACTGCGGTGACGCGCTTGGGAGTGGGGGAGGAGTCGTCGTAGGCGTCGATACCCCATTGGAAGCTCTTGTTGGGGCTGGTCCCGTCGAGGTACATGTTCCAGGTCACTTGAACAATCGGATTCACGGCGACCGAGACCGGGTAGTTGATCGGCTTCCAATACCAATCGCTGTTCAAGGTCACGGAGGCGTCGAGCAGGGCAGCGCGGGCCCCGGTGTGCGCGAAGGTGCTTTGGACCAGGCCGCGACCGGTGGTGGGGGGATCGTCCGTGGAGATCCAGCCGTTTTGACCGGCAAGGTTGCCGTTGACGAAGGGGGGAGCCTCGGTGCTTTCGAAACCGGTTTCGTACACCGTCACTTGGCCCTGCGCTCTGGAGGCGGCGATAAGCCACGCCATTGCGATGCAGACGGACATCAATCGCAAACGCAGGAGGCGCATGAACGAACCTCGTCGCGGGCAGGGAATATACGATTGCGGGTGGCCGGGGCGGGGAGAGGCAGCGCCGAGGACTTCTTTCAACCCGTGTCCTTCATGATATCGCCAAATCACGCCGGTATCAAGCTTTGGCCAACACTTTGTGATTCGGTCCTAATCGCTGAATTGCGGGATTACCGGCCGTGACGGGGCATGGGTTGCGTATAGCGGAGTCGAAAAATCGACCATTGAAGTACCGAGTTGGGGGCAAAAAAATGCCCACTCGATCCGACCACCGAGTGGGCCTGGCCAGCGGATGGGCGAGCCGAACAATCATCCACTGGTCAACAAACTGGGATTTCGGCGCCGGTAACTCGCGGCCTCGTCCTTCTGCGGAAGAGGCCAGGGGGGAGAGGCGCTTCCCGGCAGCGCGGAATGTTCTATAGCCATAACAACGAACTTGGGTTTTTTATTCCCGCCGCAGTCGAAATATTGAAGCCGCGATTTGGCTACGGGTAACTAATTGCCCAGAAACCGGTTATCGAGCTGAGTCGACCACCTGATTCTCGAGGCCGGGCGGCGTCGCCCCCTCCCGGTCACCCCCTTTGGCCGCTACCCGGTGGGTTAATCAAAGACCCCAACCTCCCCCAATGCGAAGAATCGCAAGGGTGCGATTCGTTATAATGCGCGAAGTCATCGCCGGCTCCGTTAATCGGTGTCGCGGGATGATAACACCGATTGTGGGTCCGTCCACCGGGCCCCGAGTCCGCCGGACGGCTTTTCGATCCGGCAAGTGTCTGTAATTTTTCGTGGAGGGAAAGCCATGCATCCTGGATTGCGTCGCCATTCTGCGTTCGTCCGTGTGTCGGTATTGGCTTTGGTTGCCGCCGCCGCACTGCTTCACCCCGTCGACGCCCAGGGCGGCGTGATCACCGCGCTGACGTGGCACTCCGGCGTCGCGTCCGTGGCGGGCGACATCATCATGCCGCCGTCCGCGCCCAACAATGACAACCAGGTCGGCGTTTCGCCCAATCTCGTGCAGGTGCTGCAGAAGAACTACGTCGGCATCGGCCCCGTCGATCTGGTTTTCACGGTCGCCGACACCGGCGGCACCACCGAGTATCGAATGAACGAGGGAGTGGCCAACAATACCGGAATCGCTTGGAGCGATTATCACATGGAACTGGGATTCGGATTCGGCAGCGGCTTTGTCCCGGCGACGCCGGGCGGCGGGCTGGATTTCGACGCCCCCGATCACGATTCACCGGTCACCATGGGCCCGGGTTTTCCAGGTTTCCTCGTGACGGAGCTGGAGATCTTCGCCAGCGGCTTCCTGCCGAACACGGCGTTTAACGGCGGCATGATCTTTCACCTCGATGTGCCCGACGGCGTCAGCGAATTCACCCTTCGTCAGTCGCCGGTCCCGGTCCCCGAGCCGACGACAGTTGTTATGTTGCTGTGCGGGTTGGGCCTGCTTCGACGGCGAACGAGGCAGGTGAGGGGATAAGGCCGGCCGATTTTATTTCGGGCACCGATTTTTTTCTCGCGCAAACGACTGCAATCGGGCGCAAACGGCGCGGGTCTTTTTTTGTTGGTGGAACCAGGCGGAACAAGGCGGAACGGGCCAATGCGGAAGTCGGAATTCGGAATGCGGGATGATCCACCACAGAGGCACCGAGGGCACAGAGAACCTCTTCTGACCTGGTAGAAGAAAGGATTAATGTTACCCATCTTAACACCGGCGACGCTGCGGTTTGGCTGAAACGGCCCGCGCAACCTGAATTTTACTGAACTTCCCAGAACAACTTCCCAAGCAATGGTCGGCCATGAGCCGTCAAGGCCGGCGCGGGGAATGTACGAACTCACGAGCCATAGGCTTGGAGCCAGAAGCCGTAAGATGGACTACGGCGACGGTTATCGCCGCTCCTTGTTCCTAACCAAGTACTCGTGCTCAGCGCTCCCTCTGGAACGAGGGATTAGGGGGCGGAATGGGCCGGGCTTGGTCAGGGCGGCGGAGGATCGGCCTGGGATTATTTTCCTGCTAGCACTGACGGGCCGTCACGCCAAGTAATTCATCCTGACAGTAATACCTGCACGAAGGGCGAAGTCGGGCGAGAGGTGTTGGGGAAAGTGAAGGCGATGGAGCGGCCATGAGAATTTAGAATTCCTCCCTGGCATACCGTCACGGTCATCGACAAAACCAAGTCACCGCCTCTAAGAGTCCGACGCTAACGTGTCGCTCGGCGCGAAGCGTTGTACGTTGCCGCTCCTATCGAGTTCCAAAACAAAGGTCTTACTGGCCGTTGGAAAGTTGGACGAAACGACGAGGTACTCAAGTTCGTACTTGCCCGGACCAGTAATGAGCTCAGCCGCTTTTGCAGAATCGGTATCTACCCACATTTGGTGAAAGTGGATACCGCTCTCCTGATCCTCCTTGTGGAACGCAGCAACGCGTCTCTCGCCGTTGTTTGCGGGAATGGCGACGGATTGATTGTAGACGACGCCAGCCCATTTCTGTTCAACATGCTCATGGGCCAGCGTGGGCAGGTCCGTGCCCGATATTTTGACACATCGTTTCAAGAAGCATCGGCAATCCGTTGCTAACCGGCGACAATGGAGGTTTCTGACGACCAAGTGCCAAAAGGTAGCGCCTCCGTCGGGCGCGTCCGAAAAGCCCGAGAGAATTGGAAGTTGTTGATTGGTGTTGCTATAGGAGCGATTATCAGGTGCCGCCGCGCGACGCACATGTGGGTCATTTTCAACCTTATCCAATATTGTCAGCGCGTTCTTCCAATCGGTCCGCCACCCACCTCGATCCAAGGATCTCCCGAGCCTGTCACGTACTTCATGCTCAACTAGCTCTGGGAGCTTACTTCGATCAGCGAATGGGACAGGGCGGCCATGTAGATTCTCACCAATGCCCTCCAAACGAACGCCTTCCTCGGCAAACCGCAATTGCTCGGTCTTTAGGAAACTCGCGATCGCTAACTCTTGGTGGCTGTAAATCGACCCACGAGACCATCTTTTTCCAAAATTACAACCAAGTTTTTCGCGCCTGAAGTCTACGAAAATAAAGTATTCCGAGGCTTCTAATGCTCGAAAAATGTCGTCCATAGGACCCATGTATGTATGCCGTTTCGCCGCCAAGTAAGGCTCGAATTCGAGATTACCAATTTTCTTCTCGATCTGTTCGGCGATTATACGTTCGCCGATTTCAGATTTGCCCGCAGGGCTCCTCTGGCCACAGCTGATAAAAACCCGCGCTCTTGGCGTATACATGTGCGGTACTATACCAAACTCAGGAGTCACAAAAGCGCAATACCTGGTCCCGGAATCTAGGCGACTTCGTCGTCTCTCTTTCGAGCATTCGGATCATTCGGATGGGCGACCCGATCGCGCCTTTTTTCTGATCCGCGAGACAACCTAACGACGGACATAGCGCTTACGGCGATCGCCAAGGCACTGACGACATTGACAACGGCCCACGTTCCTCGTCCAAAACGTATCGGCGCGAGCGGGTTGTAGGTCACAGCCAGCAGGCCCAACACAAGCGCGATGCCCAGTGCCTTGAGCCTGATTGCATAAAGCAGGAACCAGAGGGAGGACGCGCAGACGATCCACCGCAAGAATTGATAATAGCTGTAGGGCTGTCTTCCCATCGCGATGAGCAACATGGCGACGCAGACCGCAGCAACGGCGAAAATGGATGTCTTGATTTGCCGATCCACGATCTGGTTGTCGGCCTCCGTAGTTCGGTTCGCTCGGCGTGAAGTGCCAGAGCAACTAGTACAATACGTTAATTAGGATCCAGCGCCAGCCGGAACCCAAAATAGATGCTCCGACGGTCGGGCCTGTTGAAGTTGCGGTACGACGAGCGGCAGTCCGCAGCACTTACGATCCACGCGCCGCCCCGAGTTACAGGGCACCCTTCACGCGCGGTGCCCGTGGGGTCCGTCTCCCGATTCGTCGAATATTTTCCGCACCAATCCGCACACCACTCCCACACGTTGCCGTGCATGTCGTACAAGCCCCAGGCGTTAGCCTTTTTTTGCCCCACTGGGTGCGTTTGCTGGTCGGCGTTGTTCCTGAACCACGCATATTCGCCCAGTTCAGACTCGTTGTCCCCGAAGCAGAACGCTCCCGTGCTACCCGCGCGGCAGGCGCACTCCCACTGAGCCTCAGTCGGCAGGGCGGGACTGTACTGCGGGAATTTCTTCTTCAATTTTTCTATGAACTCCTGACAATCGTTCCAGCTTACAAAGTCCACGGGGTTTTTCGCTCCCGCAAAGTGGCTCGGATTGCGCCCGGTTACCGCCTGCCATTGCTCCTGCGTCACCGCGTACCTACCCATGTAGAACTGTTTGCTTATCGTTACCCCGTGCGGCGGCTCCTCCAAAACATGCAACCCTATTGATCCCATTGTGAATGTGCCTGCGGGGATCAGCACCAATTCCATCTGCACGCCGCCGCCGCAATCCAGCGTGAGCGTGGGTGGGTTGTTGCGCGGCTCCGCTGCGACATCGGTTGCGCGCATTGATGCGGTGCGAGGTAAACTTCCGCGAATCAATTGGACACCACTTACACAGCAAGCGCACAAGAACGCCAGACAAAGAACGAGCACCCAAGGGTTTTCCTCGAACTGCTCGTCAGCCACGACATCAATGATGTCATCCGATGATGCCGCCATTTTGACGTATCGGACATCAAGCTTTGTTCCGGCAGAGTAATACCCACTGAGGTCCACGACCCGCGTCCTATCATCGTAGCTCAAGACGTGTGGACACCTAAAATGCCTGCCGCCATGTGAATCTCTGGACTCGCGACCCACTCCCACCGAAAGCACCGTTGCCGTTACCCGCGTCGCGTTCGTCGCCAGGGCGACCCAACAATAAAGCGGGCGAAAGAAAATGGTAAGGATGACCATGCTCATCACGATCAGAAGCAGGCCTTGACGCACCTCCTTGATTCTTTCATTCCGCGATGTCAATTTACGGATGAGTCGTCTGGCTCTCTGCGATATCCCAGCACCGATCAACTCGTCGCTTTTCTTTGCCGACGATCCCCTCAGCGCCCACGATCCAGCCAGAGCCAATAATCCAAACCAAATGTAGGCCCCGATCGCTCCACCCACGAGCCAATACCAATCCCTCTCACGGAAGTAGCTTCGATTGTGTAGGAGGAAGAAACCAACCGCCCAAAGGGTCGATCCGATCATTCCGACAAATACCGCTAGACGGTTCCGATGGGTATCTGAAAAACTCCAAATTGATGACCGTTTGCCCATCGTAGAGTTTTCTTCCTGAGTCGGGCAGATGGCGACGCGCCTACCGTTTCTCCGATGAGCGTTTCAGGGTCGGAGCCGCGCCGCGCGACCTAGTCTAACTCGTGGACACGACCGACTGGACAATCACTTATGTCCCAGCGCGATACTCAACGAACGCTTCAAGGGCCGATAGCTCATTTTGCTTTCGATGCAGCTCTTCTTCGTCAGGAGTTCGCCTCCGCTCGATTTCCATAATCAGCATCCGCGACCGCGACAGGCCCCGCTCCCTTGGCGGCGGACGAAATGATACTCGACTAACTAATCGTTGCGGAGGGAGACGCCAGCAAGTGCTACGGTGGCTCGGCAGGAGCCTCGCCCTCCCCGACACCGGCAATTAGCCGGTGGCACACCTTCCCGGGGCTTTGATCGGGCACGTCCGGCACCCGCCACGGCGGGCAGGCCCAGGCACGAAACCTACGTTCGAGGACCGGCTGCCTTCACTTCCGCCGTCGCGTCGGGGAAGCGGGCGAAGTTTTTCACGAAGAGGTTGGCGAGGTCCTTGGCCTTGGCGTCGTAGGCGGCGCCGTCCGACCAGGTTTTGCGCGGGGTGAGCAGTTCCGTCGAGACGCCGGGTACTTCTTTGGGGATGTGCAGGCCGAAGATAGGGTCCTGCGTGGTCGGCGCGTCCGTGAGTTTCCCGGTCAGGATCGCAGTGATCATGGCACGGGTCGCGGCGAGGTCGATCCGATGGCCGACACCGTAGGGGCCGCCGCACCAGCCGGTGTTGATGAGATAGCAGGTCGAGTGGTGCTTGGTGATTTTTTCCGCCAGCATCTTGGCGTAGACCATTGGGCTGCGTGGGAGAAAGGGCTGGCCGAAGCCGGTGCTGAAAGTCGCCTGCGGCTCGCTGCCGACGCCGGCTTCGGTGCCGGCAAGTTTCGCCGTGTATCCGCTCATGAAGTGATACATCGCCTGGGCCGTCGTGAGGCGCGAGATGGGGGGAAGGACACCGAATGCGTCACAGGTCAGGAAGATGACTGCCTTGGGGTGGTGTTCGGCGTGACCGCGGAGCAGGGCGTTTTCGATGAATTCGACGGGGTATGCGGCGCGTGTGTTTTCGGTGAATTTCTCGCTGTCGAAGTCGACGACGCGGGTCTCGAGGTCGACGACGACGTTTTCCAGGACAGCCCCAAAGTGGAGAGCGTTATAGATCTGCGGCTCGCGCTCTTCGGAAAGGCGGATGCACTTCGCGTAACAGCCGCCCTCGAAGTTGAAGACGCCGCGATCGGACCAGCCGTGCTCGTCGTCGCCGATCAGACGCCGCCGCGGGTCGGCGCTGAGCGTCGTCTTGCCCGTGCCGGAGAGACCGAAGAACAGGGCGACGTCGCTCTCCTTGCCCACGTTCGCGGAGCAGTGCATGGGGAAGACGCCGCGGTCGGGGAGGATGTAGTTCATCACGGTGAAGATGGATTTCTTGATCTCGCCGGCGTAATGGGTGCCGGCGATGAGGATGATCTTGCGGGCGAAGTCGGCGGCGATGTAGGCCTCGCTGTGGGTGCCGTCAATGGCGGGATCGGCGTGGCAATCGGGGGCGGAGAGGATAACGTATTCCGGTTTGGCCTTGGGCAACTCCTGCCGGGTCGGGCGGCGGAAGAGCTGGCGGGCAAAGAGGGCGTGCCAAGCCTTCGTGCCCACGACGCGAATCGGCAGGGCGTAATCGGGATCGGCACCGGCCAGGGCGTCGGTGATGAAAAGTTCGTGGTGGTTGAGGTGCTCGATCGTCTTCTTACGGAGCCTATCGAAGGCGTCCGGGGTCACCGGCTTGTTGACCTTGCCCCAGTCCACGGTCTTTTCGGTGGAGGAGTCCCTCACGATGAACTTGTCGTTGGGGGAGCGACCGGTGCGTTTGCCGGTGAGGGCGGCGAGGGCGCCCGTGCTGGTCAACTGGCCTTCCTGTCGGGCGACGGCCATTTCGACGAGTTGGGGGACGCAGTTGTTCCAGTGGGCAGGCCGGGCGGGGGCGAGACCGTGATGTTCGAGGCCGAATTCGCTGGGGATCATGGCGGCAAATCCTTGAGACGGTTTTGGAGATGGAGGATTTTGGAGGGGGGTTGTGGAAAGATCAAGAATGGAGGGGGGGCGGGCCGTCACCAACGAAAGTCCGGTCCCGAAAACTCATCGCGGCCCGCCATAAGGGGCCGCGAACTTTACAGCCGCATGGCCCCGGCGTAGGCTAAACGATTATGCGTCGAATTTGCGTGATTTTGGCGGTCGTTCTGGTCCCGATGCTGGTGCCGTCGTGCGGAGGCGGGGAAACGGGCATGGACGTGCGCAAGCCCCCTGCGGAGCGGCCGGATTTTGACCGGAGCGTCGTGCAGCGCGGGGCGCTCAAGATTCCCGCGGCAGAGGGATTCAACTACACGTCGTTTCGATCCGGGCAGAGCGGGACCGGGCGCGGAGAGTCAAAGCCGGAAGGCAAGAATGGAGCGGTTTGCCGTGCGGAGGCGGGCGACGAGAGTGGGGCCTGGGGCGAGTTTCAACTGGGCTATTGCTTTGACAACGCCGGGGATGCGCCGCTGGATGCGATCGTGAAGTTGAATCTCAAGGTCTCGGAGAAGAATGAATCCAAGGGCGCGGCCGCGAGTGGTGAGGCGCTCCCTGCGACGGCCAAGAGCATGCTGACGTTTTTCATCAAGGACTCCTACGGCGAGATCATCAAGACGGAAAATCTGATGGCCACCAGCCTGGGCAAGGGCCCGAACGCCTCCGGGATCGTCCACGAGTTGGTGTTTGACGCCCGGTTCGAGCCGCAGCGGGGCTACTATCTCATGTTGGCGGGGCGTTCGGAGGCGCAGTCCTTCGAGGGGCAGTCAGCCTCGGTGGCTCTCGAGGTGAAGGACGCGGCGATGGAGATTGAGTGGCGACCGGCGGGCACGGCTTCGGTCCCGGGCCGAAGCGAGGCGGTCGCCAGCCATCCGCCGGAGAGCGGCGAATCGGCGCCGTGATACGGCCGGGCGGCTGCGGATCGTCGACATGAGCCAGCGCATCGGTCTGTACGGCGGGAGTTTCGATCCCATTCATTTCGGGCATCTGATTTCCGCGCGAAGCATTGCGGAGCAGTTGGGGCTGGCGCGAATCGTGCTGATCCCATCGGCACGTCCCCCTCATAAGCGCGGCGTGGTGTTGAGCGATGCCCGGCACCGATTGGCGATGGTAAAACTGGCGGTCGCCGGTGATCCGCTCTTCGAGGTGTCGGATGTGGAGCTGCATCGCGCGGGCCCCAGTTATACGATCGACACGGTCGCGGATTTCCGGACTCGACTGGGCCCGGAAGTCGAGCTGATCTGGATCATCGGCGCGGATTCGCTGCCGGAGCTGCCGACGTGGCATCGAATCGCTGAGCTGGTGACACAAGTTCGTATCGTGACGGCGACGCGACCGGGGTGGAAGCCCCCGGCGCTCGAGGCGCTCGCGGCTGTGGTCGGGGCGGTCAGGGCCCAGGCGCTCTTCGACGATTGCGTTTCGACGCCGGCCATTGACATCAGTTCGACGCAGATTCGGGAACGTGCGGCGAAGAAAAGGAGCATCCGATACCTGACTCCCGACGAAGTAACGTCCTATATCTCGAAAAACGGACTCTACGCCTCTCTCCGATAATCGTCGGGTCTCGATTGCTAAACACCGAACTGGTAAGTTATTAGAGACATTTCGAAATCAAGGGGGTCATTTAGGGACCGCTGCCGTTTGACGGTAATGCAATCCGACGCTAAGGTTATTGTGAGACTGTGTATAAGGGGTGTATCGGCCGCCAGGTCGCCCGCATCCCGAGGTCCCGGCGCGGAGGGCCTATCGCAGGCTCTTGATGTAACGAGGCGACGAAGACTCGCCGAACGCACGATTACGCCATGATTTGCATTGTGAACTTGGCTCACGGCCTTTTCGAGCCCTACCGATGAATGGATAGCACGAATGGCTGGCCTGACCCACTCACGGCCGACCACGCAAGGATCCGCATCTATGCCGCGACTTTCCAAATCTCTCAGTCAGCGGAAGATCCGACTCCTGGTCGGTCTGGCGCTGGCGGGCATTCTCTATTTTCAGTTTGAGTTGATGGAAGTGAACGAGGTCGTCTGGCGGCCCGGAACACCGGCCGTCATTGCGGCGGAGCGCGAGACGGCGGAGCCATTTGAGCGACGAATTCGCCGCGATCCGCTTTCGGCGTTGATTGAAGCTCGCGATCTGCACCGGCGACAGGTCAAGGATTATCAATGCACGCTCGTGAAGCAGGAGGCGCTGCCTTCGGGAATGAGCGAGGAGCAGGAGATCGACGTCAAGTTTCGACACGACCCGTACAGCGTCATGTTTCACTGGCGGCGCAATCCGGGCCTGGCGGATCGCGTGATCTACGTCAAGGATCGCTGGATCGACGAGGACGCCGAGAATCCTGACGAGCGCCAACTCGCCGTGTGCCAACCGGGAGCGGTCGCGCGGCTGCTCATCAAGAGCATCAAGCAGCCGATTCATGGGAAACGGGCCCAACTTTCATCGCGGCGATACCTGGACGAATTTGGTTTCACGCGGGCGCTCGACCTGCTCATCAAATATTGCGAGCGGGCCCAGCAGGACGGCGTCCTTCGGCTGGAGTTTTGCGGGGAGAGTCGATTCGATGGGCGGCCGGTTTGGGTGATCCGACGATTTCTGCCCTATACGGGCGAGGGCGGGGCCTATCCCGACAAGCTGGCGGAGATCTTCATTGACAAGGAATATCGAATCCCGGTTGCCGTGTATTGCTTCTCGACGGACTACAAGGATCCGCAGCATCTCCTGGGCAAGTACGAATACCGCAACATCAAATTGGATTCCGGCCTGACGGAGGCGGACTTCGATCCCGTGACGTACGGGATGTAATCGGGCGGTTGCGATTTCCCTTACTTAATGAGTCACTGACAAATGCTGTTGTGCGGTGCGCGCTATTGTCCCATCGCCGCGTAGGGGTTTTGCAGGGCGATGCGCGGCAGGAGCCAGGCGGCGGTACCCATGAAGAGCGTGACGAGCGCGACCAGGCCGATGCGCAACTTCGTTTCGGCGGAGAACCGGGCGAAGGGTCGATCGAGAAGCACCATCAGACGGAGTACGAGATTCACGAGCGCCACCGGCACGGCAGTCACGACGAACCAAGCGGCGCGGCGAAAGTTGGCAAGGCGGGCCTTGAGCGGGATTCGGGCGGCAGGTTCGACGGTTTGGGCCGGCGCGTCGTTCACCGGTTGAGGTTCGGCCGGCTGCTCCGACATCGCCGCGGGATGAAGATGTCCGGTCGTCGCGACCTCTTGAGTTGCGGGCGGTTCGCGATTCGACAGGTCGCCGGATGTGAGTTCATCGGTGATTTCGTCCAGGATCGCGCGAGGAATTGCGCCGGGTGTTTCCGAAGGCGATGCGCCGGATCGGTCGGGAATTGGCTCGGCGGCGCTCGCTTCAAGTTCGCGGGCCTGCATCGGAGAAACCATTTCCGAAGCTTCGTCGAGTATGGCCGTGAGTTCGGCGGCGATGGCCTCCGTATTCTCGATGGCCTGGAGCGGGTCGGCGGCCCGCGGTTGAGTGTCTGACCGCGGCGGCAAGGAAGCATCGAAAGGGACGTCGTCCGCCAGGGGGACTGCGACGGTCCAGGCCGGGTCATCGAGCAATTCGGCGGTCGAGACCGATTCAGCGATCCCATCGGGGGCGACTCCGGGCGTAGTGGAAGCGGGATCGTGGGACGCCGGTACGGGATCGTCGGCAATCTCGCCAACCAGCGACTCGGCTTGCTGAAGCAACTGCTCGACTTCTTCGTCGGTGATGGCCAGGGATGGAGGCTGGGGACTATCCATAAACGGCGATGCCAGCGCGGAGACAGACGCCCGCGTAGACCTTTATCGGCCTTGGCGCGCCGGCCGCTAAATCCCGAGGTATGCGCTGGGAAGCCGGAGTCTTCCCCGTGGCGTTTGCCGGCGGACGGCTGGACAATGGTAGCATGACGCCCCGACGCTTCCTGGTCGATGATCTCTCTCCGGCAGTCATTCGCGTCGTGGGCGAGCAGGCCCGCCACGCGTTGCGGTCGCTGCGGCTGACAGAGGGTGCGGAGGTTCATCTGTTCGACGGCCGCGGGGGCGAGGCTGTGGCGCGGATCACCCGGCAGGGGACTGGAGAGTTCGAAGCGACCGTGACGGACCGAATGGAAACTCCCAAGCCAATCGGTCCGTCGCTCGTCTTGGCAGTGGCGATGCCAAAGGGGCCGCGCGGAGATTGGCTCGTGGAGAAGTGCGCGGAATTGGGCGTTTCGCGGCTCATCCCCTTGTCCTGTGCGCGGTCGCAAGTCGAGCCGGGCGAGGGCAAGCTCGACCGATGGCGGCGCAAGGCGGTCGAGGCGGCCAAGCAGTCGAGACAGTCGTCGGCGATGATGGTGGAGCCGACGACGAGACTTGCGAAGCTGCTCGAATCGCATCGTCGGCCGACGCGTGTCTATTACGGAGCACCTTATCAATCAGCGCGGTCATTTGCCCAAGAGTTGCAGGCGGGCGACGGGAGCGCGGATGCTACCAGTCCGCTGCTGGTCATCATCGGCCCGGAGGGTGGACTGAGCGACGAGGAGTCCGGGGAGCTTGAAGCGGCAGGGGCGAAAGGTGTGACGCTATCACCCACGATCTTGCGGATCGAGACGGCAGCTGTTGCCTTCGCGGCAGTTTGGGCGTGCTGGGTTTCCACGCGTTCATAGGCGATTCCGCCTAGATACTCAGGGCGGCGCCGGCCAATAGGCGTGCTTTGTCAGCCGACCGTAAACATGGTATATTAGAGTGTTTGTTGTTTGTAGAAGACGTTAGAGAGGATGCTGAAAGTGTCGAATGAAACCACCCCGTTAACCACGGCCGAGCGGGCGGCCCGAGACGCGGCCATCGCTGAGTTTGTCGCCAAGTACGCTCCCGGACCCGACCACGAGTATTTTGAAAGCATGATCAAGACGGTCTGCCGGCTGTCGAAAGACGAGACCAGCCGGGCCGAGGTCAAGCTTGTCGATACCGCGCTGGCGGAGCTGCGTTACGCATTCAAGATCTTCGCCCCGTACGAAGACATTCCGAAGGTCTCCATCTTCGGCTCCAGCCGCACTCCCGAGGGACATCCCGACTATGAACAGGCGGTGAAATTCGCCGAGCGGATGCGCGAAAGCAACTGGATGGTGATTACCGGCGCGGGTGACGGGATCATGAAAGCCGGACACGGCGGGGCCGGGGCGGATGCGAGCTTCGGCGTGGCGATCCGGCTGCCATTCGAGCAGCGGACCAACACCATCATTGCGGATGACAAGAAGCTCATCAATTTCAAGTATTTCTTTACCCGCAAGCTCATGTTCACCAAAGAGGCCAAGGCCGTCGCGCTGTTCCCCGGAGGGTTCGGCACGCAGGACGAAGGCTTTGAGGTACTCACCCTTATTCAGACCGGCAAGACGCACCTCGTTCCCGTCGTCCTGGTCGATGCGCCGGGCGGGACGTATTGGCAGCACTGGCGGACCTATGTGAAAGCCGAACTGCTGCGGACCGGCATGATCAGCGAAGAGGATATGAACCTGATCAAAGTGACGGACGACGTCGAGGCAGCCGTGCAGGATATTCTGACGTTTTATCGCCGCTTTCATTCGTACCGCTATGTGAAGGACAAGCTGGTGATCCGTCTGAACGAGGAACTACCGATCACGGCCATCACCCATATCCAGGAGCAATTCGCGGACATCTGCGAAGAGGGCGCCATTGAGTCGATGCGGGCGCTGCCGGAAGAAGGCGACGAGTGGCCGGACAAGCCGCGCCTGGTCATGCGGTTTAATCGGCGCTCGCACGGGCGGCTTCGCCAGATGATCGATTACATCAACACGGCGGGGGTTCCCTCACCGATCGCGGCCGGTCGCGCGTAAGCACCATGGTTCGATCAATTCTATTGATGCTTGCGCTGGCGGCGCCACCGGTTGCGGCGATCGTCGGCGCGGAGGTCCGCGAGCGCCAGCGTTACCCGCGGCGGTTCGCGGAAGTGGTTCCCAACGAAGTCTACCGCGGCGGATTTCCAAGCGTCGATGACATCGTTCATCTGAAGGAAGACAAATCGATTCGTACGATCGTCAATCTTACGGGGCCGACGGATCGGCCGGAAGAACGAGAGATGCTCGCGAAAGTCGAAAGCCTTGGGATTCACCTTCTGCGCTTTCCCATGCCCGGCGACGGGCGCGGGGATTTCGCGATGCTGGAGCAGGCGGCGGTGGCCATTGCGGATCAGGGGAATCGCCCGATTTTTTTTCACTGCGCCGCGGGCAAGCAGCGGTCGAACGCGGCGTGGGCGGCTTATCGGATGAAATTCTGCGGCTGGTCCGTCGAAGAAGCGCTCGCGGAATTGGAGCGCGACTATGATCTCGATCGTAACGCGGAGCGCGCCCTGTGCGATCATCTGCGGGACTACCAGCGCTGGCGGTTCGAGTATCGACCCCAACCGACCACGGCGGCAACGAGGGAAGGACGTTAGCTCATGCTCATCCTGATGAAACAAGGCGCGACGGCGGAGCAGATCGCGGCCGTCTGCCGGCGCATCCGCGAGATCGGTTTTGCGCCCCACGAAATCCCCGGCACGATCCGTACGGCCATCGGCATCACCGGTAACCAGGGGGCGGTCTCACCGGAGAATTTTCAGGACCTGGCGGGCGTCGCGGAATGCGTACCGGTTTCCAAGCCGTACAAGCTGGTCAGCCGCGAGGTGAAGCCGGAGCAGACGATCGTGGACGTGCGCGGCGTCAAGGTCGGCGACGGAACGCTGGCGATGATGGCGGGCCCGTGTTCGGTCGAGTCGCGCGCGCAGACGATGAAGACGGCCGAGGCCGTGTCGGCGAGCGGGGCCAAATTCTTCCGCGGCGGGGCGTTCAAGCCGCGGACGTCGCCGTACGCGTTCCAGGGACTGAAGGAAGAGGGGCTTCAGATTCTGGGAGAAGTGAAAAGGTCCTTTGATCTGCGGATCGTGACGGAAGTCAAGGACGTCGAGAGCCTGGAGGCCGTCGCCGAGGTGGCGGACGTGCTGCAAGTCGGGGCGCGGAACATGCAGAACTTCTCGCTCCTGGAGGCCGTCGGCCGCCTGCGCCGCCCGGTGCTTCTGAAGCGCGGAATCAGCGCGACGATCCAGGAACTGTTCATGGCGGCGGAGTACATTCTGTCGCTGGGCAATTACGAGGTAATCCTGTGCGAGCGCGGCATTCGCACATTTGAGACGATGACACGAAACACGTTTGACCTTTCCGCCGTCGTCATGATCAAACGGCACTCGCACCTGCCGGTGATCGCCGATCCGTCGCACGGCGTCGGGATCAGTTGGGCCGTCGCGCCGCTGGCCCGCGCGGCGGTCGTCGCGGGCGCCGACGGGGTGATGGTCGAAACGCATCCGGAGCCGAGCAAAGCGCTGTCGGACGGGCAGCAGGCGCTGACGCTGGAGGCGTACGGGCGCTTGGCTACGGAACTGGCGGATTTGGCCAGATGGACGGCAAGTCATCGCTGACGCGGGCCCGCATGGCCGCTATGATCCGGGCAGCTTCGCAAGCATGGCCCAGTAGGTGTCCGCTATTCCATCTCCGACAAGCAGCATTTCCCTGAACCATGAAACCGCTCCGTCGCGCCGCGCGTTTGGCGTCTTTGCGGCAGTTTGGCTGGCGGGGACGGGCTTCGCGCTGGTCGGCGGTCCGCACCTGGCGGAGCACGAGGTGATCGTCGCGCAGTCCGCGCGCCAGATGATTGCGTCGGGCGATTGGCTTATTCCCCGCTACCTGGATACTCCGTTTCTGGTGAAGCCGCCGCTCGCTGCGTGGCTGGTGGCGGGGGTGTCCCTGGTGACGCCACGCTCCAACGATACCGCTCAGCCGGTCACGGATTTCGCGGCACGATTTCCATCGGCCGTCGCGGTGGTGCTGACGATTCTCCTGGTCTGGCGTTTGGCCGGGAGCATGTTCGACACCCGTATCGCGGCAATTTCGGCAGTCGTTTGCGCAAGCAGCCTGGGGATGCTTCTGTTCGCGGTCAATGCGACGGCGGAGGCGCTCTTGACGCTGTTTTGTACGTGGGCGTTTGCGGAGTTCTGGTGGGCCCAAACGAAACCCGAGCGCCGGACGATGCACCTCGCCCGGTTCTATATCGCGCTGGGACTGGGGATGCTCGCCAAGGGTCCGATGCCGATGATGGTGGTCGTCGTGCCGCTGGCGGCGTGGTGGTTCGGGCATCGCGGAATTCGAAGACTGACAACGCTCGACCCAGGTCGTATGGCACGTATCGTTCGCTCGACGTTGTTTAGCGCCGGGCTGAGACTCAAAGAGGCGCTGACGACAACCGGGCTGTGGTGGGGATTTCCCTTGTTCGCGGCGATGTTCGTGCCATGGATGGTCCTGGTGGCGCGACGGGAGCCTTACGCCTGGGCCTTGTGGGATTACGAGTTCCTGGACCGGGCCAAGGGCGACTATCCCGGATGCCATTGGGGCGATTTTCTCTATTACCTTCCGCTTTTGTTCGGGCTCTTGCTGCCGTGGTGCCTTTCGCTGCCCGAGGCGCTGGCCAGCCCTTTCTTGCGAGTCTATCGACGACAGCTTCGTCCGCTGACCTACGCATGGTGCTGGGCAGTTGCCGCGCTCGCGCTGCTTTCCATCATGAGTTTCAAGAAACCGTATTACATATTGCCGGCCGTGCCGGGTTGCGCCATTCTGCTCGGGCCCGTTCTGGATCGCCTTTTTTTTCGAAGCGATGTCTCCGCGCGGCTTGCCAAGGCGACCGTCGGTGTGATCGTCGCCATCCTGACGACGATCGCCGTGGTCATGTGGTTTGTCGGGCGCCGGATGTATCCCGAGGAATGGCATGGGATTCTGGCCTGGGGGACGCCGCTGTTTGCGGTGCTCGCCATCGGGGGGATGGCGATGGCAGGATGGTTGTATGTGCGTGGGCGGCGCTGGCCAAGCCTGACCGCCGTGGCGATGTCCGGCCTCGTGACGTTCGGGGGGGTGTGGTGCGTCATTGGGCCGTCGGCGGGAAATATTGATGCGCCCCACCGGCTGGTGGAGGAAATGGCCAAGGCGCGCGTGCCGGACGACGTCGCGGTTTATTGGGCCAGCAATCGCCCGGACGGTCGCGTGACGTTTTACTGGAATCGAGGCCTGCGTCAGGTGGTGGATCCTTACAAACTGATGGCGGAGCGGAGCAAATCTGCCAGCGGGTTTGAACTACGGCTGGAGGTCGCCGGCCGAATCTGCGAATTGCTGGACGGGCCCGGCATCGTTTACATGGTGTTGCAACTCGAGGACTTCGCCAGCCTCCAATCGCATTTCGATCCCAGGGCAAGAGAACTTTGCGTCGTCGATCGCGGGAACAGGGGTCGGGACAAAGACGACTGGGTCGTTATCACCAATCAAGGTGTCGGCAGCGAGGCGACCGGCGTCCGCCTGCACGCATATAAACACTAGCGCAGTAAACAGTTAAGAGAAGCCATCTGGACAACCGGATGGAACTTGACGCGGAGTTATGCTAAGCATACTATGTATTACATAGTACAGGAGATTGGCCATGCAGATCGAACGTGAACTCTTGAAGGGCGTGCTGCCCCTCGCGGTGCTCAAGCTTCTCAAGCGCCGGAGCATGTACGGCTACGAATTGGTGACGGAAGTGACCAAGCGATCGGACGGTGTGCTCAAACTGGGGCAGAGCACGCTGTACCCGCTACTTTACAACCTCGAAGCGCAGGGCCTCGTCGAGAGCGAATGGACAAGTTCTGAGAGCGGCCGCGATCGGAAGTATTACAAATTGACGGACAAGGGTGCGCAGCGGCTGGAGCGCGACCTGACGCAGTGGGAAGCGCTGGTGCGGGGGATGGGACAACTGGTGTTGGGGGGTACACAGGCGCAAAAGGCTTGGCGACTGGCATGAGCGCGGCTCCATCAATTCGTGACGATGCCTCCACCTCAGCGCTGCCCGAAGCACTGAAGGACCTGGTTCGCCGCGTCGTCCGCAAGGCGCGGCTGTGGCCGTCGGAACAGCGCGAGTTGAAGGCCGAACTGGAGAGCCATTTTCGCGAGGGGCTGATCGAATTGACGAAGGACGGCGTTTCATTGGAACAATCGATCGGAATCCTCTGCGAGGATTTCGGAGACCCGGACCTGGCGGCGAGACTCATTCACCGCAGCAAGAAGAGAGGAAGACCCATGATCTGGAAAATAATAACGTCGACGGCGCTGGTTTTGCTGGTGATCGCGGCGGCGGGCGGCGGGTATTTGGCCTATGTCTCGCTGGGCTCGCCGACGCCCACGGTGGACTACATCGCGAAGATCAACGAACCGACGCAGCGGACACCGGAAGGCGATCGGGCCTGGCCGATCCTCCGCGAAGCGCTCCTTCAATTCCGACCGCTTCCGAAGGAATTGGAAGCGACGCCGAAGAGTTTGCCGCGGCCGGGTGATGAAAAGTGGCCTGTGGCCCTGGCCTGGGTGGAAGCGAACCGCGTCATACTCCCGCGCCTCGAAGAGGCGGGAACCAAGCCGACGTGGGGCTTTCTCTACGATCATGAGCAGACCATTGAGTTCATGCGCCAGCGGGCGTTGAGGGGCGGCGAGCCCTTTGAAGAACCGAGCGAAACCGTCGATCCTCTGGTCCCGCCGACGCTCTCGGTGCTCCTGCCGAATCTCTCGGAAGAACGAAATGTCGCGCGTTTCCTGATACTGGATGCTCGAGACCGAATGACAAGGGGCGAATTCGCCGAGGCGTGGCGTTCGCTGGATATCGCGCACCGGCTGGGCGCGTTGCTTTTGTCGGGACAGACCATCATCGAGCAACTGGTCGGGACGGCGATGATTTCGATGTCGACAAACGAAGCGCGCCAAATGTTGCATGGAACGGCAGATGCCCTGACGCCGGAGCAGTTGGCTCTCGTCAAGGCGAGTCATCTCCTGACCATGCCGATCTGCACGCTGAAGGGCGATTTCCGGTCGGAGCTGTTCTTCTTTAACGACGTGGTGCAATACACGTTCACCGACGACGGAAGCGGAAACGGCCGCCTCATTCCCAGCCAATTCGCCAAGGTTTCGGCCTATGGAAACTCCTCGCCAGGAACAGATGAAACGGGCTTCATGAACGACGCCGCACTGGTGGCGATGTCCGCGATCCACGCGGATCGGCGCGAAACGGTCGCCAAATACCACGAGATCTTCGACAAGATGGAGGAGCTGTATTCCCTGCCGCTGTACGACCCGCGGCGGGCGGGCGCCGATCGCGTGCTGGATGGCGTGAAGAGCGACGGGCCGACGGGGCAGCGTTTCGCGCTGATCAACACGATGTTGCCGATCCTGTCGCGGGCGAATCAGCTCATTCGCGAAGCGACGATGAACGAACTGGCGACGCGGACGCTCGTGGCGATCCTGCGTTACCGGCTGGAGCGCGGGGCGCTGCCGCAGCGGCTGGCCGAATTGTCGCCGGACTACCTGGCGGCCGTGCCCGTCGATGAGTACAGCGGGATGCACCTGAAATACGCGGTGGATGGCGGCCGCTTCACGCTTTACAGCGTCGGCAACAATTTGGAGGATGACGGCGGCTCATCCGAGAAGGTCAAGAATGGAGCGTATTTCGGCCGAGAGGGCCCGGCGGATATCGTGTACTGGCCGCCGGCCGATTGAGGACGCTCTGTAAGAAAGGCCGCCCGAATGAGCATTCGGCGGCCTTTTTTGATGCGCGAGGGGGGAGTCGAACCCCCACGGGTTTCCCCACAGGATCCTAAATCCTGCGCGTCTGCCAGTTCCGCCACTCGCGCGCGGGCGCTGCGGTGGATTGTCGCTGCGGGATATTAGCGGGTCAATCGCGCGATCACTTGCGACCGGCGAGGATTCCCCAGATGCCGGTGCCGAGGGCGATGGCGGCGAGGCCGCCGAAGACGGACCAGTGCACGACGTCCTTGGCGATCGGCGAGAGGATCGTCGCGGGCCAGACGCCCTGTAGCTGCGCCGCGGTGGCCAGGCCGATCAGGGCGAGGCTGATGATCCCGAGGATGAGCGTGATGTTCATCGGGACGGCGCCGGGCATGCTCGTGGAAACGGCGGAGCGGGCGGCCATCGCCGGGGCCATGCCCGCTGTCGGCCCGACGTATTCGGCGCCGGACTCCGTGAGCGTGCGCGTGCCGCCGCTGCTTTCGCTGATCGTCTCAGCGGCCTCAATGACTTCGACGGCTTCGCCTTCGGTCTGAGTCTCGGCGGCCTCGGTAGGCGAAATGACGTCCAGCAGGGCGGCGCCGAGGCTGGTGTCGTCGCTTTCCTGCGTCAGGTCCAACAGACCGCTGCCGCTGCCGACCGTCTCCATCTCGGCGACGCCGGCGGAGATGCGCGTCTCGCCCATTGGATCAACGTCGATCTTCAGCTCGTCGTCGTCGAAGACGCTGATGCCGACCTTGCCGGTTTTGGCAGGCTCTTTGGCGGCGGGCTTGACCGGCGTGGACGTATCGTCGAGGCCGGTGGTTTCCAGGCTGATGATGCTCGAACCGGAGAGTCCGAGGTCGGGAACTTCGAGGTCCCCCCCGGGCGCCTTGGCTTCGGGCACGACCGGGGAGAGCCCCATGCTGGAACCCTCGGCGGTCGGGAGCAGGTCGATCTCGCTGGAGAGTTCGGGAATTTCGATTTCGTCCGCCGGGGGAGCGGCGGCGGGGAGGTCCTCCGGGAAGGATTCGGCGTCCAATTCCAGCGGCGGCGAGGGATCCTTGGCCATCAGCTCTTCGACGCCGGGGCTGGGCGTGTTGGCTTCCAGCACGCCGAGACTTGAAGACTCGTCGGCGAGGCTCGACAGGGCGGAGGCGAAGGAGTCGGGCTGGCCCTCGCCGTCGATCTGCGGGCTCATGTCCTCGGCAGCGGCGAGGTCGACGATGCTGCTGCCTTCCTTGGCGGCCATGCGCCGTACTTCGTCGCGCTTGAAGAAGATCTTGCCGGCGTCGCGCAGCTCGTGGAGCCGGCCGTCGGCGACCATCGCCTTGATCTCGGTGTCGGACATCCCGAGCATTTCGCAGGCTTCGTCCAACGTGCAGTATTCGGTATGAGCCATGTCAATCAGCTCCTCATCGCGGGGTAGGTGTTTTCATTTCGTCCTAGGGCGCCGTGGATCGATCGGCCCCGGAGGGCATGCCGGGGACGGTGATACCCAGGGCCTCATCGTCGGCGTCGTCGATGCCCTGCATCTCCCGGCGCTCTTTGATCCGTCGCTGCTCTTCCAACATCTGCTTGACGACTTCGATGGTCGGTCCTTCGAAATTGTGGTCTTCGAGGTAGCGATCGTGGCTGAACGAGCGGGCGGCCACGAGTCGAAGCTTGCGCGTCGAGGGCAGGTACTGGTAGCACCAGACCGTGCGGTTGTCGACATCCACCATGAAAAGTCCGTAGCTGTTCTTGTCGAGCTGGCCGGTGAAGGCAAAGACGCCGCGGGCGCCGACCATGGGAGAGTCGCCGAAGGCCGGGGCGACCCATGAGGAGGCCGAGCCGCGCACGAGCAGCGTCGTGGCGATGACCGCCAGGAGCAGGGCGATGATCCAGAAAACAGTTTGCCGTTCGCGCGGCGCAGTGGCCACGGCCGCGCGGACCGTCGGTTCAGTTTGCATGTCGATTCGTCCTCGGACCCGGCAGGAACGGAAAAACGGCTACCCAAGTGGAAACTGTTTTGGGTACGTTATCTCCCGTTTCAACTTCGTCCTCCTAATGCCCACCCTGTCCTTATCATTATAGACAATGGGCGGCTTAACTCAAGGGTTAGGACACCTCCTCACTGGGGGGCTATACTGCGGGCGCATGGCTCATGATACGCGGGTTCGATGCTATTCGCGGACGATTGATCCGCCCGGTAACGTCGCGGCGTTGCGGCGGGCCATCGCGGCGCGCCCCGGCGCGGCGATGCTGGAGTCCCATGGAGAATCGGATGGCCGCGAGCGGTACTCGATCTACGGATGGGATCCGGTCGCACGATTGACCGTCCCGACGACGGCGTCGGATGATCCCTTCAAGTCCCTGGCCCATAGATCTTCACTGCGGCAAGCGGTCGAAGTTTCGGACGTGCCGTTTGCAGGCGGGTGGATCGGATACATGGCCTACGAGGCGGGGCGATGCGTGGAGCCATCGGCGGGTTGGGGGAAACCTGACCCGCGCTTGCCCCTGGCGCATTGGGGGCTGTACGACACCCTTTTGGTACACGACCAACGGACGAACCATTGGGCCGTTTCGACCATCGAGGTTCCGGAGATTTGCAGCGGCGGACGCCCCGTCGCGAGCGAGCGAATCGGGTCTGTCGAGCGGTTCGTTCGCGCCAGTCGTGCAGCGTCCGATTCAGGGCGTGCCGATGCAGGGCGGCTGAAGGCCGATGGTCGCTGGAACTTTGATCGGGCGGCTTATGTCGCCAAGGTCGGGCGGGCGATGGATTACATCCGCGCGGGGGACATTTTTCAGGTGAACCTCGCCCGTCGGTTTCGCGCAGAATGGAAAGGTGACGCCTCGGCGCTTTACGAGCGGCTCATCTACGAAAACCCCTCCCCGTACGCTGCCTATCTGGATGTGCCCGGCGGCCAGATCGTTTCGTCGTCGCCGGAGCTTTTTCTTGAGTTGCGAAATCGCGTCGTCGTGACGCGGCCGATCAAAGGAACCCGACCGCGGGGGGCGACGGCAGCGGGCGATGAAGAGGCGCGGCGGGCGCTGGAAAACAGCGAGAAAGACCGCGCCGAACTGAACATGATCGTCGACCTGGAACGAAACGACCTCGGCCGCATCTGTGAATATGGAAGCGTGCGCGTGGTGGAGGATGGTCGAATCGAGGCGTATCCGACGGTATTTCATCGGACCGCCACGATTGTCGGGCGGTTGCGCGAAGATGCCGGCGCGATCGACCTCTTGCGGGCGGCGTTTCCCGGCGGATCGATCACGGGCGCGCCGAAGGTGCGGGCGATGCAGATTATCAATGAACTGGAGCCGGACCCGCGCGGGGCCTATTGCGGAGCCATCGGTTACGTCGGGCTGGACGGATCCATGCAGTTGAATCTCGCGATCCGGACGATGAGCCTCGTCAACGGGCAGGTCGATCTGTCGGTCGGCAGCGCCATTGTGGCGGACAGCGATCCCGAGGAGGAATACCAGGAGCTGGCGGCCAAGGCGGCGGGGATGCTTGCGGCGCTTGGGATTCGCGAAGGCGCGGCACCGGTGAGGTCGGGCGGGTATTGCAAACCGGAGCCCGCCCTGTCATGACCCAACACGAGGAATGGGTTTTCCTGAACGGTCACGTCGTCCCCGCCGAGGAGGCGACGGTCTCCGTGTTTGACGCGGGTTTTACGCACGCCGCCGGACTCTTCGAGACGCTCCGGGCGTATCGCGGCAGGGTCATGCGCCTGGACGATCACGTGGAGCGGCTGGCGACGTCCGCGGCGACGCTGGGCTTGCAAATCCCCGTGGATAAGGACCTGATCCGACGTGGCGTGGACGACGTTTTGCAGGTCAACAACCTGAGCGATGCGCGGCTGCGGATCGTTCTCACGCCGGGCGGCGTTCCGCGGCCGGGAAAAGAGGGCGAAACGTCCGCGCCGCCAACGCTACTGATCACAGCGGGGGTAGTGCGGGCGTATCCGCCGGAGCTTTACAAGAGCGGGATGCGGGTGTGTATTTGTCCATACAAGCAAAACCGACTGGACCCGCTGGCGGGGCACAAGACGCTGGCGTATCTGTCGCGGCTGATGGCCATGAAGGAGGCGGCGGACCGGCGATGCAACGAATCGCTGTGGTTCACCACCGAAAACCGGTTGGCCGAAGGATCGGTGTGCAACGTGTTCGTCGTCCATGAAAAGACGATCCTCACGCCGCCGCTGGACACGCCGGTCCTGCCGGGTACCGTGCGCAAGGCGGTCATTGAACTGGCGCGCGAGAATGAGCTGGCGCTGGAGGAGAAGCCGATTGATATTGAAACGCTTCTGGCCGCGAAAGAAGTCTTCCTGACGGGCAGCGTATTGGAGATCATGCCGGTGACGTCCATTGAGAAGCATCAGGTCGGCGAGGGCCTTCCGGGGGAGACGACGCAGCGGCTGTCCACCTTGTACCGCGAACTCGTGGCGCGAGAGTGCGGCGGATGAAAAGAGTTAACCACAGAGGCACAGAGGCACTGAGAACAGCCCTGGCGGGTTTTTTCCTGATTAGTTGTCGTCTCGGTGTCTCTGTGCCTCTGTGGTGAACGTGGTGCGGGGCGATGAAAAAACGCCGAAATATGAAGAGATCAAATCGAATATCCACCATGGCGGCATTGTGCGACGCCATGGAACAGATTGCGCCGACGTGGGCGGCGGCGGAGTGGGATAATGTGGGATTGTTGGCTGGCGGGGCGAAGTGGCCGTTAGCGCGGGTCTTGTTGACGATAGACCTGACGCCGGCGGTGCTGGATGAAGCGATCCGAACGAAGGTCGGGGCCATCGTCTCTTATCACCCACCGATTTTTCGACCGATCAAACGGATGTCGGTCGATCGCGCCGCGTCCGAGGGCCTGGCCGCCGAGGCTGTCGCCCATCGGATCGCCGTTTATTCGCCGCATACGGCGCTGGATTGCTCACCGGACGGGACGAACGACGTGATCGCCGCATTGGCCGGGCTGGAGGACATTGTTCCTTTCGAGATCGCCGCCAAGGCGGATCGCCTTTGCAAACTGGTGGTCTTCGTTCCGGCTCAGCAGGTCGAGAAGGTCTCCGACGCCGTCTTCGCGGCCGGGGCCGGGCGGATCGGCGCATATGAACGGTGCAGCTATCGCGTGAACGGTCAGGGCACTTTTTTCGGGACGGAGTCGACAAGCCCGACGATCGGCCGCAGGGGACGGCTGGAGCGCGTGGACGAGGTGCGACTGGAAGTGATCTTCCCGCGCCAGCGCCTGGCGGATGTAACGGCGGCGGTGCGGAAGAGCCATCCGTACGAGGAGCCTGCATTCGACGTGTACCCGCTGGAAGGATTGCCGGATGGGCGGACCGGACAAGGGCGCATCGGGCGTTTTCGAAAGCCGATTGCTTTAAGCATGTTGGCCAAACGGCTGGCGATGAAGACCGGGGCACGCTGTGCGTCGCGGATCGGCCGGTCGAGTGAGCGGCTGCATCGCGGGTTAGTGTGCGTCGGAGCGGCCGGTTCGCTGCCGTTCGAGATTCCGGGCGAATCCCTGGGCTGGGGCGATGTGGTTATTACCGGCGAGATCCGGCATCACGACGCGCTGCGGTACGCGCGATGCGGCGCCGCGGCGATCGCCCTGGGACACTCAGTCAGCGAGCGGCCGGTGTTGGCGCCGCTGGCCGCACGGCTCAAAAAACTGCTGCCGGGAGTTTCGATAATTGTAAGTCGTGCGGATCGCGATCCCTTCGAGGCGGTATGAGGACGAAAAGTCAAATAGTCAAGAAGTCAAAAAGTCAAAACGCCCTCGCACTCGTCGTCTCAGTGTCTCTGTGCCTCTGTGGTGAATTCGGTGCGTTGCTCCTGGCGGGATGCCATAACCAAGGCAGCGCACATTCCGTGCGCGATCAGCTCGCCGCTTCAGAAGCACCCTCCCAGCGCGCCGATACTAAAGCTCCCGCGCGCCAGGACTCCAAGCCTCAAGCCTCAAGCCTCAAGTCTCGTCCCAACCCCGTCGCCATCGTCAACGGTGAGGCGATTGACCGGGGCGAACTGCTCGCGCTCCTCCTGGAGAGCCGGGGGTTGGCGATGCTGCAACAGATGATCCTGGAAGAAGTCGCGGTGCAGGAAGCCCGCCGCCAGGGACTGAGCGTAAAGGCGGCGGATATCGACCGCGAATACGACCTGACGCTCCAGGCGAATCGCTTCAATGGCCACGATCCGGAAAAGCTGACGCCCGCGCGGCGGGAGAAGATCGTCGACGATTGGTGCCGGAAGAACGGCGTCACACGCGAAGAATTGGCCATCGCCATGCGCCGCCAGGCCCACCTGCGACCGCTGGCGGAGGGGCGCGTCTCGATCACGGAGGCCATGCTCAAGCAGGAGTACGACCGCGTGCATGGCGAAAAGGTCGTCGTGCGGCATATTCAATTGGCCGCGCCGCGGTTCTATCCGCAATTCAAGGAGCGACTCGATCAGGGGGAGTCGTTCGAAGTCCTCGTGACGAAGTTCAGCCAGAATTTGCTGTCGCGGGAACAGGCGGGGTTGCTCCCGCCAATCTCGGCGTCCGACGACACCGTCCCGGCGGTGTTCGTTAAGGCGGCGTTTGCCATGCAGCCGGGCGACGTCTCGAACGTGATCGAGGCGGAGGGCTCGTTCCACATCCTCAAGCTGGAGCGGCGGATCCCCGCGGACGAGGCGAAGTTCGAGGACGTCAGGGCTCATCTGGAGAAGAACTTGCGGGCGCGGTTGGTTGCGCAGGAGATGGAAGCCCTGGCAGAACGACTGCTTCTGGCCGCGCAGTTACAAATCAAGGATAAGGTCTTACACGGGCAATATCAGAAGCAGCTGGGTACCAAAGAGATTGTCGGTCCGCCGCTCGCGGGGCCGTGATTACAACTGAAGTGCAGTATGGTATCGGCGAACCACGGCCTGGCTGCTGCCAGACCGTGCCACCCCGATGGCGTTGACGGTCAAGGTCCCGTTGTTACAATCGCCTCCGCGTCGGCAGGAGGCCGTCGCGAATGCAAGGGATGTGCGGGATGACGCGAACAGCCAGTGTGCGGCAGGGCGTGGGGATGGCGTTTTTCGCCTGCGGCGTGCTGGCGTGCTGCGGGTGCGGTCGCGGGCAGATTGAGGAAACCGAACAAGGGCCGACGACCGAAGAACTGGTGGCCTTCTACAGCCCCCGCACCATCAAGATCCTCCCCTTTACCAAGCCGCGCAGCTTCGACGACGACGCGCTCCCCGATGGCATCGGCGTCTCCCTCCGGGCGCTGGACAGTAGCGGCGATCCCGTCAAGGCGTACGGGACTTTTGTCTTCGAGCTGTATGGATACAAGAACGCGTTGGGCGGTCATCGGGGTCCGCTGATTCAGTCCTGGACCCAACCGGTGCGGGACGTCTCCGACCAGAAAAAATTCTGGGAGCGGATCACAACGATGTACGAGTTTCAGTTGAGCTGGGAGGGCGCGCCCATCCCCCCTCAGAAGAAATACATCCTGGTCGCGAGTTTTCAGGCGGCGGGCAGCGACCGGCTCTTTGATGAGTATGAGTTCGAGTTCACCGTGGCCCGCGAAGAGATTTTGGACGCCCTGTCTCAAAAAGAATAAGAAGGAGTCTTGGCATGCGCAAAGCGTTCTTACTGATCCTCACGTTCGTCGGAATTTTCTCGTTATCCTCGGGCTGCGCCGAGAACAAGCTGACGCGGCAAAACTACGACACGATCGTCGAAGGCAGCTCCAACAAAATGGAAGTGGAGCGGACGCTGGGCAACAAATACATGGCCCGCTCCGGCAACGAGTGGGAATATGAGGACGAAGACCGCAACCTGTCGGTCGTGATCCATTTTGATGCGTCGGACAAGGTGATCGCCAAAGAATGGCGCGACGCCTCGACGGGGACATGGGAGGGCCAGGATCCGAGCATTAACCCCAACCCGCCGGGCCGGAAGGCGTCGGAGTCGGGCTCGACGACGACGATCAAGAAGTAGATGCTGCAAAACTCGTAGAGACGTCGAAACCGATCCACAGATGGCGCAGGTCGAGGAAACCCGACTGTCTTCGTGCGCTTACTTTCGTGTCAGGTTCGCTACGAACTCGAAAAAACAATCGTTCGGATCGCTGAATCCGTTCGATTCAACCGACCAACGACACCGCTTTCTCGTTTCACGTGTAGCTGAACCAGGTCGGCCTGCCGAGTCCCGGGCAGAGCGTGGCTCGCGGTGGCGTTGCTTGCGGCGCGCATCGGTATTCGGCTGAAGGGTACGTGTGTCCTGCGCCGAATATTTCCACGCCATAAGCGTGCGGCCCAACCCAAAGTACGCCGAATCGTTTGCGTCAGGCCCCACATGCCGATGAGCTGCATGTACGCTTCGGCGAAATACAGGCGACTCCTGGGGCGGACCAATGCGATCAAGAACCGCACCGGATTGTAGAAATAGAGATACGCCGCCAGGATATTCAACTGCTTTCGCCAGGGCTTTTCATGGCCCGACGCGACGACATGGTTGCCGTCAAGCAAATGTTGCTCAATCTCCTTGCCGGCAACACTTTCGAACACGAGCCCCGCGGCGAACATTTCTCCATACCCCTTCGACCCATTTGAAGGCGTCATCATCGAAACTTGCAGGCTGATGGCCCCGGCCCCCCGGAGCAACCGAGCCTGGTTGATCAGTCCATAGGGGCTCCCTCGCGTGTAAAGTGGTTGCGAGTCGTGGTGGATCATCATCGGCATGCCGCAGATGCCGCGGTCTCGCAACAGGTGAAACGCTTCCAGGGTCTTGTCGACGCTTTGGCCCTTCTTGACCAGTGTGGCCGTCATGTCTTCGACGCCAAGCCAGAGCGCTCGGAGCCCTGCCTTGCGCATGAGGCGCAAGTGATCCTTCATGACCAGGGTGTCGTGAACGGTGGCCTCCGTGCCCCAACGGAATTTGTGGCGGAAGTTGGCACCGCAGACGGCGGTGCGGGCCATGGTTTCCGCGATATCGAGCGTCCGATTCTTGTCGTTGAAGAAATTGTCGTCGGTCCCAAAGAAGTACCGAATGCCATACTCGCGGTGGAGCCGGACCATCTCGTCGACGATGCGTTCGCCACTTTTGACTCGGTGCTGACGCTGGTTGTAGGCTGGGATCGGGCAGTATGCGCAGGCGAATTTACAGCCAAACGTCATGACGAGGGACCCAATCGGGCTGTACTTCCGGACTTTTCCGGCCTCAAGTGCGCGCGTCGCAAGCGTCGTCCGGTTGCTCGGTGGCTCCAGCAATCGATAGCCGTGAATCGGATGCGGCAACTCATCGAGGTCTCCGACCAGACGTTGAATCCCCGTGTCGACCAACTCTTCGGCAATGCCCTCTACGTTTCCCAGGGGATAAACGAGGCCTGCGATGTCGTCGACCAGACCGCTAATCTTCGATCGCATGAACGTCGTCCGCAGAGCCTCGCCCGGCGCGCGCATCGAAAGCAATCGCTCCAGCAAGCTCAAGAGGACGTATTCCTCCCCGGTGACGGCGCAATCGGCGCCCCACGGGTCGGTCGGATCGACGTTGAAAGCGTCCCACGGCTCGTAAATGGCTTTCGCCCCGCCCACGATGATCAAAGGTCGATGGGCGGGATCGATCCGGCAAGCGTCCCGAATTAGCGCACGACACTGCGCCGAGTGGATTTGCATGCTCGACACCATGAAGATGTCGGGAATTCGACCATCCAAACGGGCCTGCGACGGGCGGAACCTGCGGTTCCATTGCTGAAGGACAATTCGCGTCTTCTCGAATCCCGCATCGAACATGGCTGACCCGATTGCTCGGACGCCGGCCGGGACCATCCGCGTGTCCGCATAGGTGAAGGGAAGCATACGAGTGCGATGGTCGAACGCGCAGGCGATCACACTGGTGAGGTCATGCCGGTGCGCCAAGGGGCGCAGGCGCTGGCGAAGGGCGAGGAGCTTACCGGGTTGCAGCAGCTCGTCGCCTCGATCACGGCGGGGAAGTTCCAAAAAAAATGCTCCGTCATTCTCTCGCCAAATGCAGGAAGGGCAGACTTGGCACGTAGAAAACGACCCTGTTTTCTATCGAACGAATCTCGGCCCGGAGCATACTAATAGCAAACATCTTCGAATGGAATCACCTGCGTCAGATTTCTTTTGCCCGGTTATCTTGCTTTTGGGCCAGTTCAAGGGGTGATTCAGGTCACGCTGAAGGCGGGTGGTGATCGTAACTCGCTATCTCAACGCTCGGAAATCGCCGCCCTGTCGGCACCGTTGAACTTCCAAAACGACGACAGCAGGACCTGCGGATGGGTGATGACCCGCACTCACGACATGCCTGCGCGCCATGGGAAACGGCCGTCACTTTGAGTGGTTAACGGCTTAATAGAGAATTATTGCGACGAGTAAACGAATTGACGAACATGCCTTCTTGACCTCGTCCCGGCGTTTTACTTGCGGTTTTGCTGGCGGCGCGGAGTATCCGAATGCGCTCCGCCGGTTTTAGGCCTGGACTCTTCCCGGATGCTTCCTTATAGTCTGCTCGGTTGGTCCGACGACCGAGCTTCCAGGCTCCGTGACAAGTCCTACGGCTTCTCGCCCCTGTTATTCTCTTTCGCCCCTCCTGCCATTTGGTCCAAATTTCGGACTCTTTCACTTTGACCCTGAAAGCAAAGGCGCGGGTCGTTCGGCACACATCGTTATGAAAGAAAAACATGGGCAAGAAATTGTACGTCGGAAATCTGAGCGTCGGCGTGACGGACTCGGACCTCCAGCAATTGTTCTCAACGCACGGGACTATTGTCAGCGTAAGAGTCGTCATGGACCGTGACACGAACCAGAGCAAAGGCTTTGGTTTCGTGGAATTTACTACCGAAGACGAGGCCCAGACGGCCATTACCGCCCTGAACGGCAAGGAGCACAGCGGGAAAGCCCTCAAGGTCAACGAGGCCAAGCCCAAGTCGCCAAGGACCGCGCCGGCGGGCGCCTCGGCGATGGCGGGGATTGCCAACTCCCCTTGGTAGCACAGAAAACGCGCAAGACGCTTCGTCGGCACGACGATGTTGGACTCGCGGGTACACGGGCATACGCAATTCAGTCGGGCTTGGCCGCCAACCTGGAGGGGGGGTCGGTGGCTGAGCCCCCTGATTGCCAAAGATCGCCAGTTTGAGCTGTTCGCGCGGTGGCATCGCCACGAATCAGTCGGATGAATCGGGTACTTGACGGAGAACGCCCGTGAACAACATAGGGAGATCACGAATGCGCGCCATTCGCCCACTTTTCATTTCGACGTATCCACCGGAGGAATGCGGCCTGGCCACGTTTACGAAGGACTCGGCCGATGCGCTGGATTTGGCCGCGCGGGAGCCGGTGTCGTTGGTGGCCGCAATTCAGAAATCTCGTGCCATCCACTATGACGACCCGCGCGTGGACTACGTGATCAACAATAATCAAGACAACGCTTACCGGCGGGCGGCGGAAGCGGCCAACGATGGACCGTGTGACGTGATCAGTCTACAGCACGAATTTGGCTTGTATCCCGGCGAGTGGGGCGCCGGAGTTCTCGACTTCGTGCTCGGCTGCCACAAACCGATCGTTTTAACCCTGCATACCCTGATGACCGATCCGGCGCCGCTCCCCCGACGCATCATTCGACACCTTGCGGCACACAGCCATGGAATTGTGGTCATGACAAAAATCGCAGCACGGCTACTGGCGAGCGTCTACGATGTGCCGGGCGCAGGAGTACGAGTGATCCCCCATGGCGTCCCCGGTGTCGCCCCCAATAATGAGAAACTTCACAAGAGCCGGCTGGGTCTGACGGGCCGTCGAGTCATTTGCACCTTCGGCCTGATCAACCGCGGCAAGGGATTGGAATACATGATTCAGGCCATGCCGCGCATCGTCGCGGCTGTTCCCGAAGCGATTTATCTGATCGTGGGCGTGACACACCCGGAGGTCAAACGACAAGAGGGGGAGGCCTATCGCGAGCATTTGGTTGCTATGGCTGAGTCCCTGGGCGTCGCTGCGCACGTGCGATTCGTAAACAAGTTCCTGAGTCTTGATGATCTATTGGAACATTTGCAGGCCTGTGATGTCTATGTGACTCCCTATGTAGGCAAAGACCAGATCGCCAGCGGCACATTGGCCTATGCCATCGCCGCAGGGCTTCCGGTGGTGAGCACTCCCTATCTGTACGCCGAGGAAGTGCTGGCCGAAGGACGGGGATTGCTCGTGCCGTTTTCGCAAAGCGGCGGCCTCGCCGATGCGACGTTGCGATTCATGAATGATGAGGCGTTGCGGAGTGAGACGCGCCGTAAGGCGTATGAATATGCCAGGCCCATGCGTTGGCCGAATGTAGGCCGGGAATATCTGAACTTTTTTGATGAGATCGTATCTGCCAGTGCGGATAGACGGCCTCACCCATCCCAGAGGTTTTCCTCAAAATCGGGCTCCAATGGCCGGTCCCGCAAACCCATACCAGGGGGCGTGTCGTGAATAGAAAACAGGGTCAAGTCATCGAAATGGCAAACCATCAAACCGGCGAGTCGGGAGTCCCTAATCGCGCTCACATGACGCCACTGTGCGCAGAGGATCTTCGGCCATGTGGCGTATCCTTGGCCCACTTGGACCGAATGACGGACTCGACCGGGTTGATCCAGCATGCCATCTATAGTGTTCCTCGCCGTGAGAGCGGCTACACGATTGACGACAACGCCCGGGCCTTGCGCCTCTGCACCCGCTTATGGCGTCAGCGCCCGAAGCGTCGCATGCTGAACCGGGTGACGAGATACCTAAGCCTGTTGGAGTACGCTCGACGCCCCGGAGGGGGCTTTCACAATCTCCTGAGTTATCAACGACACTGGTTGCATACGGATAGCAATGGTGATTGCCAGGGCCAGGCGGTCCGCGCCCTCGCTGAGGTACTCGGCAGCAGTTTGCCGGACGACTACAGAGTGTTGGCCCGGGAGTTGATCGAAGCGGTCTTGCCCACACTTGCCGATTTGCGGAGCCTGCGCGCCCAAGCCTATGTAATACTGGCCTGGGGGCATCTTTGGGAGGCAGAGTCGCTCATGCGAGAATCCGATCTCGCAACACTCGAATGCGTGGCGTGGTCCGCGGCGCAGCGATTGGTGGAATGCTATCAGCGGTCCCAGCGACCGGACTGGCCCTGGTTCGAGTCCCGTATGACCTATGCAAACGCCGTGTTGCCGCACGCCCTGTACGTCGCCGCCAAGCGCTGGCCGAAAGAACCGTTTCTCGAAGTGGCTGAGGCATCGTTCAAGTTCCTTGACCGCAAGACCACCGTTGAGGATTACTATTGGCCTGTGGGGAACGCCGGCTGGTACCCGCATGGGGAAGAAAAGGCTCAGTATGATCAGCAACCCGTGGAGGCCGTCACGATGGCCGATGCCGCGATCGCCGCATTCAACCTTCTGGGCGAAGCGAATCACCTGGCTACTTTCCGTCGGGCACGAAACTGGTTTCAAGGTCAGAACAGTCTCGGGCAGCCACTCGTTGATGTCCGGTCGGGTGCCTGCTACGACGGCCTGCTACCGACCGGGGTAAATCGGAACCAGGGAGCGGAATCAACGCTCGCCTACTTGTGGACGGAGATGCAATACGCCGCGGGGCATTCCACGCTGCCCGAAGATCGTCGGGTTGCGGCCGCCGGCGCGTAGTCCGTCGCAAATCCACGCAGGAATCTCGAACCCAGGGTAATCGAAAATGCATAGAGAATCGAAGTCCCCCAGTCTCCACACGGCACTGTTCAATCGCCATAGCGCGAACCCGATCCTTACCGCCCGCGACTGGCCCTATCCGGCGCATACGGTGTTCAACGCCGGCGCTTGTCAGGTGGGCGACGAGACCGTTTTGCTCGTGCGCGTCGAAGACCGCCGAGGCCATTCGCATCTGACCGTGGCACGAAGTAATGACGGCGTTTCGAATTGGCAGATCGATTCGGTCCCCAGCTTTGCTCCCGATCCAAAGAACTTCGCCGAAGAAGCGTGGGGCGTCGAAGATCCACGCTTGACATGGGTCGAAGATCGCAATGAATGGATCATCGCATACACGGCTTACTCCCCCAGCGGGCCCCTCGTGTCCCTGGCGCGGACAAAAGACTTCATCTCCTTCTCTCGCCTCGGCCCGGTCATGCCGCCGGAGGACAAGGACGCCGCCATTTTTCCCCGCCGTTTCGGGAATCGGTACGCAATGATTCATAGGCCGGTGTCTTCCGGCAGTTCCGGCGCGCACATGTGGCTCTCGTTCTCACCGGACCTGATACACTGGGGCAGCCATCACGTCCTCTTGCATGCGCGGCGCGGAGCATGGTGGGATGCCAACAAAATTGGGCTCTCACCGCCCCCTCTGGAAACTCCGGAAGGCTGGCTCATTCTCTATCACGGCGTGCGCAACACCGCGGGCGGGTGCCTCTATCGACTGGGACTGGCCCTACTGGACTTGAACGACCCGCGCCGGGTTCTTCGACGTAGCGACGAGTGGATGTTCGCGCCCGAGATGCCCTATGAGCACCATGGCGATGTAGGTGGCGTGGTTTTTCCGTGCGGCTGGATATTAGACAAGTCGAGCGGCGCAATTCGTCTCTACTACGGCGGCGCCGACTCCTGTCTGGCCCTGGCCACGGCCCACCTCTCCGACCTGCTAAGCTATCTGCGAAAGTGCCCCGCACCACAAGACTGATGCCTTTAGGATGGCTGGCGAGCCGCGACAGACAGTCCCAGCGGCAGACTCTGAAAGAAATCGGCCCCAATCAGAAGCTCGCGGTTCGCCGAGTGTTCAGGGCTTCTCCCAGGCGGCGTTTCTGCATGTTGATCGGACAGGGGTGTTCTCGGCGGACTACCGATCTATGCAGCACATTCCTTCGCAGAAGCGACGCGCTTGAGCAGCCGAACACTGCGACCCCCGTGATGGAATCGGACTTCGTCAAAGAGCGAGCGCATCAACATGACGCCGCGTCCGCTGGGCCGATCCAGTGCCTCGTCGTCCGTCGCGTCGGGGATCAGGCCGGGATCGAAGCCATTGCCCTGGTCGCGTACTTCGATCTCCGCCCAACCGCGTTCCAGCCGGTAACACACGGTGATGAATTTGGAAGGGTCACGTCGATTTCCGTGCGTGAACGCATTGGCCAGCGCTTCTGAGACTCCCAGGGCGATGGCGAAGGTGGCCGCAGGATCGTATCCCTGCCGCTCCACATCTTTCATGAAGTAATTGGTCATGATGTTGATGGCGGCGAGCCCGTTTGGAATTCGCTGCACGGATTCAATGCGTCGCAGTTCCATCGGTCTTGCTCCCGGGCAGGCCCAGGCCCTGAAATCGGCATCTAGGGGAAACGCGACATTGTCCGGCCCTGTCCGCAGTGAACCCCCGGCGGGCCATTCGCCGCTACGGGCAACGCCGTTCCTGTGGACTAACGAGTCGCTTGTCGCTTTGTCTAATAGAGTGTCTGGGCAATAGCACAGGAGAGTCGGCCATGAACCTCGGAAAGACCCATCTGGAAAACTGCGGCTGGCAATCGGTGGCGATTCATCAGGATCATGTCATGCTGCCCAGGCTCAGGGCGGATGATCGCGGATGGACGCCCGTCCCCTTCAGCGTGGGCTATCTTGCGCCTCAATTGATCGCGGGCGGTGACGACTTCGCCCGCGCGTTCTTCAATGAGACTCCGGCCCGGTGACCGCGAGGGGTAAGGCCCCGGCGTGAGTGACCAGGTGCCGGGCGCGACTCGAGGCGCGCCAGAGGATAGCGAATCCGGCGGCGACATGGACCAGGCCCACCCAGGCGGGCCAGGAGGACACCTCGCGGGAGACCGCGTAGGGTGCCAGATAACCCAGCCGCATATAGAGCAACCCCTGTATCAGAAGAATAAGACCGATGGCGGCCGCACGCCGTGACATGCGGCGGTGGAGCGAGAGGCCAAACGCGGTCACAAGGATGATGACCTCGCGCCAAAAAGGGAATACGCCGATTCCATACGACAACGAAACGGGGATGTTGGAGACGACGGTGCCCCAGTCGACTCGCGTCCCTTCGGGCGTGGCGATCAGTGTCTTGTCACGACCGGGGCCCATCCATTCGCCCTGCGGCGTGGAAACCCAGACGTGGCGGAGATCCGTGACGAGCGTGGCGTCGTATCCGAGGCGTTTCATGAGCGAGGCGGCGATGATCGCGCGGCCGTCGCAATCTTCGCGGAGTTCGCCGCCGGCCTCATCAGCTTTTTCGAAGACCTCCGCGACCGTCGGCATGTAATCCGCCGAGCCCCAGAGGTTCCAATCCCACTCGTAGTGGACCTGCTCCAGTACAAACCGCTCCACGTGACGCTGGACGAGTGGCGGGCTCTGGAGCAGCGCGGGTTGCGTCGCGGCGATCGGCCTCAGTCGTTCATCCAGGAGAGTCTGGAGTCGGTCAAGCTGCGGGGCGTCTGGTTCGACCAGCGTCTGCATGTTGCGCAGGTGCTCGACGTGCCTCGCAAACTGTCGTGGGTAGGGAAATAGTACGAAGAACGTGACGAGGGCGAAGGCGGCGCTCTTGAGCGGCATGCGCACGTACCAGCGCAGAACCGTGCCTGGTGGTCGCGCGACGTTCGGAGGGGAGGGAGGGCTTTCAAGCATGCTTGGCGCCTGTCGCGGCAAATCGCGGCGGGCTCCGGCCCGCCCTACGGGGCCGTCGGTTCTTCACGCGGGTGGTGCTTGTGATCGAACCAGAAATTGAGCAGCAGCATCGCCACGCCGACCACCAGCAGGGCATCGGCGATGTTGAAGATCCAGGGCCAGAGGGAGAAATCGCCGATCCGCGCCTCGATCTTGATGAAATCGCGGACGACGGGCTGCGGGCCGGAGCGCGGATCGCTGGGACGATCCATCCATTGCGCATTTGCACCCGTGGGAAAGTCGCCGATCTTGATTCTCCCGTTCGGATCTTCTTCGAGCAGCGTTCCAATGATGCGGCCGCGGTTGGAATAGCTGGCGACATACGCGTTCTGCGTCGTACGGTCGTAGAGATTGCCGATGGCCCCGGCGAGCACCAGGCCGAGCGCGATGTGCATCGAGCGCCGGCTGCGCGTCGAGTGGGCGAAAAGGTAAAGCACGAACATCAGGGCGAGGGCCGAGGCGCCGACGAAGATCGGGGCGAGACCGGCGCCGAGTCCGAAGAGTGCGCCGGGGTTCAGGGAAAGCTGTAAGCTGGCGAGATTGGGGATGAGGGTTCGGGTTTCGTGGGGACCGATTTCCCGGAAGGCCCAGTCCTTGGTCCACAGGTCGGCGACGAGACCGACGACGGCGCATCCCCACAGGCGCGCGTGGCTGGAAAAATCACCGATGGCCCAGCGTTCCCGCGGCTCATCGCTCACGGCGACCAGAGGCTCGGTGGGTTGGTAAGTGGACATCGCGGGGATTGTATGGCGGCGGCCGCCTATCGACGATGGGTGTTTTCTTCCTGGGCGCGCTTGTATTCCAGGCAGTAATTGGCCCAGGGCTTGGCCTTGAGGCGGGCCTTGGTGATCGGCTTGTGCGTGGCGAGGCAGATGCCGTAGGTCTTCTGATCGATGCGCTCGATGGCGGCGTCGATCTCCTTCAGCGTTTCGCGCTCGTTGGCAATCAGGCCGATGGTAAATTCCTGTTCATAATTGTCCGTGCCGATGTCGGCCATGTGAATGGGCATGAGGGAGAGATCGCCGGCGGCGTCGGCCCGGTTCTTGCCGAGGGCCTCGTTTTCCATCGTGGAGACGTCGCCGACCAGTTCGCGCCGCTTGTCCAGTAGCAACTGCCGAAAGTAAGCGAGCTCCTCATCGGTCAAGTGGGTTTTTGGCAGCGGCCCGGTCGCCAGCGACTCGTCGAGCCGGTTTGCTTCCGCGCGGCCGTTGGTGGAGCCGGAGTGCGAGCGGCCGTTGGAAGGTTTCGCCTGGCCGTTGGTCCCGGAGGGTTTCATGTTCTTCGCCGATTTATCAGGCCGACCGTTTTCCCCGCCACTGGTTTCGCGCACGCTGATTCCCTCCGAAGGCCCAACCCTTACGCCCGCGCGCCCGCGCTGTTGCGCAAGCCGTAAAAAACACGTTGCCCGATCCAAGGCGGGCGGCCCGGCCCCTTTGGGCCAAGACATGCTACTATACGATGCCGGAGGGCGCTTGTCAAGGTGAGCGGCGCAGTGGAGAATCGGACGGTCCATCCGCGGACGCGCCGAGATTCTCGGCCTGTGAGTGCCATAATCGTGGCACTTCCGGCGGCCCTGCGCGGCGCAAGAGGTGCGGCATCATCGGCGAGTCGGCGCTGACGTTTGAAGTTCGCTCCACGGATGCGCGGCGGCGCGCGCGCGTCGGCCGCCTGCGCACGCCCCACGGCGACATCGACACGCCCGCCTTCATGCCCGTCGGCACGCGCGGCACCGTCAAGGGCCTCACGCCCGATCAACTGCGCGAGGCCGGCGCGACGATCCTCCTGGCCAACACCTATCACCTGGCGCTGCGGCCGGGGGCCGACGTGGTGAGTACGATGGGCGGGCTCCATCGGTTCATGGCCTGGGATGGGCCGATCCTGACGGACAGCGGCGGGTTCCAGGTCTTCTCCCTGGCGACGCTGCGCAGCCTGGACGACGAGGGCGTCACGTTCCAATCGCACATCGACGGGGCGGTCCTGCGGCTCGAGCCCGCGTCGGCCGTCGCGATCCAGGAACAACTCGGCGCGGACATCATCATGGCGCTGGATCAGTGCCCGGCGCTGCCCGCTCCGCCGGCGCTGCTGGAAGAGGCCGTGCAGCGCACGATTCGCTGGGCGCGGGCCTGCAAGGAAGCCCAGCGGCGCACGGATCAGGCGCTGTTCGGAATCGTGCAGGGCGGTTTGGATGAGGATCTGAGGACCCGCTGCCTCGACGCACTCGTGCAGATCGGTTTTCCGGGTTACGCGCTCGGCGGTCTCTCCGTCGGCGAAACCCCGGACGATATGGCGGCGTTCGTGGAAAAGTTCGCCGGTCGGATGCCGGAGAATCGACCGCGGTACCTGATGGGCGTCGGCCGGCCGATCGACATCGCCCGCGCCGTGGCTGCTGGGATTGACCTGTTTGATTGCGTTCTGCCGACGCGTAACGGCCGCAATGCCTTTGCCTTCGTGGACGCGGGCTTCGTACGGCTGCGAAACGCCCAGTACAAGACGGACGAACGGCCCCTGGAGGAGGGCTGCCCCTGCGCGACATGCCGACAATTCACACGCGCGTATCTGCGGCATCTGTTCCTCGCCGAGGAGATGCTCGGGCCGATACTGGTGTCGCTGCACAACATCGCATACTATCAGCGCTGGATGCGGCGGATCCGCGAGGCCATTTCGACGGGCGCTCTGGAGCAACTGATCTTGGATGGCGAGGCCGCCGCCGCCGGCCCCGGTACCGAGGAAACCGAATGATCACGATGTGGACGCTTATCGCGCAAACGCCGACGACCCAGCCGGTCAATCAGCCGTCGCCGGGGCTCTTTGGCAACCCCCTGATCCTGTTCGCGATGCTGGGCCTCGTCATGTACTTCCTCATGCTCCGCCCCCAGAGCAAGGAGCGCAAAAAGCGCGAGGCCATGCTCTCAGCGGTCAAGAAGAACGACCGCGTCGTCACCATCGGCGGCATCATGGGAACGGTCATTTCCGTCAAGGACGACGAGATCACGCTCAAGGTGGACGAGTCCAGCAATACGAAGATCACGTTCACCCGCTCGGCGATCCAGCGCGTCTCTTCGGCCGCCCCGAGCGAGGCGGTCGAGGCGGGGGCGAAGAAATAGGCGTTGCGCGAGAGCGCAGGGAGGCCGAGTCATAGACCCGCCTTGGTGGGGGTCCCGCCAAGCCGCCGTAGCTCACCGCTTCAATCCCAGCCGCCCTTTATCCCATCGCTCGCCGAAACGCCGAATAGTGCCACATATGTGACACTATTAATAGGTCGCTGTCCCTAACTTTTCCATTTTCCCCAAACGGGCCATGAAGGCGCGTGCGGTACTCGGGCGCTACCGGCTCATCTTGTGAAATAGTGGAAATATGGCGCGACGTCAGACCTGCCCGGGCGTCGGCCCGTCGACATACCATGGGCAGCAACTGACCGATAGAATGCGGCGACAGACGCACTCGGAGTCCACACGAGAAGGGCAATCGTTTGCAGCCGGGCCAACCAGTGGAGTGCAGTTTCAACGTAGCGCACGATCTCGAATGCGTGGGGTGCGGTTACAATCTCAAGTCGCTCCCCTCCAATTCTGTCTGCCCGGAGTGCGGGAGGCCGGTCGCCCAGACGGTGTACCCGGTTGCGTTCCGCTTCACGAGCTGGTCGGCTATTCGATGGGTCCGTCGCGGGCTTATGGTCTGGGTCTTGTCGTTTCTCGTCTGGGCGGCAGGGCTCATATTTTGCACGGCGAGAGTCAGTTGCTCTGGCGACCTCAGATTAAGCGCGCGGTGGTCGCTCTACGCGGTTGTGATGGACGATTTGGCGTGGATCACCGAGTCGGTTGCCGTGATATGTTTCAGTCGCGGCATTGCTATTCAGTGGCGTGGAAGACGGCGTGCAATCGTGGTGGTCGTCGCGCTCATCGCGGCTGCTTCCTGCCTGCTGGATCTGAACTACGTTGCGTTCATTTTTTATGGGCGAGGAGTTCCTTCATCCATCATCTCCACGTCCGTCGAGCTCTGTGCAGAGTTCGGACGACCCCTGGCGTCGGCGGCCGCATGGCTCCTCCTAGCGCTCGCCATCCGCCCTCCACGGGGATGGCTCATACTGCCAGCTCTGATCGCGATGGCAATTACTTGCGCATGGCCTCTGATCGGCGGCGCGATCAACATAGTTCGCAGCCTCCTTACTTGTGATCCTGATTTGTTGCGACTGGGATGGACTTTCTGGGCAGAGGACAAACAATCGCTGGCCAGGTCCTACATGTGGATGACGGTCGCCATACTTCTGACCGATCGTGCGCTTCGAGGCGGGACCAAACAGTCGATCCTCACCGGCTAAAACGCGCCGGGCTGCAGCTCGCCGTAGGCCAGTAGAGAAAACGGGGCATCCTACTTTTTTAATTCCCTAGTGCTCTTCGCCTGCCGCCGCGAGCCCCAATAATCCACTCCAAACCTCGCCCCGCTCGACCGCGCAAGAAAACTTCCGACCGACTTGCCTATTTCAGGTTACATGGCTATATTAGGGTTATATTAGGTATAACGATTGGGCCGCGCGGCCCGCGAGGGCCGCCGGTCCGGGAGCGCGCTCGCGACGACGAATGCCGCCGAAAGTGAAAATCGCGTCCGTTTTTCCGGCTAGTTTCGCTTAGTTTCAGCCCCCCCCCTCCCCCGGGGGTCACGGATCCGGAGTCGGCGATTCAGGGTTCGTCCCTCGCGCCGGCCGGACCGATCCCTTCATCCGCGCCGGCAAGCCGCCCCAGAGTTCGTATTCGCCGACGACGGTGCTGGGCTTGATGGCCGAAAACGGTTCGATGACGGCGCCGCGCTTGATGTGCACGCCGCAGCCGATGCCGCAATAGGCGCCGATGGTGACGTCGTCTTCAATCACGACCTTGTCCATGATGATGTAGTCGCGCTCCTGCAAGTGGCAGGTGATGGACGAGGCGAAGCCGAGCGTGACGTTCTTGCCAATCTCGATGCCCCACGGGTCCATGAGATTGGGATCGAGGAAAAAGCTCGACTGCGTGCGCGGACCCATCGAACAGCCCAGCAGCCAGCGAAACGGCATGATCGACGCTAACTGGGAAACGAAGATGCCGGGGAACGGCGGGTGGTACCGGGCCTTGGTCAGCAGGGCGATCACGCCGGCGAGGATGATATTGCGGTTCAAGGACTTCCCCGTCCGATGAACGCCGCGCTGCGGGTGGGGAAAGGGAAGTCGGACGACGACGAGCGTCAGCACGTAAGCCACGTTGAACAGCAGGATGAAATTGGTCAGCGTCGTGGCCAGGGCCCACGCCCCGCCCCAGGTCATCAGCCCATCCCACGACAGCGACCGGGCGAAGGTCGTTCGCGACATCACGAGCAGCGTCGCGGTCAGGGCCACGGCCCAGATCATCGACCTGACCCAGATGTCGAGCAAAAGGAGGAACTGCAAGGGGATACTGGGGTTCTGCGCCTTGTTGGTCGGTCCATCTTCAGATCGCGGCATCTGACAAATACCTCCGGCTGACTGAACACTGATTCCAGGCCGCCCATGATCGGAGCCAGGCCCGAACCCCGGGCGGCGGCTGAATCGTACCCGATGGCCGTGGCGGTGATTACTGGAGCCGCCCGGGGAGCCCGGTAAACGATTAGGGCGGCGATCGGCATGCCCCGCGCAAACGTTGCCGATCGCCGGACTTCCTACGGTGGCGGTTTTGAGTGCGACCGCAGCGGGCTCGGTCGATATAATAGAAAAGACCCTCTGGGCAAACGGCCCGGCGGTCGTGAGCGTTGTCAGTCAGTCAATAAGGGGAGAGCCGAACGATGCAGCAAGACACTCGAAAAGGCAGCGCGGTAAAAAAGTGGCTGCTCGTCGCCGTCCTCGGCTCGGTGACGGCCCTTGGCGTTGGCACGGCCTTGGCGCAGGTGACCGGGACGAACCCCGACTTCTTCACCTTGCTCCAGCAATTCCAATCGCTCTTCGGTACGGGCACGGGTACAACGACGCAGCCCTCAACCCCCACCACGCCCCCGACGACGTCTCAGCCCGGCACCGGGGAACGAGAGCCCACAATCATTGATAACCAATTCAACACTACCAGCGGCGCCTCACTGCAGGCCCGCGCGCCGGGCACCTGGATCCAGAACGCCCAGGCGGTCCAATCGGGAGAGACAGAGTTCTCCATTGGTGGTCCGGGCGAGCCGGACGGTTTCATCAAGACGACGATCGATACGATTTTGCTGGAGATCCTCGACTCGGTCAGCACCTTTCTCACCGGCCTGGACCTTCTGACCGGGAGCGGGTTGCCCGGCCTGCCGGGGCTCGGAGGAGGAACCGGCGGACTGACGACGATCCCCAACTCCACGACGACCGGTGCCGGCACCAGCACCCCCGTACAATAAGCTCGCGTTATACTGGTCTCTGACGAGCGCGGAGTACGGTCATTGCCGTGCCGCCGCTCTTCGTTTTGGAATCAACGCGTGTCCTCGACATTGCCACAAACCGCTCGCGCCGCCGTGATGGCGGACTTCAATCGGCCGGTCGAAGTCCGCGCGCTGCCAATGCCCGGATTGCTCGGCGCGGGCGACACGCTGATCAAAATCGAAATGGCCGGCGTGTGCGGGACGGATGTCCACCTGCACAAAGGCCAGCTCAGCGTGCCATTGCCGCTGGTCATGGGGCACGAAACGGTCGGGACCGTGGCGGCGCTGGGCGGCGAGGTCAACGACTGGCTGGGTGAGCCCCTGGCGATCGGCGATCGCGTATCGTGGACCGTAGGGATGCCGTGCGGTCAGTGCCGGTATTGCCGCGTCCATAAGCTGCCGAGCCGCTGCGTCAATCGCAAGGCATACGGCGTGAATACGCCGTGCGACAAGCCGCCGCATTTGTTGGGCGGCTACGCGGAATATCACCACCTCCGCGCGGGCACGGCGATTTTCAAGCTACCTGCCGATCTGCCATCGGAGGCGTTGATCGGCGCGGGCTGCGCGCTGGTCACGATGATCCACGCCTATGAGAAGATGCCGATCCGCTGGGCGGAATCGTGCGTCATCCAGGGGGCCGGTCCGGTCGGTCTGGCGGCGCTGGCGATCGCGTCGGACGCCGGCGCGCGGCCAATCATCGTGATCGGCGGGCCGACGGATCGGCTGGAGCGCTGCAAGCGATTCGGAGCCGACGTGGTGATCGACATCGACGAGGTGAAGAATGCAGACAAGCGCCGCGGAGTCGTGCTGGAGCATACAAACGGACTCGGCGCGGATGTCGTCATCGAGTGCGTCGGTCATCCGGCCGCGGTGCAGGAGGGCTGGCCACTGGCTCGCGACGGCGGTCGGTACATGGTGCTGGGTCAATACTGCGACGCAGGCCCGATCGCACTGAACCCGCATCTGATCACCAAGAAGGAGTTGGAAGTCTACGGCTCCTACGGCAGCGAACCGACCCACTGGGCCAAAGCGATCGAGTTCCTCCGCGCCCGTCGCGATCGATTCCCGTTCCACGAGCTGATCACACATCGCTTCAGGCTGGATCAGGTCAACGAGGCGCTCGACGCCGTGGCGAACTGGCGGACGGGCAAGGCCGTGATTTGCCCCTGAAAACCCAGCAGGCCCCCGTCACACGGTACTGATAGATACCTATTTGGACACCCTCTCGACCGTCGATAAACTCGTATCCACGCCGCTACGGATGGCGGCGGTGCTCGGGACCTTTCAGCGGCGAGGGCACCATGAAACGGACGCTGATTTTAGCTTGTCTTTTCTCCATCGTCGGATGTCAAACCCAGGAACGCGCTCCCGCGCCGGAGGGCCTGTCGAAACGACTGGCGGTCGTCGAGCGCGCGCGGCTCAGCACCTTTAATGACCAACCGACGATGCCCGGATCGCGGGTTCGCGCCCAGGGAATGGCGGACGCGCGCGCGGGCCGGAGCGCCGCCTGGGTACGTGAGGCGGCGGCGTCGGACGACGCTTCGCGTCATGACCTTCGGGCCCTGACGCTGGGCGAGACGGGAGAAACGTCGCGCTTCGAACTGCAAACCACCGACGAAGCCGGGTCGGGCGAAGTCGAGACGACGGCGACGAGTTCGGAGGAACGAACGACGCGCGATCCGCCCCTCGCATCATTCTGGGAGACGGCCAAGCGCGACATCAAAAACATGCCGTGCGATTTGTGGCGGGATACCAAGCGCGTGTATGGCAGCCCGGTCAACCTCGTGATCCTCGGCACGGCCTACGCCGGTTCCCTGGCGATCCAGGAGACCGGTCCGGACGACACGGTGGAACATCGCTTCAATCGAAACAACGACTTCCGTGCCCCCGACCACATCATGAACAGCAGCGACTGGCGCGACGCCTTCGGGGCCATCGGCAATCCCGGCACGCATTTCGCGCTGGCCGGGGCGTGGTACTTGCTGGGGCAGCAGACCTGCAACGATAAGACCTACGAAGTGGGCAAGACGCTCTTCTCCGCGCTGACGATCAACGGCTTGACGGTCATGGTCGGTCAAGCCGCTTCGTGGGACAAATCGCCGAATGGCGAGTACGGCACCTTCCCGTCGGGACACACCTCCAGCAGTTTTGTCGTGGCCAGCGTGATGCACGAGGCGTATGGCCATCTCGTCGGGGTGCCGCTCTACGGCCTGGCTGCACTGGCGGGACTCGAGCGCCTGGACGACCGCGAGCACTATTTCTCCGACGTGGTCATGGGCGCGGTCTTGGGCACCGTCATCGGCCACAGCGTCGCCTCGGGCCGCGATCCGGAGTTCTTCGGATGGAAGCTGCTGCCCTACGCGAGCCCGGAAGGCGGGGCGGGGGTGGCGTTTATGAAGTCGCTGGATTAGCGACTAGTCCTCGTCGGGGATGGCGTCTTCCTGCGGCGGTGGGCCGTCAGGCCGGTCGGGGCGAGGGCCACGGCGTCCTCGGGGTGAACCATCATCCGGGCCGTGGCGACCGCGCGGGGGGTCTTCGCCGAATCCGTCGGGACCGCCGGGGCCGGGGCCGCGACGGTCGAAGGGGCGGCGCAGCTCGCCTTTCTTGATCTCTTCGACCCGCCGCGCGACCTGTTCTTCAAGTTTCGATCCCGCCTCCTCATGGTGTTTTCGTTGTCGTTCCAGCGCCGCCTGCTGCTCCTGGATGCGTTTTTCGAATTGTTCGAGCCGGAATGCCATGCGCTGGTGGTGCAGATCGATCTGGCGGCGGACGAGGGGTTCGATCTCCCCGGCAATGGCGGATTGCGCCGCGGGGTCTTTGGCCGCTTCCCGATAGCGGCGCGACAAATCGCCGAGTTTCCTTTCATTCTTGAATTCCTCAATGATTCCGGCGGCCAGTTCCGGCTTCTCGTCCTTGAGGAGCATGTATTCCTTGAAGATGGGGACAATGCGCCGAACGGCGCCCCTGAACATCTCCGGATTCTGTTCGCGCCGCTTGATCAGCCGCGCGTGATATTCCGGGAAATTGTCGCGCAGCATATCCAGGATGCGTTCGATCATCTCCGGCGGAAGACCGTCGTTGGGGCCCATGCCATCCGGCCCGCGGTTTTCACGCCAGCGGCGGAGGCGATCGCGCGGTCGATCATCGCGCGGACCGAAGCGACGATCGTCGGGACCCGCGCGCGAAGGGCCATCCGGGCCGTCGTCAGCGCGGCGATCGTCCGGTGGCGGTTGGTCTTGAAGAGCGACGGACGTATTCGGAATGAACCACGTCAGCATCAAGACCGCACTGAGGAGAACGCTATTGGCGATCTTCTTCGAATATTGGAGCATCGATCATCCTCGAAAAATCAGCCCCGCGATCGGCTGGTCCTGGCGGGAGTAGCCGGGTTCGGCTGGCTCGTCGTATTCGCATCCAGCGCCTCTTCCAGAGCGTAGTAGAGGTCGGCGCCGCCGGCGCTCCACGACTCGTCGGACGACCATTCCTCTAAATCGGAAATCTCATCATCCATCGCGACAAGCACGGTCGTTTGCTGTTGGGTCATCTCGGGCCAAAGCGGCTGAACGTCCGCCTCCGCCATCATCATCGACGTCATCGCGGGTTGATGCCTCATCGCATACCAGCCGACGGTCACACAGAGGGCCAACGCCGCGGCGGCGGCAAGCGTCCCGTGCCAGGCTTTCCAGGATCGAGCACCCGCACCACCGTGCATTCGCGCAAGTTCGCGGCGGGCGGCCTGTTTCGCGCGCGCAACGGCTTCGGCCGACGGAGCGGGAGTGACAAAACGGGCCAGCCACGCTTCGTTGGCTTCGATCTCTCCGAGTTGTCGCTCCTGCTCGTTCACGAATCCGTCTCCAGACATCGCACCGGTTAAGAGCCGGTGCCACACATGATTTCTCGCAACTTCGCCAAGCCTCGATGTCCTCGGGCCAACGCCGTCCCCAACGGCACACCCGTCGCCTCGGCGATCTCCCTAAACGTCATCTGCGAAAAATGTCGCAGCATGATGGTCTCTCGTTCCGCGGCCGGCAGCTCGTTCAGCGCCGCGTGCAGGGCGTCCGCTTCCTCTCCACGCCTTAGCCCGGCGTCGACCGGCTCTTCCGCCGAGGCGAGATCGTCCATCGACGTCACGCCGGAGTGCCGCGCGCTTTCGGCATCCGACTCGACCAGGGCCAGGACCCTGGGCGAGCGGCCGAGCTTGCGGACGCGGTCGCGGGCCAGGTTCGCCGCAATCCGAAAGAGCCATGCCTCGAAGCGACCGTCGTGCTGGTAGACGCCGATCATCCTCACCAGCCGGACGAATACCTCCTGCATGAGGTCCTCGGCGTCCTGCCGGGAGCCGGTCATCCTGTAGAGAAAGCCGAAGATTCGGCCCGCAAAGTGCTCGACCAGGCGGTCCAGGCAGGCTGAATCGCCGCGCTGGGCTCCCAGGATCGCCGCCGACAGCGCTTCGCCGTCCATCAGACCTCACTTAGCCAAACGCTCCCCCCGGGCGTTAATTGCCAGGATTGTAAGTTCCGCCGGAGGGCTAGATTACGAGAAAGAAGCAAAGACCGTAATGCCCGGTTCCCGCCGGAGAACTACGGTGTCCCTCTTGACAAACCAAATAGTTTGTATATACAATAACATCACGGCGGCATGAAGTGGGAGCCGAGCCTATGCAAGCGATGATTAACAAGGTCGCCAGTGAGTGCGTTGCCGTTCGGCTACGCATGCTGAATCGCGTCATCACCAACATCTATGACGATGCCATGCGGTTGCTCGACCTGAAGGTCAGCCAGATGAATATTCTGGTCGCCGCCGCCAAGATGGGGACGGCTCGCCCCATTGAAGTTTGCAAACATCTCCATCTCGATGTTTCCACCCTCAGCCGCAACGTCGAACGAATGAAGGCTCGTGGCTGGCTGGAAGTTGTGCCCGACGAGGATGGCCGCTCTCAGCCTTTTCGCCTGACAACGCAGGGACGCAAGCTCCTGGAAAAGGCACTTCCGGCCTGGAGCGAGGCGCAACAGCAGGTTAAGAAGGTTTTTGGGGATGGGTTCGTAGAGCAGTTGAACCAAGCCATGAAGCGAGTCAGCAAAGGGGCCGCAGCAAAGTGACTTTTTTTTCACATATAGTTGCATATACAACAAGGAGACAGCCATGAAGCTCGAAGAACACCCGACCGTGCAGCGGATGCACCTCAAGGTCGTACCTTTCGATCCGCCGAAGAAGGAGTCGCTGGATGCCAGTTGGCTGAAGCAACTGGTTCTTGATGCAGGCGCCGATGACGTGGGATTTGTGGAGATCGGTAGACCCGCTTTGGACGATCAGCGCCAAAACATTCTCCAGGCGTTCCCCCACACTAAGACACTGATCAGCTTCGTGGTTTGCATGAATCGAGAGGCCATTCGGACACCGGCTCGCTCGGTCTCCAATAATGAATTCCACCATAGCGGGGATGAGGTCAATGACATTGCCCGGCGCGTGGTTCAGACTCTGGAAGACCGCGGAATCCGAGCAATGAACCCAGCGATGGGCTTCCCGATGGAGATGGATCGGTTCCCCGGCAAGGTTTGGGTCGTGTCACACAAGCCGGTCGCAGTGGCGGCAGGGCTGGGAATGATGGGCATTCACCGCAACGTGATCCATGAGAAGTTCGGCAATTTCATCCTGTTGGGGACCATCCTGTTGGATGCCGAGGTTTCAGAGTCCAGCCAGCCGATCAATTACAACCCTTGTCTGGAATGCAAACTGTGCGTGGCCGCATGTCCTGTGGGGGCCATCTCGCCGGAAGGGGATTTTAGCTTCTCGGCCTGTTACACCCATAACTACCGAGAGTTCATGGGCGGCTTCACCAACTGGGTCGAGCAGGTAGCCGACAGCAAAAACGCCCGCGACTACCGCCGTCGGGTCAGCGATGCGGAGTCGGCCTCGATGTGGCAGAGCCTGTCCTACGGCGCGAACTACAAAGCGGCTTACTGCCTGGCGGTCTGCCCAGCGGGAGAAAACGTCATCGGACCGTACATCACCGATCGGAAGGCACATATCAAAGAAATCGTGCGGCCGCTTCAAGAGAAGGAAGAGACGGTTTACGTCACCAAAAATTCCGACGCTGAGGATCATGTCGCGAAACGGTTCCCCCACAAGAAAATCAAGCACGTAGGCAACAGCCTGCGGCCGAACACCATAGGGGTTTTCCTCAGCGCAGTGCCGCACGTCTTCCAGCCGGGAAAGTCGGCGGGATTGAACGCCACTTTCCACTTCACCTTCACCGGCCGTGAGCAGCGGCAGGCAACGGTCGTGATTCAAGAACAGAAGGTCAGCGTGAAAGAGGGGCATATCGGCCAGCCCGATCTGCACGTTACCGCCGACTCGCAAGCGTGGATCGGCTTTCTGAGGAAGGAAAGAAACGTACTGTGGGCACTGCTGCGGCGGAAGATTCGGCTGGATGGCCCATTAAAGCTGCTGGTGGCGTTCGGAAAGTGCTTTCCCCAGTAAAGGTGGAGCGGATTACGGGTTTCTTCGTAGCAGCCGTAGCCCAGGGCCTCGAATCAGATGATGTCGTGCTGGGCCCAGAAGGGCTGTTGGACGCCTTGCAAACGCTGGCGAATCGGCTATAGTGAAGGGCTCGAAATCGATTTAGGACATCCCGCATCGAAGGTGTATTATGCCCCGTGTCTGTCACTTTACCGGCAAGCGAACCACCACCGGCCGCCAGTATACCCACCGCGGCAAGGCCAAGTACCTGGGCGGCGTCGGCACCAAGGTGACGGGCAAGACGAAGCGGAAGTTCAAACCGAACATCCAGCGGGTGCGGGCGGTTATCGACGGGCAGATTGTACGAATCAAGGTGTCAACCAAGGCGATCCGCATGGGGCTGATCAGCAAGCCGATGAAGCGGAATTACAAGCCTGAGGCACAAGCCGCCAGCGCCTGATACACTGGCGCCCATGTCCGCGAAGATAGACCCCGAAAAAGTCCGGCATATCGCCCACTTGGCGAGGTTGAAATTGTCCGAGGAGGAGATTGCGCGCTTCGGGGCGCAGCTCGGCGGGATTCTCGAATACGTTGAGAAGTTGAACGAGGTCGATGTGACCGGCGTGGAGCCGACGGCGCATCCGCTGGACGTGTGCAATGTCCTGGCGGACGACGTACCCGCCGCGTCGCTTGGCGTGGAAAAGGCCCTGGCCAACGCTCCGTCGCCGGCGCCGCCGTATTTCAAAGTGCCGAAGGTGCTGGATCAGGAGACGGCATGAGCGGCTCGGCTACCGAACAAATCGGCGCGGCGCTGGAGCGGATCGCGCGGGTCGATCCACAGCTTCGATGTTGCCTGAGCACGCTCGACGATGATGCGAAGCGGCGGGCGGCGGCGCTCGATGGACAGCCCCAGAAGTCGGGGCCGCTGTTTGGCGCGCCCATTGCGGTGAAGGACAATATCTGCACCGCCGCGGGAACAACGACCTGCGGGTCGAAGATCCTGGCGAATTATCGCTCGCCCTACGACGCGCATGCCATAGAGCGACTGCACGCGGCCGGGGCGGTCATTGTCGCCAAGACCAATCTCGATGAGTTCGCCATGGGCAGTTCCACCGAGAACTCCGGGTTTTTCACGACGAAAAACCCCTGGGATCCCGAGCGCGTACCGGGTGGGTCTTCCGGCGGATCGATCGCGGCCGTTGCATCGCGGATGGTCCCGTATTCGCTGGGTAGTGAGACCGGCGGGTCGGTGCGGCAGCCGGCATCGTTTTGCGGTGTGTGCGGGTTGAAGCCCACGTATGGACGCATTTCGCGCTACGGGCTCGTCGCCTTTGCCAGCAGTCTGGATCAGATCGGGCCGGCGGCGGTGGATGTTCGGGGCGTGGCGGAGCTAATGCGTGCGATCGCCGGTCGCGATCCGCGCGATTCGACGAGCGTCGACGAACCGGTGCCCGATTACGTCGCGATGCTGGATGAGCCGGTTGGAAAGATGCGGATCGGCTTTGCCCGCGAGTATTTCGGCGAGGGATTGCACCCGGAGACGCGCCAAGCGGTTGAGGCGGCGATTGAGGTTTACAAGAAGCTGGGGGCGGAGGTCTTTGAAATCTCGCTGCCGCACAGCCCGTACGTCATCGCGTGTTATTACCTCGTCTGCACGGCGGAGGCGTCGAGCAACCTGGCGCGATTCGACGGTGTCCGCTATGGCCATCGAGCCGCGAATCCCACCGACTACATTGATCTGTATAGCGCGTCGCGCGAGGAAGGCTTCGGCGCGGAGGTCAAGCGGCGGATCATGCTGGGGACATTCGCGCTGTCCAGCGGGTATTACGACGCGTATTACCTCAAGGCCCTTAAGGTACGGACGCTCATCAAGCGCGACTTCGTCGAGGCTTTCAAAAAGTGCGACGTAATCCTCTCGCCGACGACGCCGACGCCGGCGTTTAAGCTCGGCGAGAAAGCGGATGACCCGCTGGCGATGTACCTCGCGGATATCTACAACTGCGCCGCGAACCTCGCGGGTATCCCGGCGATCTCGATTCCGTGCGGATCTACTGCGTCAGGCCTGCCGATCGGGTTGCAATTGATGGGCCCGCATTTCGGCGAGGGGCGGGTACTCCAGATCGCCAACGCCTACCAGGAGGCCACGTCGCATCATCATCGCCAACCGCCGATTTGCGCGAAGTAGTTATCCGGGGTAATGGCCCTTCGAATTTAGACCTCCCCCTTGAGTCTCCGGGTCATCAACTCGGTCAGTGTCGCGATCACTTCCTTGCCTTCGAAGAGCACGCCGTGGACCGCCTCGGTGATGGGCATTTCCACGCCGTGCCGCTGGGCAAGTTGGTGGACGCTCTTCGTCGTGGGGATGCCCTCGATGACCGATGGCGTCGACCCAATCACGTCTGTGACCTTGCGGCCCTGGCCGATGAGCTGACCGGCCGAGCGATTGCGGCCCAGTGGCGAGACGCAGGTGGTGACGAGATCGCCCAGACCGGCGAGACCGGCGAAGGTGTCGTGCTGGGCCCCCATGGCGACGCCGAGGCGGGTTATTTCGACGAGACCTCGCGTAAGCAGAGCGGCTTTGGCGTTGTCCCCGGCCTTCAGGCCGTCGATGATGCCCGCGGCCAGGGCGATAATGTTCTTGGCCGCGCCGGCGATCTCGACTCCCAGCAGGTCGTCATTCGTGTAGACGCGGAACCACTGCGAAGAAAAGGTCTCTTGGACATTGCGGGCAAGTTCGAGGTCGTCGCTCGCGGCCACGACGGTGGCGGGCATGCAGCGGGCCAGTTCCGCGGCGATGCTGGGCCCGCTCAGAGCGGTCACGGACACGGGCCCGACGCACTCGCGAATGATCTCACTGGGCCGCATCAGTGTTTCGTTTTCGATGCCCTTGGCGACATTGACGACGGGCGTGCCGCGCGGGAATGCGGGGGCGATCCGCTGCCAGACGCTGCGCATGAACTGACAGGGAACGGCCGAGACGACGACCTCCGCGTTCGCGAAAACCGCCGCGGCATCCGTCGTGAAGGACACCCGATCGGGGATCTTCAGCCCCGGCAGATAGCGCCGGTTCTCGTGCGTCGCCTTCATGGCCTCGACGTTCTGCCGGTCGTTGCCCCAAAGGCGGACACGGACGCCGCGGTCCGCGAGCATGACGGAACAGACGGTGGCCATCTGACCGTCGCCGATCATGGCGACTTGTTCGAACATGGGGGCATTATCGTTTAATGGGCAGCAAACTCAACCGTGGCTTGGCGGCATAATTGAGCGATTTGTTACCGTCTAGTCCGTTGCGGCTGCATGATCTCGATGAACCGCCGGGCGGGCGGGGAGAGGAAGCGGTCTTTGCGCGTGACGACGCCGTACGTGCGGCGCTGGAAATAGGCGTTGAGCGGGACTCGCGCGAGCCGCTCTTTGCCCGTCAGGCATATGCTGGTAACGATCGAGACGCCCACGCCCATCTGCACGTATTTCTTGATGACCTCCCATCCGCCGGCCTCCAGGCCAATCTCATAATTGAGCCCGCGCTTTTTGAAGGCCTCGTCCACGAGCCGCCACGTGGTCAGGGCCTTGGGCGGGAGGATCAACGGGTATTGGCTGATGGCTTCCAGCGTCACGCCGCGACGCTTGGCCAGCGGATGACGGGGCGCGGTAATAAGCACGGGATCAAACGTAAACAAAGGCTGATAAATAATGTCGTCGGGCTGGTCGAGCATCGAGCCAACCGCGAAATCGACGTCGCCGGATCGGAGCATCGCCAGCCCATCGCGGCCGGGGACGTTGTGCAGCTTCACCTCGACGCGGGGGTGCGCCCGGGCAAAGCGCTGCACAAAGCGGGGCAGGACATAGAGGATCGTGGCTTCGCCGGCGGCGATGTCGAGTCGGCCGGTCTCGACGCGATCGTGCCGGGCAGTGAAGGCCTCGTGGAGGGAATCCATGGCCTCGACGAGCGGGGCGGCGAGCTTGAAGAGGGCCTGACCGTCGGCGGTGAGCGTGATCTTCGGTCCGCGTCGGGCGAAGAGCGTGGCGTGAAATTCGCGTTCCAGGGCCTGGATTTGAAGCGAGACGGAGGGCTGGGTGAGGTCCATCCGCTGCGCGGCGCGGGAGACGCTGCCCGCCTGGGCGGCGTAGCAAAAGCCCCGCAGTTGTTGCAGGCGGTTCTGTTTGTAGTAGTGGGTGGCGGTTCGGGTCGGCATGGCGGGCGCTCCTCAACTATTAGTATTACTAATATTATTTATTGAAATGATTGATTTGTCAAATACTTACACTTCCGGTAAGGATCAGACAGGTGTTCGTCAGGTCTCCGTGGAGGGGATGGGTGGGGGTTTCGTACGCGCGAGGTCCCCGGATTCGTGTTTTTTGGAAAGAAGGAGCTGCGGCATGGCGGCCACGGCACAAGCGAGCAGAGACGCAGGCGTGCGCATCAACGGGCGCGTGACACCGGAATACGCGGCGATTCTTTCGCCCGAGGCTCTGGAGTTCGTCGCCTCGCTGCATCGCGCGTTCTCGGACCGGCGCAATCAATTGCTTGAGCAACGCCGGCGTCGCCAGGCGGAGATAAACGCCGGACGAATGCCGGATTTCCTGCCCGAAACGCGCACCATCCGGGAAGGGGATTGGCGGATCGCCTCGATTCCAAAAGAGATCGAAGACCGCCGCGTCGAAATCACGGGGCCCGTCGAGCGCAAAATGGTCATCAACGCCCTGAATAGCGGGGCGAAGGTCTTCATGGCGGATTTCGAGGATTCCCACAGCCCGACGTGGGACAACACACTTCAAGGGCAGATCAACCTGTGCGACGCGGTGCGGCGGCGCATCTCGTATGTCAGCCCGGAGGGCAAGAACTACAAGTTGAACGACCAGACCGCGGTGCTCTTCGTCCGTCCGCGCGGCTGGCACCTGCCGGAAAAACACGTCCTCGTCGACGGCCGACCGATCATCGGCGGGCTCTTCGATTTCGGGCTGTATTTTTTCCACAACGCACGGGAGTTGCTCGACCGCGGCACCGGGCCATACTTCTATTTGCCCAAGCTGGAATCCCATCTGGAGGCGCGGTTGTGGAATGACGTTTTCGTCATGGCCCAGGAAACGCTCGGCATCCCGCGGGGGACAATCAAGGCCACGGTCCTGATCGAGACGATCCTCGCCGCGTTTGAGACAGAGGAAATCCTGTACGAACTGCGCGACCATTCCGCGGGGCTCAACTGCGGTCGTTGGGACTACATCTTCAGCTTCATCAAGAAGTTCAGCCGCCGGCCGGATTACGTCCTGCCCGACCGTGCGCAAGTGACGATGACCGTGCCCTTCATGCGGGCCTATTCGCAGCACGTGATAAAGTCGTGTCACCAGCGCGGGGCGCACGCGATGGGTGGCATGGCCGCGCAGATTCCAATCAAGAACGATCCGGCGGCAAACGAGGCGGCCCTCGCCAAGGTCCGTGCCGACAAGGAGCGAGAGGCAGGCGACGGTCACGACGGCACGTGGGTCGCGCATCCGGGACTCGTGCCGATCGCGATGCAAGTGTTCAACGCGAAGATGCCGACGGCGAATCAGATCGCGCGGCTGCGCGAGGACGTAAACGTGACGGCGGTGGACCTACTCGCCGTGCCGTGCGGGGAGATCACCGAAGCCGGTCTGCGGACAAACGTAAACGTCGGCGTGCAATATCTCGAGGCGTGGCTGGGCGGGAACGGCTGCGTACCGCTCTACAACCTGATGGAGGATGCGGCGACGGCGGAGATCTCGCGGACGCAGATCTGGCAGTGGATTCACCACGCGGGCGGCACGCTGACCGACGGGCGAAGGGTGACAGCGGAGCTGTTTCGCAAGGTCATGGAAGAGGAATTGGCGAAGATCCGCGCGGCGCTGGGGGCGTCGCGTTTCGATAACGGCTGTTTCAAGCGGGCGGCGGAGTTGTTCGACCGGTTGTCCACGGCGGATGAACTGGCGGATTTCCTGACGCTGCCGGCGTACGAGTACTTGGATTAACGAACCGGCTAATAACCTGTTCCACACTTGGGAGGGACTCAAATGATTCGCGATACACGAGATGAGGCGGCGGCGATGGAGCGGCAGTGGAAAGCTGATGCACGCTGGCGCGGGATCATTCGCCCCTACTCGGCGGCCGATGTCATGCGGTTGCGCGGGACCGTCGTCGTGGAACACACGCTCGCAAGGCTGGGCGCTGAGCGGCTGTGGAAGCTTCTGCACAGCGAGCCGTACATCGCCGCGCTCGGGGCGATGAGCGGCAACCAGGCCGTGCAGCAAATCCACGCCGGTCTCAAGGCCATCTACATGAGTGGCTGGCAGGTCGCGGCCGACGCCAACCTCTCCGGTCAGACCTATCCGGACATGAGCCTGTACCCGGCCAACAGCGTCCCGACTCTCGTGCGGCGGCTCAATGCCGCGCTCATGAGGGCGGACCAGATCGCGCATTCGGCGGGCAAGAACGGAACGTACTGGTTCGCACCGATCGTCGCCGACGCCGAGGCCGGCTTCGGCGGCAATCTCAACGCCTTCGAATTGATGAAGGAGATGATCGAGGCCGGCGCGGCGGGCGTGCACTTCGAGGACCAGCTTTCGTCGGCCAAGAAATGCGGCCATATGGGCGGCAAGGTCCTCGTGCACACGGGCCATGCGATCGAGAAGCTCATCGCTGCGCGGCTCGCGGCGGACATTCTCGACGTGCCGACGATCATCGTCGCCCGGACCGACGCCGACAGCGCCAAGCTCATCACCAACGATAGTGACGAACGGGATCATCCCTTCCTGACCGGCGAGCGGACGGTCGAGGGGTTCTTCCGCCTGCGCGGCGGGCTGGATTGTGCGATCGCCCGCGGGCTGGCGTACGCCCCTTACGCGGACTTGGTCTGGTGCGAGACGGCACATCCCGATTTGGAGGAGGCGCGGGCATTCGCCGAGGGGATTCATGCGAAGTATCCCGGCAAGCTGTTGGCGTACAACTGCTCGCCATCGTTCAACTGGAAGGCCCAGCTCGACGACGCGACGATCGCCAGGTTCCAGCGGGAGCTGGGGGCGATGGGCTACAAGTTCCAGTTCATTACCCTGGCGGGCTTCCACGCCTTGAACCTGACAATGTTCGAGTTGGCCCGCGAGTACAAGACCGAGGGGATGTCGGCGTATGCCCGCCTGCAGTCCCGCGAGTTCGAGTGCGCCGAGAAGTATGGTTACTCCGCGACGACGCACCAGAAGTTCGTCGGCACGGGCTACTTCGACGAGATTGCTACGCTGATCACCGGCGGCTCGGACGAGACAGCGGCGCTGGCGCATTCGACGGAGGCGGAGCAGTTTGGGCCGTGCGCGGGGAAGGCGGCTCCGTAAAGACGCCGCCACGCAGTCTCCTACTGGATGAGGAGTCTATCGACGAACAACGGCACGTCGGATGCATCGACGGCGCCGTCGTCGTTCATATCGTACGCACAATAGCCGCGTGTCATCGGACCGCGGTTGAGGATGGAATCGACGAACCGCTGAAGATCGGCGCCATCGGACGTGTCATTCAAGTCCCCGTCACCGGTGTTCGAAGAAAGGACATAAAGAAAAGCGTCGTAGCTTTGCGTCTCGCCACACGGACCCATTACGGTTACGTCGTAGCGCGCGGCGTCGGTTCGAACCACGCGCCCAAAATGAACGTGGCGGTGGTCCTCGCCCTCCATCAATACACCGTTTTTCCGCCATCGGTACCCGAGAGGCTGACGGCCAGTCACTTTGACGGAAAGGCTCGTAGGTTCTCCGGCGCAGACAATTTGAGTGACCGGATGTCGTGTGATGACGGGCTTCGGTCCGTGAAGTGACCACTTGGCGATCCCCAACGACTCTTTGTCCCCCGCTCGACTGAAGAAGCCTCCGACATACAGCGCCGGGCCGAGAGAATCCGGGAATTCAGTCATCGCATAGACCGGGTTCGAATACTCGTCTCCTCCAATTCCTCCTTCGAGTACGGACCATTCGGCTCCGTCCCACTTAGCGATGTTGTGCGTGGCCAGCGGCCCCGCGGAGTCAAAGAGGCCGACGACGTAGAGCGCGAGTCCGTTCCCGTCGTCAAAGACGCTTAACGCCGTGACAATACCAAAGTCCCAACCTGAGTACTGTACACCGCCGCCCACGTCCGACCACTCGCCGTCCTTCCATCGGGCGAGGCTGTTAACTGCCGCGTTTCCGGCCTGCGTGAAGAAACCGCCAGCGTAGAGGGCGGGGCCATCGCCATCGTCAAACACCGCAAGGGCCCAGACCTCGGCGTAATCGCCGGGAATGCCGCCGCCGACGGGCGTCCACGTTTCGTCCTTCCACTTGGCGATGTCGAGAATGGGTGTGGCGCCCGAACTGTTGAAGTTTCCGGCGGCGTAAAGGGCGGAACCGGTCCCGTCGTCATGAATGACCAGAGCGCGGACACCCTGAAACTCGTCGTTGCCTTGGTTGTCGCCCTGGAATCCTTCGCCGACGGCGGACCACGCATTACCATCCCAGCGCGCAATTTTGTCGGCCGCCAAACCACCGGCAAAAGCGAAACTCCCGCCGACGTAGAGTGCGCGCCCAGTTCCGTCGTCGTATACGGCCAGTGATCGCACTTCATTCCCCAGACCGGTGACGCCGCTCGAGAGCGGCGTCCACGTTGTTCCATCCCATCGGGCAATTGAGTTTGCGGAGATTCCTCCTGCACTTTCGAAATCCCCGCCAACGTAGAGCGCGGAACCCGATCCATCGTCAAAAGTCTCAACCGCGTACGCAACGGAATGCTCTTCCGAGAGCCCGCCGACAAGCGACGACCACGCTTCACCGTCCCAACGCGCAATGTGATTGACCCTCAGACCTCCCGCCCATAGAAAATCGCCCCCGGCGTAAAGGGCGGGTCCCTGGCCATCATCAAAGCGCTTGAGTGAATAGATGATTCCCCCAAAGTCGTATGGCCCGTATTCTACGCCGCTGCCAAGCCTCGACCATTTTGAATGCCGCCATCGAGCCATGTGTGCGGTGTAAACGCCACCGGCGTAATAAAAGTTACCGGCCACAAAAAGCGCAGGGCCGGTACCGTCATTGTATTCACATAAGGACAGGGCCGACGCGTTAAGGCCGCTTTGAAGAGACAGCCAATCGCTGCCGTTCCACTTGGCGATTCGTCTGACAGTATTCCCATTTGCAGCAACAAATGTGCCGGCCGCATAAAGGGCTGGACCGGTACCGTCATCATGGCTGCAAAGGGAATTCACCCTATCGTCCATGCCGCTGCCGAGTGCCGACCATGCGTTGCCGTTCCATTTGGCAATTCGGTTGCCGCTGAACCCGCCCGCCTCCGTAAAATCGCCGCCGACGTATAACGCTGGCCCCGATCCATCATCGAAAGAATAAAGACATCGAATCTGGCCGTTCGTGCCGTTAAGCGGTCCCTCACCGACACTGCTCCACGCCGCCCCGTCCCACTTCGCAATGTTCCGGACACTGACCCCCCCAACATTGGTGCGGCTACTGGCCACGAAAAGAGAGGGCCCCGTCCCGTCGTCGAACACCGTCATGGCACCGAAGCCCATCGTTTCGGCTTCGACGAGAGATTCCCAGCTCGTCCCGGTCCACTTCACTATCGTCAACTTGAAATTCGAACTCATACGTGCGCTGGCGTAGAGCGCCGGGCCGTGGCCATCGTCGAAGACGGCGAGGGCACCGACCGACCGGAGCCCATCTCCGACATGTGACCACGTCTTTCCATTCCATTTGAATACCCCGCGCATTTCAATGCCGCCGGCATACGTAATATCACCGCCTGCGTACAGCGCCGAACCCGTTCCATCATCAAAGACGGCGAGAGCGACGACGGGTTCAAATCCTCCGACCGGACCATCTCCGAGACTCTGCCACTCGGTGCCGCTCCACTTTCCGAGGTAGGCGGTACCGACGTGAGGATCGTAAAAACTTCCCGCGGCATAAAGAGCGGGCCCGAAACCGTCGTCGAAGACGATCATGGCGCGAACGTTACTCGGGGTTGGCCCAAGATCGTGGAACTCAGAAGCCCAATCATACTGGCACTGCGCGCGCAAGTTGGCGTTGTATAGCAGCCCAGTGGCAACCGCTCCAAGCATGAGAATTCGCAAGATTCCGACCACTATGTTTCTCCGAACTGGCTGGACCCCGATTCGAGCACCAAAATAATGGAGTCTTCGCCAGCTTATGAACACCAATACTCACCAAGTTATTCCTGATTGTGGGGGCAAACCAGCAGGATAGGCCGCCGGCTCGGTTTTCCAATAGAATGCCCCCATGTCCCTCCCCATCGTCGCCATCGTCGGCCGGCCCAACGTCGGCAAGAGCAGCCTCCTCAACACCCTCGCCGGCAGGCGGATCAGCATCGTCGATCCGACGCCGGGGGTGACGCGGGATCGCGTCTCCGCCGTCTGCGAGGTGGACGATCGCTACTTCGAGTTGATCGATACCGGCGGGTACGGGATCGAGGATGCGGACGACCTGACGGCGCATGTCGAACAGCAGATTCAACTGGCGATCTCGGGTGCGTCGCTCATCCTCTTCGTCGTGGATGTTCAGCAGGAGATCACACCGCTGGATTCAGAAGTGGCGCGGTTGCTGCGCGGCGGTAAAGGTGGTGCGCAACAGCCCAAGGCGCCCGTACTCCTTGTCGCCAACAAGGCGGACATCGACCAGCACAAGTTGCAGGCGGGCTCGCTGATCAAGCTCGGCTTCGGCGAGCCGATTTGTGTCTCCGCCCTTCATGGACGGGGACGGCGCGAACTCCTGGAGACGATCATCGAGCGCTTGGGCGATGAGGCGGGCGAGGAGCCGGTCGCGCCGGTCATGCGGGTGGCGATCATCGGCAAACGCAACGTCGGCAAGAGCACGTTCATCAACGCGCTAGCGGGGGAGGAGCGGGTGATCGTCAGCGAGGTGCCCGGCACGACGCGCGATTCGATCGACGTTCGCTTCGAAATGGCCGGTCAATCGTTCGTCGCCATCGACACCGCGGGCGTCGGCAAGAAGGCGCGGCTCAAGAGCAGCGTCGAGTTCTACGGCTACACGCGGGCGCTGGCTTCGATCCGCCGGGCGGATGTCGTACTCTTTCTCATCGACGCCACCGCCGACATCAGCGACGTCGACAAGAAGCTGGCGCGGATCGTCATCGACGAATTCAAACCGTGCGTCATCGTCGTGAACAAGTGGGACCTCGCCAAGGGCCGCGCGGGGGCCGAGGATTACGGCGAATACCTGACGAAAGTCATGCCCCACATGGCGACCGCCCCGATCGCCTTTACGACGGCGACGGTCGGCAAGAACATCCGCGCGGCCATCGAGACCGCCCAGGGGCTTTTCAAACAGGCCCGGCAGCGCGTCACGACGGGGCAGCTCAACCGGGCCATCGAGGAGACGCTGGCGGCCTATCAGCCGGTCGCCAGCAAGCACGGGGCGCAGCCTAAAATCTACTATGCGACGCAGATCAGCACGTGCCCGCCGACGATCGTGCTGTTTGTGAATAACCCCGCGATCGTGCGGGAGCAGTACCGGCGGTTCGCGGAGAACCGGATTCGCGAAACTTTACCCTTCGAGGAGGTGCCGGTACGATTCGTCTGGCGGGCGAGGAAGAGCCGGGAAGTGGCCAGCGGGTAATGCCGACATGCGGCTGTGGCGGCGGGCGACCCTGCCGGCCGTAGAATTGAAAATCGACACAGGTCAATAACCTGTGCCACTAAAAACATGGCCATCGAATTTCATTGCAATCACTGCAACCATCAGATCAAGGCGCCGGATGAAGCAGCGGGGCGGCAGGGGAAATGTCCGCACTGCAATGGCGTCAACTATGTCCCCCGCCCAATGACGCCCGATGAAGGCGAGTTGGACCTTGCGCCGTTGGACGATGAGGAGGAGAAGAAGCGCCAAAAAGCGTCGCGGGAAGACGCCGCCTACCAGTGGAAACTCCTGCACGAAAAATCGATCCCCGGCGACATGCCGGGTAAGGGCGTCAAGCGGGCGTCCACCGGCGCATCGTCGGCGCCGCCGCCGCCCTCCAGGCACATCGCCTCGCTCATTGTGCGGTTTGTCGAATCGATGAGCGGCGGAAAGCTTCAACAGGCCGACGAAGTGGCCAATCAACTGGCAGGCCATCGGATGCAGGCGATGTCGATGCTGGATGAAATGGCCGCCGAGGATTTGACCGCTTACGGATTTCCGACACTGCCGCGACCAGTACTCCAGGGTTTTCTCAAGCAGCTTCGTGGCCGGTTGTAGGGCGGGTTGCCCCGCCATCTGGATTAAACCGCGGACGGAGCCCGCCCAACACCCTGAGCGGGGCCCTATAAGCAACCTTCCGAATGGACGCTGGAATGACACCGGGCTGTAGGAATAAGATCAGAATGGGGTCTTCTTTACCGAGGCGCGGCCGAGCGTGAAACCGACGGTCCAAAATGAAGCAAACTTGGCGCCGGATCGGCGCGTGGCCGTCGTCTGCCCGGAGTGTAAGCAGGGCTACAAAGTCGCCGCACGGCTCCTCGGCCGGCGAATGGTTTGTCGACATTGCCGCACTGAATTTCGCGCGGTGGAGAAAGACTCGAACGGCGCCAAAGCGGCGGTCGTTGCCAAAAGTGAGCCGCCGTCGGATTCCGGCAAGGCCGTGCTGCCCGGCGACGCGCTGCCGTCGGCCGGTTCGCGGTCGATCGCGATCGATACAAGCTGGGCGGGCCAGATTCTCGGTCGCTACAAGGTGCTTTCCATCCTGGGCCAGGGCGGCATGGGCGTCGTCTGGCGCGGCCACGACGATAAGCTCAAGCGCGATGTCGCGCTGAAAATCCTGACGAAGACCAATAAGGATAAGGGCAGCGGCCACATCGGCGGCCTCTCCGCCGATCTGTTCATGCAGGAAGCGCGGGCCGTCGCCAAGCTGCAACACCCCGCCGTCGTCTCGATCTTCGAAGTCGCCGAGGACCAGGGACAGGTCTTCCTCGCCCTGGAATTGATGGAAGGCGGCACGCTCAAGGAATTCGTCGAGCGGATGGGCCCGATCCCGCCGCGGCAACTCTTCGACTGGATGGTCGGCCCGGTCAAGGCGCTGGCCCTGGCGCACAAGCGCGGGATCATCCACCGCGACGTCAAACCCGGCAATCTCATGTTTGACGATCATGGGCACCTCAAGCTGATGGACTTCGGCCTCGCGGACGTGAGCCACGAGGAGACGAGCGCCAAGCTTCGCGGCAAGGCGGTCGGTTCCCTGGGCTGGATCGCGCCGGAGACCGCCCGCGGCAAGAACACAACCCCGCTCAGCGATATCTACTCGATGGGGCTGGTACTTTTGTACGCGATGCGCGGCCGGCCGTGGATTCACGCCGATTCCCGCTCCAAGCTCGTCGCCATGCACCAGAATCCGCCGGCGCCGGATTTTTCAGGGATCAAGGGGCTGACCGCCAAAGGGCAGGAGGTCCTGCGGCGCTGCCTCGCTGTCGAGCCGTCGGAGCGCTACCAAAGCGCCGACGAACTCGTCGCCGCCATCAAGCTGTGCGCCGACGAAGACCCCGTCATGCGTTCGCGCGAGCGCGTCAGCCATGCAGGCATTGCGATTTGCGGCGCGGTCATCGGCGTCCTGCTGGGCATCGCCGCCGTGCTCTACTACTTCCTCAACCTCAACGACAAGCTGGATCAGATGCGCCAACCGGCGATTCAGTTCCCGGATCGGCCGGCCTCTCCCGATGCGGCGCCCGCCGAGGAAACCAAACCCAAGTCCGAACCGGCGCCCAAGCCGACCGCCGCCGCGTCGTCCGAGCAGAAGTTCGCGACCCTGGAAGAGGCGAAGGTCCCGTGGCCTCAGGTGCCGAACCTGGTGGATCCCGCCAAGGTTCAGTTCGTGGGAACGAAGAACGGCGCGGTCTTCCATTCCGCCGCCAGCGATTGCGGACGCAGCGTCTTCGCCTCCAATCTCGTGATCTACGAATCGGCGGAGAAAGCCGTCGCGGCGGGGCGGCGACCCTGCCCGCGCTGCAAGCCTGCACCGCAGGCGCACGCCGACGTGGTACTCGGGAACGACGAATAGCAGCTATTGGGGATTGCTTTCAACCGGCCAGAAGTTCGACTGCGCGCGGGCCCATGGCGCCTCTCAGTTTGGCCAGGGCGCGTACCTCGAGCTGTCGGACGCGCTCCTTGCTCAGACCCAGTTCCTGGCCGATCTCATCCAGCGTTTGGCCGTCAGGCGGGCCTTCCAAACCAAAGTGTCGCTGGAGAATGACGCGCTCCCGAGGTTCGAGCGTCTTGAAGCCGTCCGCCAGGGCGAGTCTGAGACACTCCACCGCAGGCGCCGCCTCTTCATCGCACTCGCCCGTCGTCGCCAATACTTCCTCGCAACCCGTCTGGAAGCGATCGGCATGCGAAATCTCGTCGGGCACGCTTCGCGCAAAGCCGCGGGTGATGGCCCACGTCGCATAGGTGCTGAAGCGGAAGCCCCGGGCGTAGTCGAACTTCTCCACGGCGCGGAACAGCGAGAGATTGCCATCGCTGATCAGTTCAAACAGGTTGATCGCCGGATGGCCGAAGACGTGGCGCTTGGCAATGCTGACGACCAGTCGCAGATTGGCCTGCACGATACGGCCCTTGAGGCCGTTCGCCGCTTCGAGCTTCACTTCGACGGCATGAATGTCGGTGGCCGATGCTGCCTCGGGCGCGGCGGCGATCTTGCGGCGGAGCAACTCCGCCTGATGGAGCAGGAAGTTCATCCGTCGGAACAGATCGACTTCCTCCTCTCGCGATAAGAGCGGCGTCCGGTACAGCTCCTGGAGATAGACGGGCATCTCGCCGGGCGTCCGCGCCAGCATCGCGTCGGTCGCCGACCGGCCGTCCGCCGCCAGCGGGGCGGGGCCGTTCAGGATTTGTTTCTCAGCGTGCCGCGCATCAAAGGTCTCGTTATGGACGTATGCGATCGGCGTGGCGGCTAATTCGGCCGCGCGGGCCCGATCCAGCAACCGGCGAATCTCGCTCTCGCGCTTGGCGAACCGCGCGGCCAGCGTCGGAATGGACGCCCCCGCCACGAACGCCGCACGGACCAATGCCGCCTCGTCCACGGCGCGGGGCTGCTCGCTGCAATCAAACAGGGCCTGGTCCGGATGGTCGCGATCAAAACGCCGGATCGTCAGGCGAACCGTCTCCGCCGCGCGGCCTGTTTCCTTGGCGAGGTGCAGGGTGAGCGCATGGAGCGAGGGTCGGTTGGAAGCTATCAGCACGCGGGCCCGCTCGATGATCCGCCGCCGCTCCTCATCCCCCATGACCGCGAACGCCGAACCGCGGCGAACGAAATCCAGGTGACGGGCGACGAACTGCTGCACCATGCGGCCGGTAAACGCCAGGCGCGGCTTCTCGTCGGCCGACGCATACCATGCCCCGGCCAGACCGCGAAGTTTCCAGCGAGAGATCGTCTTGGTGGAGACATTGAAACGCTGCGCGAGCGCCTCGACGTCGTACAGCGGGCCGTCCGCCGCCTCGATCGGAATCGGGCACGCGGCCGTCAACTGGCTCATCAATTCAACAAGGTCGGCCCGCAGGGGCTCGCCGGAGAGGACGGCATCCTCCGACCGGCGCCGCGGTCGGTAACCGGTGATCGTGAAGCAGATGAAGGAGTACGGGTAGTCGCGCTCCGGATCGACCAGTTCGATCGCCCGGGCGATGCCGGCAATCTGCCGCAGCCGATGGCGAGCCGGTGAGAGGGCCAGCTCGTGGGCGAGCTGATTGATCTCAGGATGCCGGAACGTCTTCACGGTGCCTCCAGGGCCGGCGGGTCTGTCCACGGATCGCACTGGTGGGTCGCCCATGGTGAGTCGCGTCAGGCCGTCAAAAAGCCCGCAGCGCAGTGGGCAGCAATCCGCACTACCACACTATATTATCGCCCGGAATCGCGGTAAAGTCAATCCGGCCTGTGTGTTGCCGAATCCGCCCCACCCCGCTGAAAAAGAACGCCCCAGGAGGACCTTCCCCATGAAAAATCATAATAAATCCGCACCATCCCGAGCCGCCACACGCAACACTTGCCGTTCGTCTCAATTGCCAGTTCGGGTGGCACGGTCTCGCAGCAGCGAGGCCGTGGTGCACATCTCCAACACGGCCTGCCCGCTTCGCGGTCAGACCGTGCCACCCCAGAACCCCTACCTTCAACGGAGACATCGCACAAAGGTCGTAGTCCTTTCCGGTCTGGCCGCCTGCACCCTGTTGCAGGCCGCGGCCCAGCCCCTCGTCGCCGCCCCGCCGCCCCTGCCCCGGCGACCGGTCAGCACCTACTCGATCGTAGCCCGCGACCCGGCGACCGGCGAGATGGGCGTGGCCGTCCAGTCGCACTGGTTCAGCGTCGGCAGCGTCGTGCCCTGGGCCGAGGCAGGCGTCGGGGCGGTCGCCACGCAATCGATGGTCGATCCGGCGTACGGGCCGCTGGGCCTGGAGATGATGCGCCTCGGCCGCAGCGCACCGGATACGCTGACCGCGCTCGTCGCGGGCGATGAGGGTCGCGAAGTCCGCCAGGTCGCGATGGTCGACGCAAACGGCAAAGTCACCGTCCACACCGGTAAGCGCTGCATCCAGCCCGCCGGTCACGTGCTGGGCAAGGACGAGCAGTTTTCCGTGCAGGCCAACCTGATGGCCAACGAGCGCATCTGGCCCGCGATGGCCAAAGCCTACCGCGAGGCCAAAGGCGATCTGGTGGAACGTATGCTCGTCGCGCTCGAGGCCGCCGAGGCGGAGGGCGGCGACATCCGCGGCCGCCAATCGGCGGCGCTTGTCGTCGTCGCGGCGAAATCCACGGGCAAGCCCTGGGCCGACCGCCGCTTCGACCTTCGCGTGGAGGATCACCCCCAGCCGCTCGTCGAGCTGCGCCGCCTCGTCAAGCTGCAACGGGCCTACCTGCACATGAACGCCGGCGACCTTGCCATTGAGAAAAACGACTTCGCCCAAGCCGCGAAGGAATACACCGCGGCGCAGACCGACGCCCCGCACATCATCGAGATCCCCTTCTGGCGCGCCGTCTCCCTCGCCAACTCCGGCCACGTCGACGAAGCACTGCCCCTCTTCAAGGAAGTCTTCGCCAAAGAGCCGGTCTGGGCCGACCTGATTCCCCGCCTCGTCGAGTCGCAACTGCTCAAGGTCGAGCCGGGCGTTATGGCGAAGATCGAGGCTCAGCGTCGGTAGCGTCAGCTTCGGCGCGGTCGTTGCTGCAAGCCAGACGGAGGGGTGGGGCAAGATCAAGGGATTGAGGGACTGAGGGATTAAGGGATTGAGGGGCGGGAGGAGAGCGATCGGGGCCCTCTTTGAGCAACCGCAGGTGTCGTTGGCGCATCACTTCGAGGGCCTCGGCCTTCAGGCGGAGGTGGTCGCGGTCGTGATCGAGGCGGGCGCGGGCCCGGTGGGATTCTTCGGCGAGGCGGCGGTCGTGAAGTTTTGTCCTTACGGACCGGTCGTGGGAGGCGAGGAGCGCGGCGATTTCCTTGTTGAGTTCGGCGCCGTCGGAGTTGAGGAGGAGTTCGAAGAGACGGCGGTCGGCGAGTTTGCGGATGGCGCCGTCGAGACCGGGGTCGTCCTCGGCGGCGAGACCGGCCGCCTCGACGAGGTTGACGCGGTCGCGGAGTCGGCGGGCGTAGCGGTAGAGGGCGTAATAGCTGACGCCGAACTTGCCCAGCTCGAACTGCATCCAGATGGCGCGGAAGTTGGGCGGGCAGTGTTCGATGATGGCGACGTTGACGGCGCGGCGGAGGTCGGGCGGGAGTTTTTCGAAGACAGAAGAGCGAGAGTTGTCTTGTTGGGCGTCGTTGGACATGCGAATTACCTCGGCGAATTAGTTTTCATGCGCAATCGAGCGCAATCGAGCGCAATTGACGGCTTGAGGCCTGGGGCTTGAGGCTTGAGTGATTGAAAATGCTGATAATCATTTTCATCGCGCGGAAACTCCGAAGCCGTAGTGGCCATTGTTGAGTGACTCGTGGCCAGTACTGCGTAGGGCGGAGACTCCTCCGCCTCCTTTTGTTCTCTGACATGTATCCTTGCTCAGCGCTCCCTTAAAAGTGAGGGATTTAGGGGAACAGGGGTTAAGGCCCTTTCAGCCAAGGGTTTAAGATTGAGGGTGCTTGGTTTACGGCGGGCCGTCGTAGGATTGATTTGGGGAGAACCGCGATTGCAACGGCGGAGCCCGAATTAACTGGGCGATGAGGGACTCGAACCCCCGACCCCCTCGGTGTAAACGAGGTGCTCTAACCAACTGAGCTAATCGCCCGCGGGCAGTGAACGATTCTATCGTGAAAGCGGGGTGTAGGCACGGCCAAGCCTACGGCATTGGGAAATCAGAAGGTGGGTACGGCCCACCCTACGGCATAGGCGGGTGGAACCCGCCCTACCGGCTTTCGCCATTCGCTATTCGCAATTCGTAATTCCAGAACCTACCGTACCGGCCCGTGGCCCAGCTCGTCTTCCGACATCACCTGGAACTTGCGGTTCTTCAGCACGTTGGCGGCGGTCTCGACGCTGTCGGTGTGGATCGCCAGCGCCGCGTTGCCGGTCGGGCGGACCAGGAGCGGATAGGCGTAGTCGATGTTCACCTCACCGGCCAAAAGGGCCGAGCAGATGGACATCAGGCCGTGACCGTGGGGGACCTCGACGACCAATAACTCGCTGGTGCTAATGGGAAAGCCGCGATGCTTGAGGACGTCGATCGCGCTGTCGGTCGGGTCGCAGATCAGGCGGACGACGGCACAGTCCACCGCGTGGACGACAGACATGCCCACCACGCTGACGGTCGTGCCCTCAAAGGCGCGGAACAGGCGCATCAGCGCCCCGACGCGGTCCTCAAGGAAGACGGAGATCTGCCGGACGACGGGCGAGCTGAATCCTTCGGCGGTATCAAATGGGCTGGTAGGCATGGTGGTATTGTATCGGCCGTGGGGGGGTGCAGAAAGCATTTTCCTCCGGAGGATTTGGCGGGAAGACCGGACGCAACTTATTATGGGGGCGTACTTTCGAGGCTTGAATGTCGGATACCACATCGCAACTCAGCGCCCTGCCGGACGCCGGCGGTCGATTCGGCCCCTATGGGGGGCAGTTCGTGCCGGAGACGCTCATGGCGGCGCTGCGGCAACTTGACGACGCGTACAAAGCGGCAAAGCTCGACGCGGGGTATTGGGGCGAGCTGGAGCGCTATCTCGCGGACTATGTCGGTCGCCCTAGCCCCTTGTATCACGCGGCGCGGCTCACGAACGAACTCCGCGGCGCGGCGATCTACCTCAAGCGCGAAGACCTGAACCACACCGGCGCGCACAAGATTAACAACACGCTGGGCCAGGCGCTGCTCGCCCGGCGGATGGGCAAGCGCCGCCTCATCGCCGAGACCGGCGCGGGGCAGCATGGCGTGGCGACGGCGACGGCGGCGGCGGTGCTGGGCTTCGACTGCGTCGTCTATATGGGGGCCGAGGATGTTCGGAGGCAGGCCCTCAACGTCTACCGGATGAAGCTGCTCGGGGCGAAAGTCGTATCCGTCGAGGCCGGCCAGCGGACGCTCAAGGACGCGATCAACGAGGCCCTGCGGGACTGGATCGCCAGCGTGGGCGATACGCACTACGTCATCGGCTCGGTCATGGGCCCGCACCCGTTTCCGATGATCGTCCGCGAGTTGCAGTCGGTCATCGGCCGCGAGACGCGGCAGCAAATCCTGGCGGCGCGTGGCCGTCTGCCGGATGTCGTGGTGGCGTGCGTCGGGGGCGGGAGCAATGCGGCGGGTATTTTTTATCCGTTTCTCGACGATCCGGTTCGATTGATCGGCGTGGAAGCGGCGGGGGAGGGGCTGGACCGGCGGCACAGTGCGACGATCTCCCGCGGACGGCCGGGTGTTCTGCACGGCATGCAGACGCTCGTGCTTCAGGACGACGACGGCCAGACCTCGCCGGTGCATTCGGTGTCGGCCGGTTTGGATTATCCCGCGGTCGGCCCTGAGCACGCGAATTGGGCGCAGACGAAGCGCGTCGAGTACGTGGCCGCGACGGACGACGAAGCGCTGGACGCCTTCGAGCGTTTGAGCCGGACGGAGGGGATCATCCCGGCGCTGGAGCCGGCGCACGCCATCGCGCACGTGGTGAAACTTGCGCCGACGATGCCGCGCGATCAGGCGATCGTCGTCAATCTCTCCGGCCGCGGCGATAAGGACTGTGTCGAAGTGGCGCGATTGCGAGGGACGGACCTTGGGCATTGATCCGTCGACCAACCGCATCGATACCGCATTCGCGAACCGGCCACCGGGATTGTGGCCGTTCATAGCGGCGGGCTATCCAAACCTTGAGATTACGGCGGCGCTCCTCCAGCGACTGAACACCTTGCCGATTCGCGGCGTCGAACTGGGCATCCCCTTTTCCGATCCCATCGCCGATGGACCGGTCATTCAACAGGCCTTCACCCGGGCGCTGGCGAGCGGGATCAAGGTTCAAGACGTATTCGAGATGGTCGCCTCGGTGCGCGCCCAAATCGCCTATCCGCTTCTGGCGATGGTGTCCGCATCGATCGTGTACCGGCGGGGGGTGGAGGTGTTCGCGGCGGAGGCGCACATGGCCGGCTTCGATGGGCTCATCGTCCCGGACATCTCGCTGGAAGAAGCGCCGGCGTTGGCGTTGGCGGCGGCCAAAGAAAACCTGCGGCTGTCGATGCTCGTCGCGCCGACCACTCCGCCCGAGCGGCGACGCCGGATCGCGCAAGCCGCGACCGGATTCCTGTATTACGTTTCAGTGCAGGGCACGACGGGCGAAAGGGCGGCCCTGCCCGCCGCGCTGGCCGACGAAGTTCGTTCATTGAAAGCAGAATCGTCGTTGCCGGTGCTGGTGGGCTTCGGCATCAGCCGTCCCGACCACGTCCGCGAGGTCTGCCGCTTCGCCGACGGGGCGATTGTCGGCAGTGCGATTGTCCATCGGATGGCAACGAGTGCCCAACCCATCGGCCGCACAGCCGACCTCATAGACGATGTCGCGCGGTTCGTCGGCGATCTTGCCGGCGAGTAGACGCTGCCATAGGCGCCGGGGCTCTTTCGTCAATCAAAACGGTTCGACCGCCTTGACACGCACGACAATCGAATAGGCTCGATTGCCCGCGCAACCGTTCGATTCCGTCGCCGTCACTATGAAGTTGAATGTCCCGGCCTGTGTCGTCGTGCCGGAGATCACGCCGCCGGGAGATAAGGTCAGTCCGGGCGGCAAGGATCCGCCGGACAGGCCGTAGCTGTACGGAGCGATTCCTCCACTCGCCGTAATGGTCTTGGTGTAGTCTCGATTGACGAAGGTCGCGGAAAGCGTGGTCGGCGCGAGCGCGATTGTCGGACACGTTACGGCGATGGAATAGGATCGCTCGCCGGTGCAATTGTTGGCATCCGTCGCCAGGATGGTGAAGGCGTACGAGCCGATGGGGCCTATGGCTGACCCCGAAAGCGTATCACCCACCAGACTCAACCCCGGCGGGAGACTTCCGTGAAGGACAGTAAATGAATAGGGGCCAGTTCCCCCGGAACCGGACAACAACTGGGTGTAAGGTTGCCCGGCCACGGCGTCGGGGCAGGACGTCGGATCGACGGTGATCGTCGGGCAGCCCGCACAATCGAACCGTTCGACGCGGAAATCGTCGACCGCCGCCTCAATCAGCGAGCCCAAGGCCGCATCCTCGGCGATGAAGCGAAGCTTGATCTGGGCCGTCGGCGCGACGATGGAACTGACCGTGAATTCATGGAAGAACCAGCCGCCGCCGGCCTCGACGCCCGCGGGCCCGACGGTCTCCACATTCACCCAGGTGCCCGCGCCGCCGTTGGCATTGGAGATATCGACGCGGAAGGTGTCCGCGTTGGGTTCCGCGCCGGTATTGTTGGAATACCAGCGCCAGTAGCTGATCGTCGCATCGCCGGAGGAGAGGTCGATGGTGGGCGTCACCAGCGTCGTCTTCCCGCCGTCCACGTCGTTGTCGCCCAAGCCGCCGCCGACGGCGCCCTGACCGGTCACCCAGCAGGTTACACCCGGCGTGGCGGTGTGATCGTCCTCGGGCTGAGCGGCAGTGCCGTTCGGGTTGACGCGCGTCCAGATGCCGGTTGTGGCGTTATCACCGGTATCCCCGACCGTCCATCCTTGATCCGTCTCCATGTCATCGGCGACAACCACCGTGATTTCGCCGATGGTGGCGGTATAGACGCTCGCGGGGGCGGTGGGCGGATTCGTGACGGTTCCACTACTCGTCCCCTGCGCCCGGAAGTAGAACTCCGGCGCACCGGAGCACGTCGTGCCGGGCAACGTGGCTGTGTAGTTACTGCCACCTGTCGGCGTCAGCGGCGCGCTGATAAAGCTGCCGCCGTCGAAGCGATAGAAGAACATCTCGGAGCCGCCGACGAGCGTGTCGTTGGTCGTGGTGATCTGCACGTCGATGACGGTCGGCGTGTTCGGAGCGATGAGGGAGGGTGTGCCATTCGGCAACCCGATATTAATCGCGGCGGGGACGGCGATGTTCGGCGAGGCACAGATAGAAAAGGGCTGCGGCCCCTGCGGGACGTTGGTCCCGACCACCTGGATCTGCCAGACCCCCGCTTCCGGGAGATCGACCAGCACTTGTTCAATGTTGTCGACGTTGTTCGCCTGCGTACGGAGCGCCGCGCTGCTCGGACTTACTGCGTTCAGCGTCCACGGATACGCCCGGACGGCCGACGGGCTCGTCACGATCAGGTCGAGATTATTGACCAGCGCGGGGTTGACATTCGGGGTCCCCGGCGCGTCATCCCACGCCAGCGTGATCTTGAGCTGCAACTCAAATGGCGCGACGGTGACGCTCGTGTTGACGACGCCGCCCTGGCCGACCGAGTTCTCAAAAAAATTGCCGGTGCGCATGAAATCGATCGTGTTCTGAATGCGAACGGAGCCGTATCCGAATTGGTAATCGGGGCCGATGTTGCCCAGGTCGACCGCGTTATGCGCGAGCAGGATCTTCAGCGTCGAGTTCCGCGGGTCGGGCGTCGCGGGGAATTGCGCGCGATAGTCCTGAAGGAGAAGCGAGCAAAGCCCTGTCACCGTCGGCGCGGCCATCGACGTCCCGCAGAACGAACCGTAGGCCGTGTCGCTGGCGGCCGTACAGGAGGTCACGCCACCATCGCTGTCGGACTGGCACCCCGGTCCGGAGATGTCGGGCTTGAGGCGGCCGTCATCCGTCGGCCCCCAACTGCTGAAGCTGGTCATCGAATCGTTGTTGGAATTGACGGCGCCGACGGCGATGTGGTTCTTGGCGGTGGCGGGCGGGGCGGTGCTGTAGTAATCCCCGAATCCCTCGACATCACAGCGATTGCCCTGGCGCTCGTTGCCGTTGGCCCAGATGATGCGGAAGGGCGCGCCCAGCGAACCGCGGGCAATGGAGTCGATCAACTGGTCGGTGACGCCGTAGTCGCCCTGAATGCTGCAGGGGAACCCGTTGGTCTCGGTATTGGTGCCGATGGAGTTGTTGGCGATGTCGACGCCAAACGTGTTGATCGCCTGGTTGTAGTCGCTTTGCAGGTCACCGGGATTGGTATAAAGGAACGTCCCGGAGCCGTCGTATTGGAATCCGTACGATTGGATCGTCACGCCCGGCGCCATGCCCCTGCGAATTCCACCGGAGGCCGAGCCGCTTCCCCCGACCGTACCGCTCACGTGCGTGGCGTGATCAATCATTCCGGACGCGTCGCGGACCGTTAGTCGCCCGCCAAAATCCTGGTGTGACGCCCGCGCCGTGCCGGCGTCGTACACCAGCACGTTGATGCCGGCTCCGGTCAGGCTGTACGGCACGCCCTGAACCGTATTGGCCTGCGTCAGGGCCCGATTGCTATCATTGACCGGGCTCAAAAGCGGAAGGGGCGGTTCGACCCATTGCACGGCATCGAGATCGGCCAGGGCGTCGACTTGGGCAAGCGGCAACTCCAAAACGAGGGCGTTGATGGTGAACAATTCGGCTTTGACCACCGCCCCTTGCTGACCCGCGAAGGCGACCGCGTCGTTCATGGTTACGTCGGGATGAAACACGGCATAGATCGCGACGATGTCTTCGGGCTTGCGGGCGCCATCGGCGTCGGCCGGTGAAGCGACCGCGTAGTCCGGCCATTCGCCCGCGATGATGGCAGGGTGCTGCTTCATGGATCGCTCAATGGGTTGAGCGCTTTGCAGAGCGATGATGTCCGCCAGTTTAGCCAGACGAGGCCCGGCCTGGGCCGAGGCGAAGTAGGCGTTGTTTCCCACCGGCGACAGAAGCCGCACTCCGGCCTCGATCAGTTGCTGACGAATCGCGTCGTCGACCGGCTGCGCGAACTGCAAGACCAATCGGCGGGACGCCGCGTCCGCGACGATCGACTGAACCTCTTCGGCGACCGGTCGGATTGCCCGTTGCAGGGCCGGGACGGCTGGCGCGGAGCGCCACTGCACCTGCGCGAGGAGGTGTGTCGTACTCACGGCCTGCGCGAGGACCAGGGCCGAAATCATCAAACTGATACCGCGTCGCTTCGATGTCTGCATGAGAATCCCTCTCCAAACTGATAGGTGTGACTGGGTGTTATGAAAGAGTCACTAGACCTTCAAACTAGCTGATTCCGGTCCTAATTGCAACATTTTGTGACCGTGCGTAGGGCCACAGCGAACGGTGAATTGCCGATCGGGTCGTTCGGCAACATAATCTCCCTGTGCTTCTTGCGAGCACGATCGAAGATGATCCGGTCGTCAAAGCCCTCCGCGCGAGAATCGGGGAATCGAAGACCCCCCTTGCGGCAACGGGGCTGTGGGGAAGTTCCGCGCCCATTCTGGCCGCACTCCTCGGCGCACGTTCTCAAGGGCCGCTCCTCTACATCACCGCGCACCTCGACCAGGCCGACGATGCCCGCGACGACATGGAAACGGCGCTTGGAAGGGCCGTAGAGGTCCTGCCGGCATGGGAGGCGCTGCCGGGGGAGGGGTCGGGGGCGGGGGAGATCGGCGCGGAGCGAGCGCGGTTATGCGCACTCCTGCGGCCGGGAGGCGCGCCGCCCACGAAGAATGGGGCACAGCCGCCGGCGGAGGTGTTCGTCGCGCCGATTCAGGCATTGATCCAACCAGTGCCGACGCCGGAGAGTCTGGACGCGCACACGCTCGTACTGTCGGTGGGACAACATTGCGAGCCGGACACGATCGCCACGTTTCTCGTGGAGCGCGGCTTCGAGCGGCTGGACCAGGTGGAGGATCCCGGCGATTTCGCGCTGCGTGGCGGCATTCTGGACATTTTTGCGTCGACGGAGCGCGACCCGGTCCGCATCGAGTTCTTCGGCGATCGCATCGAGTCGATCCGACAATTCGAGGTCGGCACACAGCGTTCCGTTCGCACTCTGACGACTACGCGAATCACGCTGCCTCCTTCGCAGGCGAAATTGCCATCGGCGGACACGACGACATTTTTCAACTACCTGGATCCGCGAACCCTCATCGTCTTCAGCGAGCCGACGGAGATTGCCGAGATCGGCCGCACCATTCTCGACCGGCTCGGAAACCCTGTCGGTCACTTCCCCGTCGAGGCCATCCTGCGCAAGGCCGCCACGTTCTCGCAGCTTCACCTCAGCCGTTTTCCCACGGGTGCTGCCGCCGACGAGGACACGTTTGCACTGACCTGCGAATCGCTGCCGACGTTTGAATCCAAGGCGACCGACGCCGTCGCGCAGCTCCTGACGATGGCGCGACAGGATCCGGTCGTCGTGTATTGCGACAATCAGGGTGAGGTTGATCGCCTGGAGGAACTCGTCGAGCAGGCGGCGACTGCCGATCCGATGGCTCCGCGCGAGATCGCCACACAGATCGGCCTCATTCATCAGGGATTCCGCTGGGTCAGCGGCGCCGATGGCCACCGGCAGTCCCTCGTCGTCGTCGCGCACCACGAACTTTTCCGCCGCTACACCCAGAAACGCCGGCTGCGCAAGGTCACGGCGACGCGGCCGATTGAATCGTTCCTCGATCTGGCCGAGGGCGATTTCGTCGTGCACATCTCCCACGGCATCGGCCAATACGTCGGGATGCGGACCATGCGCCGCGGCGAATCACGGACGAGCGAGGAGTTCCTCACGATCCGCTTCGCCGACGACGCGACGATGCACGTTCCGGCGTCGCAGATCGATCTCGTGCAGAAATACATCGGGGCCAAGACCGCCCGTCCGCCGCTCTCCAAGCTCGGCGGGAAGCGCTGGGAAAAGACCAAGGAGAAGGTCGAGGAGGCCGTCGGCGACATGGCCGCCGACCTGCTGCGCATCCAGGCCGTGCGCGAGTCGCAACCCGGCGTCGCCTATCCGCAGGATACGCACTGGCAGACCGAGTTCGAGAACGCCTTCCTCTATACCGAGACGCCCGACCAGGTGATGACGCTTCGCGATATCAAGATCGACATGGCGCGGGCCCGGCCGATGGATCGGCTGCTTTGCGGCGACGTGGGGTATGGAAAGACCGAATTGGCCATGCGCGCGGCCTTCAAGGTCATCGAGTTCGGCAAGCAGGCGGCCGTGCTGGTTCCGACGACCGTCCTCGCCGAGCAGCATTTCCGCACTTTCAAGGAGCGAATGGCGGACTACCCGTTCGTCGTCGAATGTCTCAATCGGTTTCGATCGGCCAGGGAGCAGAAGACGATCATCGCCGCCGCGCGGGCCGGCCGCGTCGACATCCTCATCGGCACGCATCGCCTACTTTCCAAGGACGTCGGGTTCGCCGATCTTGGACTCGTCGTCATTGACGAGGAACAGCGTTTCGGCGTTGAGCACAAGGAGCGGCTCAAGCAGCTTCGCACGACGGTCGATGTGCTGACGCTGACCGCCACGCCCATTCCGCGGACGCTGCACATGTCCATGATCGGCCTGCGTGACATCTCCAGCCTGGCCACGCCGCCGCTGGATCGCCGTTCGATCTCCACGAGCGTCTGCGCCTGGAGCGACACGCTGATTCGCGAGGCCATCGTCCGCGAGATGAACCGCGATGGCCAGGTCTATTTCGTCCACAATCGCGTTCGGACGATCGAGCAGATCGCCAACAAGGTGCGCACGCTGGTGCCGGAAGCGAAGCTGCTCGTGGGTCACGGGCAGATGCACGGCGACGAACTCGAAGAGGTGATGGCGCGGTTTGTTCGCCGGGAGGCGGACGTGCTGGTCTGCACGTCCATTATCGAATCGGGACTGGACATCCCCAGCGCCAACACGATGTTCATTGATCGGGCGGAACTCTTCGGACTGGCCGACCTGCATCAGCTTCGTGGTCGCGTCGGTCGCTACAAGCACCGGGCCTACTGTTATCTCCTGCTCAGTCCGAACCGACCGCTGACGAGCATGGCCGCGAAGCGTCTGAAGGCGATTGAGGAGTACAGCGATCTGGGCGCGGGATTTCGCATCGCCATGCGCGACCTGGAGATCCGCGGCGCGGGCAATATCCTCGGCGCGGAGCAGTCCGGCAACATCGCCGCCGTCGGCTACGAACTCTATTGCCAGCTCCTGGAAAAAGCCGTCAAGCGGATGCGTGGCGAACTGGCCGCGCCGCGGGCGGCCGTCCACCTCGAGCTGGACGTGGAGGCGCAAATCCCCAAGAGCTACATCTCCTCGGATCGCCAGCGGATGGAATGCTATCGACGTTTCGCCGCCTGCCGCACTCCGCAGGATGTGGAAGAACTCGCCCGCGATCTGGAAGACGCCTTCGGCCGATATCCGGAGTCGGTCGAGACGCTGCTGACCGTGACGGAGATCAAGGTCCGGGCGATGGCCTGGAACATCAAGACGATCATCAAGCGCGAGCCGGATGTGATCTTCTCGATCGAAGGCGAGATCAAAAAGGTCGAGCCGCTCTTCGCGGGGTCCGCCGGTTCGATCCGCATCCCCGACGGCCGGACACTCCATTGGCGGGTGCCGGAGAACTACTTCCATGGGGGCTCGCTGCTGCGAATCCTGGTTAACCTCTTTCGCCGGGCGGCGGGATCGCCGACGGTCGATCGAACGGAGCCCGTTGGCGGGAGAAGAGTTACGAATCCCACCAAAAAAGGGGCGATAACCGCCACCGGGACATCTGGCGGCGGAGTACAATAGGTTAACGGTCCGGGGGGTCCACAGGTGTCGGCCGAGGGGCCAAAAGCCGATCAATTGGGACGCGGGAACGGGGAACAAGGGCAATCGTGGAAAGCATCAATCGCCTGTCCGGTCATCGCCTACTCTGCGCCGTCGGCGGCGCGTTGGGTTGTCTGTTTGCCGGGGCTGCGTCGGCAGCGGCCGAAGAGGGGCCCGTGGCGATTTCCTCGCCAGGACTGATCCGGCGACCTGCCCACCCGTCGACAGGATTACCTCATGCATGGACATCAGCGCCGGCGTTCTCAGCCCGCCGCGGTCCGGGCACCTTCATGATCGATAACGGCGCGCCGCTGGAGGATCTCGGCGACGTCGCCAGCCAGCGCAGCGGACCGCCCGCGGAGCCGCTTTGGCAGTTTACGGCAGCGGCGGCCGACGATTTCATTATCACAGACCTGAATCCAGGGAGTTGCCAGATCACAACCGTGCGCGTCGGCGTGATCTTTTTTCAATCCGGCAGCGAGAGTGCGACGCCCACGGAGACGTGGGAGAGCGTTGAAGTCACGATTTATCCGAATGATTCCGTCGGCGGCGATCACCCCGCAGGTGAGCCCAACAGTGCCGGCGGCCACATCGGTCTGGTCCATGCCACGGTAATCGTTCCGGCTTCGTCGCTCGTGAATGAGACGCCCGGGGGAATATGTAAGTCATTTTTTGTCGTCGACATTCCCGTCAGTATCAATGTCGCGAAGAACACCAAGTACTGGCTCTCTGTTGTGCCCATTTTCCCGGCTCCGCCGCAGTCCTTCTGGTGCGTATCGCAGCTTAATGGCGGTAACGCAAAGTTCGGTTTTCCGCCAAAAGGTATTCCTTATTGGACGGACCATTCCGGGAATCTGAATCACTCGAGCTGCGCGGCGCAGAACCCACCACCGGCGGGGACGAACCGCGACTTCTCTTTTGTCATTTTTGCCGAGGATGCGGAAACGAACCCTGGCGCGTGTTGCCACACTGATGCAGGGACCTGCGATCCCGTGATGAACCCCTCAGAGTGCAATGGGCCGTTTGACGTATTCACGCCCGGAGGCACGTGTCCCGGCGATTGCGCGATCATCACCGGGGCGTGTTGTGACGATACCAACCCACCTTGTGTCGATGGCGTAAACATCGCTGACTGCCAAGGCCCCAATCAGCGATTCTCCCCTGGCGCCTTTTGTGATCTCGATCCTCCCTGTGGAACAACGGACCCCGGCGCATGTTGTTTGCCCAATGGTTCGTGCGATGACCTCACGCCACTCCAATGCTACCAGCAAGACGGCGTCTGGCACGCCGGCGATTGCATCACCTTCTCCTGCCCGCCCCTCAATGACGCCTGCGTCGATGCCATGATCGTCACCGACGGCTTGCACAACTTCGTTACCCTCGGGGCGACGACCGATGGCCCGGCCGAACTCTGCTCCAGCATCGATAACGACATCTGGTTTTCTTACACCGCGACCTGCGACGGCACGCTGACCGTCGATCTCTGTACGGCGGACTACGACTCGGCCGTGGCGGTCTACGGCTGCCCGTGCCCCGTCGCGGCGCCTGCCTTGGCCTGCAACGACAACGCCTGCGCGACAGCCAGCTATGTGACCGTGCCTGTGACCAATGGTAATTGTTACCTCATCCGCGTCGGCGGTTCGGCCGGAGCGAGCGGCACCGGTCAGATGGTCCTCGCTTGTACGCCAACGGGTTTCGGCGCGTGCTGCCATAGCGACCTAAGCTGCGACTACCCTGTTGCGCTCGTAGACTGCATGGTTGGGGGGGATGTTTACTCCGATGGTCAGCCCTGTTCGCTCTTCACCTGCGCGGCGCAAGGGGCGTGTTGCCTACCAGACAGTTCGTGCCAGATCATGACGCAGTTGGCCTGCGCGGGCGCGAGTGGGACTTACCAGGGTGATGCGACGGTCTGTACACCGAACCCCTGCCCGCCGACTGTACCTGAGTGCTGTCCCGGTGATATTGACAACAACTGTGCAGTGGAGGAACCGGATATTCCCGGTTTTGTCGATTCCCTGCTGGAGCCGCCCTTAGAGGGGACGCCGGAGTTCTGCCGCGCCGACGTGAACCAGGACGGCGTCGTGGATGGGCGCGATGTCGCCCACTTCCTCGAAAAACTTCTGAGCGGCGCGCCCTGCGATTCCGCCAATTGTCCCCCTCCCAATGACGCCTGCGCCAATGCGATCGTCGTGACCACCAGCGTCACGCCGTTCGACACCGGCCTCGCGACGACCGATGGCCCGGTCGAATGTTCCGCGCTCGACAACGATATCTGGTTTGAGTACACCGCAACCTGCGACGGCACGATGACGGTCGATCTCTGCTCGGCGAACTATGACTCCGCGGTCGCTGTTTACGACGGCTGCGGATGCCCAGTCGCGGCGCCGGCCCTTGACTGCAACGACAACGCCTGCGGGACGGCGAGCTATCTGACGCTCCCCGTGACCAATGGCAATTGCTATCTAATTCGTGTCGGCGGCACGGCTGGCGCGAGCGGTACCGGTCAAATGACCATTTCCTGCATCCCGACAGGCTCCGGCGCTTGTTGCCACGCGAACCAAGACTGCGAAGTCCTACCGGAGGTGGATTGCAGCGCGGTCGACGACGTTTACACCGAGGGTCAGCCCTGTTCGCCGCTCAACTGTCCGCCGATCGGCGCGTGCTGCGTCCCCGCCACCCCTTGCCAGCTTTTGACCGAAACGGAGTGCGGTCAGATAAGCGGCACGTATCAGGGCGATTCTACGACCTGTACACCGGACCCGTGTCCGCCCCTTGGGGCGTGTTGCCTGGCGGGTCCCTCGTGCCAGGAGACGACGGCGACGGAGTGCAGCGGGCTGAGCGGGGTTTTTCAGGGCGACGGGACGGTCTGTACACCGAACCCTTGCGGGCCGACGGCACCGGAATGTTGCGTCGGTGACATGGACGAGAGTTGTACCATTGGGGACGCCGACGTTGAGCTCTTCGTGAACGCTGTGTTGGATCCGCCACTGGAGGATACGCCGGAGTTTTGTCGTGCGGACGTCAACCTGGACGGAACGATCGATGGCCTCGATGTAGCGGCATTCCTCGAAAAGCTGATGGCGGGGCCGTCCTGCGAGCAGACCTGCTGCCCCGGCGATACCAATGGCGATGGCCAACTGGACGGTCTTGACCTGCAAGGTCTTGTGGACGCCTACTTGTTGGCTCCTGCCTGCGGGTCGGCAGCGCTGTGCCGCGCCGACGTGGACGGTAACGATGTGATTGAATTTGCCGATGTGGACGCGTTTGTGAACCTGCTCATGACCGACGTCGTTTGCCCGTAGCCCACGTTCGTCGCCCGCGGCCCGCTCGCCCAGTGGAGTCGCCGTGGCGACTTGACGCCTACAATCCCGGCCCCGAACATACCGATGTTACTGGAGCGGTCCCGAAGGCTTGCGAAGCATGGGGATCGGCTCGAATCATCGCCGACGTAGCTCAGTGGTAGAGCACCGCTTTCGTAAAGCGGGGGTCGTGGGTTCAAATCCCACCGTCGGCTGTCACGATTACTCCCGCCGAACACTTGATTTAGCGTACCTGTCCCTGTGTGGAAGCGCGGCCTGTTATGGTGAAACAGGCTTATGCTCTGCGCCGTCGTCGCAAACTCGCGCGGAACGCGGTGATTCCCAGGAGAGCCGGCAACAAGGCGCTGAACACGCCATTCGCGCAGATTGGCGCGCCAAAGAGAAAACTCAGTACCAACCACGGGAATCCATCGTCTACCTGCTCCGTGGGTCCGCCGGAACCTGGCCCATTCGCGTGAACATCGATGTCCTGGCTCGCATCCGGGGCATCCGGATCGCCCGTTGCGTCCGCGGCGATACCCGAATCAGCATCGCAAGCGTCGCCCACATCGTCGCCATCGGTATCCACCTGAGCTGGATTACGAACATCAGGGCAATTGTCCACGGAGTCGCAGAATCCATCCCCATCTCTGTCCTGAAGCGCTGTTGAGCAAATACCTCCAGCACATGAATCGATGGTACAGGGATCGCCGTCGTCGCAGTCGATCTGACCGCACGAGCACCCGGCGGCGTTGACCGCGTCACCGCCGATCGTACCGGCGCATTGGTCGACGACGTCGCATACCCCGTCGGTGTCGGAGTCCGCCTCCGGCACACCACACCCGCAAATGCCCGATTCGATCTTGGCCGGGTCCACGGGGCAATCGTCGTTGCAATCTTCCGTTCCGTCGCCATCGCCGTCGATATCGGATAGCCCACAACCGCAAACGCCGGCCGAGACCTTGTCCGTGTCGTTTGGACATTCATCGTTGCAATCCAACGTGCCATCCCCGTCAGAGTCGTCATCCGGGTACCCACAGCCGCAGTTTCCCGGCGCGGTCTTGGCGGAGTCGGCAGGGCACTCGTCGTTGCAATCTTCCGTTCCGTCGCCATCGCTGTCGATGTCGGATACCCCGCAACCGCAAGCGCCGGCTACGACTTTGTTCGGATCGCTTGGACAGGCGTCGTTGCAATCCGCCATGCCATCGTCGTCGGAGTCGATGTCCGAATTCCCGCACCCACAAGCGCCCAAGTCTGTCTTGCCGGGGTCGCTCGGGCACCCGTCGACACAATCCGCTACCGAATCACCATCAGCGTCAGTATCAACGACCCCGCAGCCGCATTCGCCGGGTGTAACCTTGCCCGGATCAGCCGGACAGCCATCCAGACAATCGGGCGCGCCATCTCCGTCGGAATCCGTGTCGGCGGTTCCACATCCACACAAACCCGGGGTGATCTTGTTCGGATCGTCGGCACACGCATCGTTGCAATCGGCCGTTCCGTCTCCATCGGAATCAGCGTCCGCCGCGCCGCAGCCACAGATGCCGGGTGCGATTTTGCCAGGGTCATTGGGGCAGCCATCCACGCAATCGAACGCGCCATCGGCGTCGGTATCTGTATCCGCAACACCGCAACCGCAGGTTCCGGGCGCTGTCTTTCCCATGTCGTCCGGACAGCCGTCCACACAGTTGGCCGCTCCGTCCGCGTCATTGTCCATATCAGCGACGCCGCAGCCGCAGGCTCCCGGAGAAGCCTTGTCGGCGTCATTGGAACAGCCGTCATTGCAGTCCGCCGTGCCGTCGCCATCTCCGTCCGTATCCGGCGTGCCGCAGCCACAGGCGCCCGGGGCAATCTTGGCCGGATCCATTGGACATCCATCGATGCAATCGGCCGTGCCGTCTCCGTCGACGTCCACTTCTGAAAAACCGCAGCCACATTGGTCGGGGGAGGTCTTGGCGGGATCATTGGGGCAACCGTCGTTGCAGTCTGCCGCACTGTCACCGTCGGCGTCGGTATCCGCCACGCCGCAGCCGCACGCGCCGGGCGATGCCTTTGCCGCGTCTTGGGGACAGCCGTCGCATGCGTTTCCCAGGCCGTCCCCATCGGAGTCCGTCTGGTTGTTGGGATCCGAAGAACAATTATCGTGGCAGTCTGGAAAGCCGCCGCTATCGCTGTCGGCATCGGAGACGGTGCAGCCGCATTGGCCCGGCCCACTCTTGTCGGCATCACTGGGGCAACCGTCGTTGCAGTCGGAAACTCCGTCGCCATCCGCGTCCGTATCCGCCACTCCGCAGCCGCACTGCCCCGGGGCGGTCTTGGAAGGATCATTGGGGCAGCCGTCAACACAATCCGACACGCCATCGCCGTCCACGTCGGTGTCGTTTGAGCTGCAACCGCATTGACCGGGCGCGGCCTTGGTCGCATCCGTGGGGCAACCATCGAGACAATCGGCGACGCCGTCGCCATCCGTGTCGATGTCCGCCGCGCCACAGCCGCACATTCCCGGCGAGGTCTTGGCAGGATCATTCGGGCATGCGTCGTTGCAGTCCGCGGCGCCGTCAGAGTCGGAGTCCACATCGGAAGTCCCGCAGCCGCAAGTGCCGGGCGCGACCTTTCCCGGATCAGCCGGACAGCCATCCAGACAATCGGGCGTACTATCGCCGTCGGTGTCCGTGTCGGCGGCGCCACATCCGCACACACCGGGGGCGATCTTCCCTGGATCGTTCGGACACGCATCGTTGCAATCGGGCGCGCCATCCGAGTCTGAGTCATCGAGCGTGTGCGAACAGACGCCCGCGCTACACGTGTCGGTGGTGCAGGGATCGTTGTCATCGCAGCTCACTTGGCCGCATGAGCATCCCTGGGTATTGACGCTGTCACCGCTCGGAGTGTTGGCGCAGAGGTCCTCCGCGTCGCAGATACCGTCGGTATCGGCGTCGGCAAGCGTGTGGGAGCACTGACCGTCGACGCAGCTGTCAGCGGTGCATGGATCGAAGTCGTCGCAGCTCGGAGCGACCTCGAGCGTGACCTGTGCACAGCTTGAACTGGCGCAGCCCGTAGACGTATTTCGGGCACGCGCGAAGTACGTGGTCGTCGTGGATGGACTCACGCTGATCGAGGTGCCGGACCCCAACGAGCTGCCGCCGCAAGTGCCGATGTACCAGTCAACGGTTTCACCTGAACCCACGGTCGCCGAAAGCATTGAAGATGAACCGTTGCAGATTGTTGAGGGCGTGGCCGCCGCGCCCGTCGGCGCTGCGGGTAACGAATTGACCCCAACGGTGGCAGTGACACAGTTTGCACTCGTACAGCCCGTGGAGATGTTTCGCGCACGACCGTAATAAGTAGTGGCGGACGCGGGACTGACACTGATCGAGGTCCCGGACCCGATCGATGTGCCTCCGCAACTTCCGATGTACCAATCGATCGTATCGCCGGCACCGACATTCGCCGCAATTACAGAAGAGGCACCACCGCAGATCGTGGCCGGCGTGGCCGTGGGGTTGAACGGAGTCGAAGGCCGTGAATTAACCGTCACCGTCACATTCGCGCATGATGAGGGCGTACAAGGCGATGATTCCCATCGTGCAAAGTAGGTTGTCGTAGTGTTCGGCGAGGCAATCGTCAGCGGCGTGTCGGTTCCGATGGATGTGCCGCCGCATGAATCACTGAACCACGTCAAAGTCGCTCCCGACCCACCGGTGGCCGTCAGGGCGATATTGGGATAATCCCCCACGCAAAAGCCATTGTGGTCCACCGTAACGAGGGAGGGCGCCGTCGCCGGCGTGCAAACGACAATGGCGTTCGTCATAGCATAGACGCTGCTGGCGGGCGTGCCGCAGGCGTCGGTCGAATACGCAGTAAACGCTATTGTGTAGGTGCTCGCCGTCGAAGGCGCGGTTATGGAAAACGTCTCGCCGTACGTGCCGTTTCCATCATGGTTGGAATGATCGATACAGGTGGTGTTGGAGATCGCCCAGTCGCTGGCCCGCCAATTATTATTGGCTGTATTGCGTACAGAGATGACGACCGTCACGCTGGCGCCAGGCGCGACGGTGACGGTCGATCCGCCGTCAAGCGTGACGCCGAGGATGGACAACGAAGCGTGCGCGAACGGCGTGATTGCTAGCGTTGCCAGCGCGGCGAGGTATGTATAACGGAATTGCTTCAATGAAACAGCCCCCGGTCCCTCGATGAATGGCAACGAGCGTTGTTCGCGTCAACTTCCAGGAAGGCGCCAACGCCATGGTCCGCGTGGCGGAGCTTAGAAAGCCGACCGATTCCCGGGTGGACTTGAAAATGTTGAGCGCGATCTGCTTTCTCGCCGATGACTAGGCGACCGCGAACCCGCATGGTTAGCTCTTCCTGGGTAACGGCTTCCTCTTCAAATTGGTCGGTTACTTATGGAACCATGATGACCTCGATCCAGTCGATCGAAGAAGGCTGCCGCCGATAATCACATGGATGCACTCTCTTCGAGAGCTTTCGAGCTTTTTAGCAGCGGTTGCGTCCAGTTTTCGTAAAAGCGGGGGTCGTGGGTTCAAATCCCACCGTCGGCTGTCACCCATTGGCCGAAAAACAGCATGGGCAGGTTGGATGTCAACCTGCCCATGCCACTCGCGAAAAGTCTCTCGATTCTAACGGGTCGTCGCATCGCCGATGACGAACTTCCCGGATTTCAAATCAAGAATGTCGAAGGGTGGGTCTTCGGGCTCCTCGACGGGCCCCTGGACGGAAGAGAGCGCTCCGCTCGTCTCCGCGTAGAAGGTCCACGCCCCGCCGTCGTAGTCAGCCAACGAGGTCAGCTCAAGCGTATCGACCATCGCGACGCTTCCGTCCGCATTCCCGGTAAACGTGATGACCTCCGTGCCGTACATCGGGACCGTTTCCCACTCCGCGTAGACCTCGTAGGCGACTTCGTAGAATCCCGCGCCGACTTGGACATCGAACACCTCGCGCGTCGCCGTGAAGGATCCGAAGTCCACGTCCTCCACATCGCCTATCTGCAGATCTTGTCCGGAGTCCTTCACAATCGCGCCATTCACAAAAGTCGCGGCGGATTCCCCTCCGCCCGAGCCCTGCTGGTAGAGCTCGTCCCAGTGCCAAATCTCCACGAACCCGTCGACGCTGCCTGCATACGTTCCGTCCGGAATGGCCGCGAAGGGCAATCCCAGTCCGGCCCCATCCGGACAACCCGCCGTTAACGCCGCACCTAAGATGATCAACGCCGCTGCAAATTCTCGAAATCTCATGACTGTCTCCTTCGCGCGGTTTGCCGCGCCACTGTTGCATCAATCAGAAGTCGCTCGCCGACGTTGGCGCCGACTTCAATCACCGGTGACATTCCTCCATATTGACAGCCGTCCCGGCGACTCACTCGGAAACCAGAGGCTTTCAGGGCGACCCACTCCGGAGACCGCGTTAAGGTCTCGCCGGACCCTGATTTACATCGCGACGGACTCGGCACAATTCGACTTGCGGGTAGGGGGTTGGCCCCCTTGGTGGTATATTGAACAGGGGGCCGGGAGGAAGCGTATGTCGGCGGACGAATCCCCCCACCACGATACTCAGCTTGCCGCCAAGGCCGTGGCCGGCGACGAGGTCGCGCTCAGCAAGCTCCTGTTCAGCCACCACGAACGGCTCGTCGCCGAGGTCGGAAGTAAGTTACCCAGTGACGTGCAGGGAAGCGTTTCCGCCGAGGACATCGTACAGGAGGCGTACGTCGTCGCGTTTCAGCGAATCGCGACATTCAATCCGGAGGATCATGAACGGTTTTATCCCTGGCTGGCGGCGATCGCCCGAAACCGGCTGATGGACGCGGTCAAGGCCCAACGCGCGGCCAAGCGCGGCGGGGGTCGGGTTGCCGTGACAGGCGAACAGACAGACGATGAAGAAATGGTCCAATTGCTGGAGGTGCTGGCCGTGCACACTCGCACGCCCAGCCGCTCCGCTGCGGACCACGAAGCAGCACAGGCCGTCGAACGGGCACTCGGCAATCTATCGGAGGACTATAAGGAAGCGCTTCGCCTTCGGTATCTCGAGGCCCTCCCGGTCGCCCAGATCGCCTCACGCCTGAGCCGTACCGAGGGAGCCGTCCACATGTTGTGTCACCGCGGCCTTCAGGCGATGCGGCTGGCGCTGGGGGACACGTCGAAGTTTTTGACAAAAAAATCGTGAACGGCTGCCAAATCGGCGTGAGCCCTGTCCTGCGTTCTCAATGAGATCATGGAGAGTTGCCCAGGCGACCCCGGACAGGAGCGACTTATGTGGCGAGAAATGTTACGACCTGGAGCGGAATCGATTTGCACGCGGGCCAAGCTGTTCATGGCGTGCTGGAATGTCACCGCCTCGGCCGAGGACGAACTCAGATTTCACCTCCGCGACCGCACCCTGACGCTTTTGGCCTTGAACGACGTCATGGACCGAGCGGTTCGGTGCGCGGCGCGGGAGCGCACCCGCTTTGTATTTGACCTGTCCGGCGTCGATGAGATGGAATCGTGCTACTCGGTAATCAGTGCCCGGTTCATCCGCTTTGCCTGCCAGGTCCGGAGACGTTGCCGAATCACGGGTCTCAATCCACGGCTTGCCGACGTCCTGGCATTTTTCCTGCGGCGGGTGGGCTGCATCCAATTGGAACTGGCTCGGCCGCCGACCAGCCCGACGACGTGAAGACCATGTTGCTCGCCACTTGGCGGGTCATCGTGCTCGCGGGACAATGATTGCGGCGGGAATCTGGTCAGCGGCCGTTTAAGTCGCGGAGATTATCAAGGTAGCCGCAGTGGGATCCTCCAATCAGACGTCTCCAGGCGCCGAGAATCGTCCACAGCGCATTGCCCGCCTGGTTAATGAATGTCTAACGCGCCAGATCGCAGGCGAGACCGTCTCGATCGACGAGATTGGGTCGAGCCATGCGGACCTGATGCCGGAACTGGCCGAGGCGCTCCGCAAGGCCATGCTCATCGACAAGGCCCGACGACGCGCCCGGGGCGTCACCTCTGAAGGCTTCAGTCTGGCGGGCTACGACATCATTCGCCAGATCCGGCGAGGGGGTCAAGGCGTCGTCTTCGAGGCCGTCCAGCGCTCCACCGGCCGTACCGTCGCCATCAAGTGGATGCGCGATGGCTCGTTCGCCGGCGCCGGAGATCGGATGCGCTTTGAGCGCGAGGTCCGCGTTCTGGCGCAGCTTAACCACCCCAACATCGTCACCATTCATGACAGCGGAGTGACGCCGGGGGGCGACAACTACTTCGTCATGAATTACATCGCGGGCCTGCCGCTGGATGAATATGTCGCGCGCATCGGTTCCGAGAGCAAACTGCCGCATCCTGCGCAATTGCGGGGAATCTTGAGGCTGTTTCAAAAAATAAGTGACGCCGTTCACACTGCACACCTGCGCGGCATTATTCACCGCGACCTGAAACCATCGAACATCCGCGTGGACGAGCGCGGCGAACCGCATGTGCTGGATTTTGGCCTGGCGAAGGTAATCGACCAGCCGACAGGACTCGGGGGCCCGCTGGATGAACCGTCGCAATTGGCCCATCGGCTCGGCGGTGCGGCGGAATTCACACAGTCCGGTCAGTTCATAGGGTCGCTGCCCTGGGCCAGTCCGGAACAGGTCGAAGGCCGCACGGAGCTGATCGACATTCGGACCGACGTCTATTCTCTCGGGGTGATGCTGTTTCAGACGCTGACCGGTCGGTTCCCCTATCCGGTGCTGGGGCACATCCGAGAAGTGATGGACCACATTACTCGAACCGCTCCGACCCGCCCGAGCACTATACGAACTGCCCTCGACGACGAAATTGAGACTATTGTTCTCAAATGCCTCGCCAAGGAACCGGAACGCAGATACCAAAGTGCCGGCGACCTGTCCCGCGATCTGGATCGGTACCTGGCCGGCGAAGCGATCGAGGCCAAGCGGGATTCCATCCACTATGTTCTTCGAAAGCAGCTTCGGCGCTATCGCGTACCTTTGGGCATCGCCGCTGCATTCATTTTTTTGCTCATCGCTGGGCTTGGCGCAAGTCTCTATTCATGGCAGCAGGCCCGGAACGAAGCCTCTAAATCGCGCGCAGCCCTCGATTTTGTCGCCGAGATGTTCGGCGCGATCGACCCGGTCTTGGCGCGCGGACACGACGTTACCGTAGCGGAAGTACTCAACCCGGCAGCAGAAAAAGTGGCACACGCTTTTGCTGACCAACCGCAGGCCGAGTCCGTCGTGCGCGGTGTACTGGGCCGGGCCTATTCTCATGTCGCACGATACAAAGATGCCCAGCGCGAGTTGCAAAGCGCCTGGGACCTGCGGCAATCGTTGGGGCAGACCGATGATGCCGAGGCGCTGACGCTGCAGCACGACCTGGGGCTCGCCATTCTGCAAGCAGGCGACGTGGAGCGCAGCCAGGAGATTTTGCGCCGTGTGCGTGACAAGCGAGCGACTCTTCTGGGGCCCGAAAGCCGCGAAGCGTTGGCGACGCGGAGTGTGCTGGCGCTCATTAAGCAGTTAAGCGGCGACGTCGAAGGCGCCATCACCGATACGCGCGCCGTACTGGCGGATCAGGAACGCACTCTGGGGCGGAACGATCGCGACACGCTTGATTCGATCGCCAGTCTCGCGGACATGCTGCAAACATCCGGAAAGCTGGACGAAGCATTGGCCGTCGCACATGATGCCGCGCAGCGTGCATCGACCGAGTATGGCGCCGACAGCAACCTCGCTTTGATGACCAAAAGCATCGAAGCGGAAGCGCTCCTCGCGCTCGATCGGCATTCAGAGGCCGCTTCCCTGCTGGATCAGGTCATTAAGGGAAAAGAGAAGCTCTACGGAGAGTCTCATCCCAGCACCCTTTTGTCACTCGATCTACTCGCGACCGCCCTTCTTCGCTCGCATCAGGATGACAAGGCCATTGCGCTCCGCCGTACCATCGTCGCGCGAGCGAGTCAATCTCTGGGGGAGCGTGATCCTTCGGCTATGGCCTATTTCAACAACTTCGCGCAAGCCCTGCGTCAGACGGGACATCTCGACGAAGCTGAACCGATCTTCCGTCGCCTCATCGCTCTGCATCGCGAAGTCAGCGGGCCCAAGGCACGTGACACGCTCATCATCATGGGTAACCTGGGTTTGCTTCTCATGCAGCGCGAAAAGCCGGACGAAGCAATGCCGCTGCTTGAAGACGTACTCAAGGGTTTTCGTGAATCACTCGCTGCCGATCACTGGATGATCGGAGTCGCGATGATGAATGTGGGCCGATGTCAGACCGCTCTCCATCGCCACGCCGAGGCAGAGACCACGCTACTGGAGGCGCATGCATTTCTCGAGAAAGCGCTCGGTCACGCGCACGAACGTACGATTCAGGCCCGGCTCGCGCTGGCCAAACTGTACGAAGCCTGGGGAAAAGGCGACAAAGTCGCGGAGTGGCAAGTCGAGCCGGCCACGTCACAGAGGGCCCCAGAACCAGCCACGTCAAAGCCGGGCGGGGCGGCTTCCCAACTCACGACATCACAAGCCTCGGCCCGCTAAGTGTTTCACAGCAATTCGGCATCCCGGTTATGGAAGACTACGTAAGCTCGCAGTGGCCATCGCTGCAAAGAGCATTGGCGGTAAACGTTATTGAAAATCCCGCGACATCGAGGGGAGGGCGAGTAGCTTGCTCGTGATCTCCTCTACCCGGCTTGCCAGGATATGCACGACCTGTCCATCACGCTCGACGCGGCCCTTCGCAATGACGATCTGGCCGTACAACGCCGCCGCCGCGTCGCGCTGATAGACGCGCGGGCGGACGATCAGGTCCGCGCGGCCGGTCTCATCCTCCAGCGTCATGAACATCACACCCTTGGCCGTGCCCGGTCGCTGGCGAAACAGCACGACGCCGGCGACGCTCGCCCAGCGACCGTGCGGGCAGCAGCGCTCGTCGCGAATCTGCGCGGCGGTGAGGATCCGCCGCTTTGCCAGGGCTTCGCGGAGGAACGACAGCGGATGCGCCTTGAGCGACAGGCCGACGGTGTGATAGTCGCGGGCCACTTCGCGGGGCGCGGAGGTCGGCGGCAGGTCGGCGGCGCGATCCTGCGGCTCGGACGCGCGCTGCGGCGCGTCGAACAGCGGCAGCGGCTTGCCGCGCAGCGACTGCGCCGACCACAATGCCTGTTGCCGGTCGAGGCTCATCGAGCCGAAGGCATCGGCGAGGGCGAGCGTGTGCAGCGACGAAGCCGACACCTCGCTGGCCCGCCACAGATCGACCATTGAAGCGAACGGCCCGTGTTGCCGCACGGCCTCCACGATCGCGCGGGCGTCGGCTTCGCGCAGGCCCTTGACCATCCGCATGCCCAAGCGAAGGGATTGAGGGGGAGAAGGAGCGGGCTCCATCAGTTCTTCCCTTATTCCCTCAATCCCTAAATCCCTTAATCCCTGCTCTTCCAACGTACAATCCCACTCGCTCCAATTCACATCGACCGGCCGCACCTCCACGCCGTGATCGCGGGCGTCGCGGATGATCTGCGCGGGGGCGTAGAAGCCCATCGGCTGGCTGTTGATCATCGCCGCGGCGAAGGCGGCCGGGTAATAGCACTTGATCCATGCCGAGGCATAGACGAGCAGGGCGAAGCTCGCCGAGTGCGATTCGGGGAAGCCGTATTCGCTGAAGCCCTTGAGCCGCTCGAAGCACTGCTCGGCGAACTTGCGCTCATAGCCATTGCCGACCATGCCCTCGATGAAGCGGTGGCGATAGCGCGGGATGGAGTCCTTGCCGCGGCTCTTCCAGGCGCTGATCGTCCGGCGGAGCTTCTCCGCTTCGCCGGGCGTAAAGCCCGCCGCCACGATGGCCAGCGCCATCGCCTGCTCCTGAAACAGCGGCACGCCGAGCGTCCGGCCCAGCACCTGCTTGATCTTTTCATCGGGATAGATGACCGGCTCCTCGCCGTTTCGTCGGCGCAGGAAGGGATGGACCATATCGCCGATGATCGGCCCCGGCCGGACGATGGCGACTTCGATGACGAGATCGTAGAAGCAGCGGGGCTTGAGCCGGGGCAACATCGTCATTTGCGCGCGGGACTCGATCTGGAAGACGCCGACGGTATCGGCGGCGCAAATGACGTCATAGACGTTCGGATCTTCGGAGGGAATCGAGGCAAGCGTGAATGACCGGCCATGATGGTGATCGATCAGCGCTATCGCCTTACGAATACAACTCAACATCCCTAAGCCAAGCACGTCGATCTTGAGTATTCCGAGCGCCTCAATATCGTCTTTGTCCCATTCGATGACAGTGCGGTTCTCCATCGCCGCGTTTTCGATCGGCACCAGTTCACACAACGGGCCGCGCGAAATCACAAAGCCCCCGACGTGCTGCGAGAGGTGCCGCGGAAAGCCGAGGATCTGATCCACCAGCCACAGGAACAATCGCTGCGTTGCGTCATACGCGTCGAAGCCGAGGGCCGTGAGCTTCTGCGCCGACAGGCCGTCCTCGTGCCAGTCGTGTACGCGCTTGGCGATGCGGTCCACCGCGTCCAGCGAGAGGCCCAGCGCCTTGCCGATGTCGCGGACGGCGCTGCGGCTGCGATAGGTGATCACTTCCGCTGTCAGCCCGGATCGGTCGCGGCCGTACTTTTCGTAGATGTATTGAATGACCTCCTCGCGGCGCTCGTGCTCGAAGTCGATGTCGATGTCCGGCGGCTCGTCGCGCTCGCGGCTGACGAACCGTTCGAAGAGCAGGTTGATCCGGTCGGGGTCCACGGCCGTGACGCCGAGGCAGTAGCAGACCGCGGAGTTGGCCGCCGCGCCGCGGCCCTGGCAGAGGATGCCGCGGGAGCGGGCATACCGGACCAGGTCGTGGACCGTCAGAAAGTACGGCGCGTAGTTCAATTCTTCGATGAGCGTGAATTCGTGCTCGATCTGGCGGCGGACTTTTTCCGGCACGCCGTGCGGATAGCGATCGTCGGCGCCCTGCCAGGTGAGCTGCCGCAGGTGCTCCATCGGCGATATGCCCGGCGGGCAGATCTCGTGCGGGTATTCGTAGCGAAGCTGATCGAGTGAAAAACCGGCCGCCCGCTCCGCGATGTGGATGGTCCGCGCCAGCGCCTCGGGATACTCGGCGAAGAGGCGGGCCATTTCCTCCGGCGGCTTGAGGTAGCGCTCGGCGTTGGGAAACAGCCGAAAGCCCGCCTCGTCCAGCGTGCAGCCGTGGCGAACGCAGGCCAGCGCGTCGTGCAGGACCTTGCGCTGCGGGATGTGGTAGTACACGTCGCCGACGACGACGAGCGGTACGCCCGACTCGCCCGCGAGGCGAACGACCGCCTCCTGACATGCCGAATCGTTCGGCGTGTATAGTCGGGCGAGGGCTAGCGACAGGCGATCGTCGTCAAAGAGCTTGTCCAGTCGGGCGATGATCTCCGGCACGTCCGCATCGGTCGGTGACTCGAACCACGCGATCGCCAGCAGCCCCTCCGCATAATTGTCGAGATCGTCCAGCCATAGGTGACACTCTCCTTTAGGGGCGCGGCGCTTGCCGAGCGTCAGCAGGCGGCACAGCCGTCCGTATGACGCGCGGTCCGTCGGATAGACGAAGAGCGACAGCCCCGTCGCCTCCACGAACCGCAGCCGGCAACCCACGAGGAAGGGGATGCCCGTCTCCTTCGCGGCGACGTGCGCACGGACGATCCCGGCGAGCGAATTGCAGTCCGTCAGCGCGATCGCCCGATCGCCCAGCGCGGCGGCCTGGTCGATCAATTCGTCCGGATGGCTCGCCCCTGTGAGAAACGTGTAATTGCTCGTGACGGTCAGCTCCGCGTAGGTGACGAGCGACGGCGTGTAGCCGGGGCCATCCGAACCCTCTCCCGTCGGCGCGGCGCGCTTGAACGGATGGGCATGCACCTTGGGATCGGCCTTGTCTGGCACGACATTTGTCCTTGGCTACATCCATTGACCATGCACAAACCACTCACCCGAGCCGCCGTCGCGATAGACCCACAATCGCCGGCCGTGCTCGTCCTCCACCTCGTAGTAATCCCGCAGTGTGGCACCGGCTAATAGCCGGTGATCCCACCACGGCAGCGTGATCCGCTCCGGTCCGACGCCGCTCACCACTTTGCCCGATTGGCCCCGCCACTCCAGCCAGACCGGCGGCCCGTCGGGCACGAGCGACAGGATGCGCAGGGGCTCGGGCGAATCGAAAAGCTGCGAGGGCCTATCGGCGGGGTAGATCGCCCGCTCGGCGACGCGCGCGCGGCCCGACGTGCGCGGCGCGATCTCGCGGACGGCCGTATGGACGAACGCCGCCTCGGGCACATACGTCTCGGCCGGTTGCACCTGCGTCACCGCCGCGCCGCCCAGCCGATCAATCAGCCGATCGACCAACTCGCCCAGGGCCGTCGGCTGATCGGCGGCTTCCTGCGCCGTCTCGCGGAGAAACGCCGCCTGTTGACGGGCCATCCGGCCGGTGCGCGAGGCCCGCAGCGTGATTTCCTCGACACCGAAGCCCAGATGCACGCGTTCCAGCCTCGGCGACAAGAGCTTCCACAAATGCGCGGAATCGCGATTGGGATAGGTCAGCCGCAGCGACAGCGTTTCCGGCCCCATGTCCACGCACCGTAAGAGGACGATCAATTCCAGAACGCCGCGATCGGCGGTCTGCAACTGCTTGAGCAGCCGCGTCAACAACTCGCGCGTTGTCGCCTCGATGATCTCCGGCCGCCGGACGGGCCCGTCAAAGGCGTGCGCCGCCTCGAAGCGCCGGGCCAGTTGAATCGGTTGGATCGTCTCAACCACCGCGCCCGTGGCCCGATCTAGCCGCTCCAGGAGTTCCCGGCCGAACCGCGCCGCCAGTTCCTCGCGGGGCAGGACGAAGAGGTGCTCGATTCGCTCGATGCCTACGTCGGCCAGCGCCTCGACTGATCGCTCGTCGATCCGCAGGGCACGGACCGGCAGCGGCCCCAGCGCCTCACGAACCGCGCCCTCCGCGATCCAGATGATCTCTTCTCGGCCATAACGCGCCATGGCCCGCGCGCACGCGAACGTTGGCGCGACGGCCAGTCGCGGTCGCAGCCCCCATCGCGCCAGCGCCGCGGCGATCCGCCGGGCGTGCTCGCGCTCGCCGCCGAAAAGCTTCTCGCAACCGGCGATATCCAGCATCAATCCATCGGGATCGTCCGGGGCGACGACGGGCGCAAAGCGCAGCATCCACCGCGCCAGCCGCCGCAGCGCTGCGGCATCTTCCTCCGGCGTCGTGGCCTGATCCCGCACGGCCATTCCCGCGAGCAGGCTTCGCGCGTGCGCCAGCGTCATCCCCGCCCGGACGCCGGCTGCCGCCGCCCGCTCGCAGCCGTGGACCACTTCCTGCACCCCGGCGCGCCGGGGCTGCGACGTCCACAGCAGCCAGGCCGCCGCGTCAGGCCGTCCGCTGCCGGGGTCGCCCCAGCGCCGCGCGTCGGATCGGTCTCTCCGCTGCGCCAGCCGGATCGGCCAGCCGGGCAGATAGATGGACAGCGCCCTCGGCACGATTCCACTCCAGAAGCCATCCCGGCGCGCCGGGATGGTCTTGCGTAGGCCGCATTCCCTTACAGCGCAGAAGTTCGACGCTCCATCGGGGTACCAATGCGGAAGTCGGAATTCGGAATGCGGAATGACGCGGAGCATCCGACCGCTCTTCATTCCGCATTCCGCATTCCGCATTCCGAATTCCCCATCGCGTCTGCGCCGCGGAGAGTTCCGTTCGCTGCGGCGCGGGACATGCCGCCAGCACCGTCTTGCCCTGCGTCCGGGCGAGCAATTGAATTCGTTGCGTCGCGGCGCGGTCGAAGCCGCTGCCGTCCGCGACGACGCACCCGACCGCCGGCGAGCGAAGGGCCAAGTCGATCGCCCACAATCGCGCGGCGGCCTCGCGCGGGGCGACGAACAGCGATCGCGTCAGCAAGCGGCGATCCTTCCCGCCGCCTCGAATCAGAACGCGCGGATACGGATGACACCGCCGCCCGATCCAGACGGTCCACGGCGGCGACGCCTCCCGGCTCTGGGCCTGCCACGCCAGATGGACCAGGATGCACAGCGGCGGCGACCAGCGGCCGTCCGCAGATCGCGGAGTGGGTCGGCCTTCCTCGCGGCCCACCTCCTCCACGCCGAACCACTCGTGCAAGCCCGCGAGAAGCCCGCCGCCCAGCGCGGCATCGACCTCCGCCCAGCCGGTCGGGACACGGTCGCCCGCCGGCGGATCGATATAGCGATGCGCGACGGGCTCGTGCCGCTCTTCAATGGCCCGAATCCGCTCGGCCAACCCGCGCAGATCAACCTGTCGGCGAACGCCCATGCCACGGCTCCTTATTAGGATAATGTTAGGTATTTGTAGCGTGGGACGCAAGGGAAGAACTGGCCGCCTCCGCAAGGCTCAACAGCCCCTTGTCGCCACGGGAGTTACGGAAGCTCGGCGATGCAGCCCGAATCGTCGTTTCGGGGATTATTCACCTGCCGGCTCACCGGCCCCTCGGTCAGCCACTCGGAAGGACACGAAGATAACAGTGCTTTAAGCTGGGCAATCTCCGTCTCCGGGTTCAGCCACGCATCATAGTCTTCCGGGCGGAGGATCACGGGCATCCGATTGTGCAGCGGGCGGACGAGTTCGTTCGCCTCGGTTGTAATGATGGTGAACGATTCAATGGTCTCGCCATCCGGACTCACCCAACGATCCCAAAGCCCCGCGAGCGCCAGCGGCCGGCCGTCTTTGCGTCGGATGTAGTGCGGCTGTTTCACTTCCTTGCCGCCCTCCATCAATCGCCGCCACTCATAAAAGCCGTTCGCCGGCACGAGGCAGCGGCGCTTGCGAAAGGCGTCGCGAAACGACGGCTGCGTCGCGACCGTCTCCGCGCGGGCGTTGATGGTGCGATAGCCGAACTTGGCGTCCTTGGCCCAATGCGGAATGAGCCCCCAGCGGAGGATGTCGAGTCGTCGGCCGCTACCCGACTCTCCCTGTCGCACGACCGCCATACGAGGCGGCGCGACGCCGCCCAGCCGGATAATCGGCACTTCCTGAGTCGGCGCGATGTTGTACCGGGGGGTAAATGCGGGCGCTTCGCTCAGGTTGAATTCCGTGGCCAGTTCATCCGCCTGGGCCAGTAGCGTGTAGCGGCCGCACACGTTTCACCTGTGAACAGGATCGTTATCGTTGACGTCGCAGGGCGACCGGGGGTTCTCGGTGCGTCCGTGCCGTCTCACGGCTTTCGGGCTCCCACTGCGATCATGATCACACCACCGGCGAGTGCGATGCCACCGAAGATCGGCGACAGTGGCAGGTCCTTCTCGCTGTCCGCCGTCACCTTGAGCGGCCCGACATCCACCACCGTCTCGCGAGTCGTGTAACTGATTTTCTGCCAACTGAGGGCCACCGCGCCGAGGACGGCAAGGATGGCACCCATGACGACAAGAGTTGAATTGCGCATCTGTGCATTCCTTGTACGAGTGAGACTGGGCGCATCCCATTCCACGGCACCGTAACCGCTCACGGCGCGAGATCAACGACTTCCGCGCTCGCGGAGACGGAAGACGGATCAAAATTCAGGATGAGGGCGTCGCCGCAGAGGAAGTCTTCGGGATTGAAAAAATCGGCCCCGGTCAGATCAAAAGAATCCACCAATGCGCCGGTGACCGGATCGATATCGTCTTCGCTGAGCAACGCGACCTCCTCCAGGCAGGGATAGCCGAGGAGCAGCGCCTCGCCCTGGTACACATAGATGCCTTGCAGCTCGCCGTCGGCTAAATATCTGATGTAAATATCCCAATCGGTGTCATTTTCAAAACCCAGTACGGTCAGGTTGGGCAGTTCGGCGGGAATAATGTCCACCGCCGGGTTGTTGATGATCGTTACATTGGTGTTGATGATGATGGTATCGCCCTGATTAACCAGGACAGGCGGCAATTCCTGTGGGCGAGTCTGAATAAGACCGACCGCGTCCAACAAGGCAGTAATATCAACGTCATCGATTTCGATCTCGTTGCCACAGCCGGCGAAGAGGCATGTCGAAAGACAGGCCACGATAAACCTAGAGAAAATTCGCATGAGATTCTTTCTTTTTGCGTGATTTCCAGAGTATAAACGCTCGCATTACGTCCTCAAGTCCAGTATTCGATCTTACTTTGTTTCTTGTCAATTGCCCAGCTCGTTCGCCTTTTGGTTCACCCGCCCGACATCGTCTTTCACCTTGTCCGGGTCCACTGTCAGGTTGACGCCGACCTTGTTGCTCTCCCCATCCCGGCCGTGGCTCGAAAGCGTAAACCAGCCCCGGTAATACCCTAACGCGGCCACGCACAGCCCCAACACAACGATTGTCTTCATTATCCTCATGACGATTTGTCTTTACTTGAACGTCCTAATTCGGGAAGACGTCATTGTCCGGGTTCATTCGTGTCGCACTCTTCGCATTAAGCGAGACCAATGTTCCTAAGGTTTCCCCTTGGATTTGTCCTTGGGCTTCTTTTCATCCTTGGGCTTTTCATCCGATTTGCCTTTGGAGTTTTGCTTCGGTTGTTCCCGCGGCGGGTCACGCTTGGGCTCGGCTTTTTTCTCTCTTGGCTCGCCCCTGGGCGGCTGAGCTTGGAGATCGGGCCTCTTTGGCTTCGGCTGCGCCTTGGCCACGTTGGTGGGCGGATCGGCCTTCCTGGCCGGAGCCGCTCGCGTGGCCACGGGTTGGCCATCCGTTCGTCTCGCCTTGGGCTCGACCTTCGGATCTGGCTGGGGAGCTATATGTCTTTTCGGCGGCGCTTGCCCCTTGCCATATTGGCTGACAGGCTTTGACACCACCGTCGGCTTGGGGAGCTTTGCCCTGGCAGGCTCCAAAACCCTGGAATTCTTTTCATTGGGGGGGACCGCGGTCCTGATTTCCGATCTTTGTCGCTCACCGCGGGTGTTCTGGATCGCCCGTCCTCGTTGGGATAGTTGTGTCCTCTCCGCCTGGTCGACTTTCTGAAACCGCAGTGAACCGTCTTTGCGTTTTGTCAGCAGATTGAAGGCAGAGGCCACTTCAATCCGGCTCTCTCCCGATCTTGTCGGGCGCGTGCTGAACTCTCTTTGCGCCCGCAGAGTACGCGCCGGCCGCGCGTCTACGTAATCGCGACGATGCGCGAAAGTGTCTCTGTCGCGGCGGTCCCAATCGCGGTCCCCACGGTGCTCCCAGCGCCGATGCGCGTAGATGGGATCGTAGCCATAACGGCTCGAGTGATATGAAAACGACGCGAAAAAGCCCGTGCTCTCATAGCGAGTGTCATAATAGTCGCCAAAGTAATAATGGTGGTAACGGGGCCGCACGAAGAGTTGATCGCTGAACACGGACAAGTTGATCGCGAACGACGGCGAGTAGGAATATCCTCGCCGCGAATACACTTCCCGTTCGAAACAAACCGGCGCGAAGAGAACGCCGCGACGCTCGACTGGATAATCCCAGTAGCCGTCGGAATAAACGTATCCGCGAGGCGCCCAGATATAATGAGCGGGAACCCACATCCAATTCGGCCGGCCGGCCGCCCAGTATCCGGGGCGCCATGCGTAACGGCCGTGATACCAGATCCAGGAGCCGGGTACCCAAACCAGGTTCGGCGCGGGCGCGACAATGTTCGGACCGATCTCAACGGAGTCCGGCGGCTCGGGAAGGTACTCGACCTCATCCACCCCGGCATCAGCCCAATACCCGGAAGTCCACTGATGGCCTTGGTTGGACTGTCCCCAATACCCCGGCACCCATTGGCGGCCCGGCGGCAGGTCGCGCCAGACTCCGCTGATCCACAGAAAGTCGTCGCGCTCGTCGTCCCAGGCCCAATATCCGGGAATCCACGTGACGTTGGCCCCCTCGGGTCTTTGGTCAGGCGGCACTTCTTCGATAATCTCGCGCGGCGCCTTCGCCACCACGAGGCCCGGCTCGGGATTGAGACTGACGGTCTCCGCAAATGCCTCATGCACAGGCCCGCGGGTCAGCACGTCCACGCCCTGCTCGGCATCGCCCGGGCCGACCGGCTGGGCCATTGCCTTGTTTCCGCATAACCCAATGCCAATGATCGTCAATGCCGTGGCGATCCACCATTTAGTGTCGTGGCGTACGTTCATGTCGTTTCTCCCGAGGGCCATCTGCCCAGTTGTTTTTTCTGCATTCATACAGAATGCCTTGTAGCGGTCATGACCGGCGGAGCCGTCAATTTGTCTTGATCTCGATCACTTGTTTGTTCTTGTCCCAGAAGCTTTCGCGGCAGGATATTTTGCCCCCGCCTATCAACCACACGATGAGAGCGATCGCCAATACGGTGCCGACAATGCCGAGCCAATTCTTGTTCATAATTTTTCCAACACCCTCAACAGACCCTGACTTCGCTGTCGCCGATCAATCAGGGGACCCGTGCCACCCTCCCCCCTCGGGGAAGATGGCCGAGCCCAACTGAATTTCGGACTACCGCCGTTTCGGGCGGAAACGTTTATCGCCGGGCGGTCCGCCCTCAGACGCTGGACCTGCTGCGCCTTCCGCCGAGGAAGGACAGCACCGCGAGAACGATGAAGACGAAGAAAAAGATCTTCGCGCCTTCAAAGGAATAGTTTGCAACGCCACCGTAGCCGAGAAAGGCTGCGATGAGGGCGACGACTAAAAAAACAACCGCGAGCCGTAACATGGTCAAGTACTCCCTTCAGGCATGGCCGGAGCCCCCTCCTTGGGATGCCGGTCGTGCATTGTTCAAGTTACTCCTGAGACGCGTACCGTCGCTGCGGATTCTTGATCCGAGACGTTGGCTGTCGGTGCGGGAGGCCAGAATTGGGCGTAGGCGCTCCCGCATCCGAACAGCCGAATATCAGCCGCCCATCGAGGCGGATTTGGTCGTCGGACTCCAGACAACCTGGCCGTCTTTACCGACCCAGCACAGATCGCCGTGGGTCTTGACCTGGGCGAGCCCCTGCTGGAAATCGCCCGCCTCTTCATAGGTGGGCGGAATCATGGTCGTTCCATCCGTACCGATGAACCCCCACTTGCCGTCCACCTGCACGGCGGCGAGTCCTTCATTGAACGCCTTCGCGTTTTCGTAGATCGGATTGATCACCATCTTTCCGGCCTTGTCGATGAACCCGAGCTTGCCGCCGACCTTCACGCAGGCGCGGCCGTGCGAGTAGCCCCACGCGCCGTCGAATTGCGGCTCGACGGCCACTTTTCCGTCCGTGCCGATGAAGCCGCACTTGCCGTCTTTCTTGAAAGATGCGAGCCCCTCGTTGAAGCTCTCGGAGGCCTCGAACGTCGGGTTGATTTTCATCTTGCCCTTGGCATCGATGTAACCGTAATGCCCCCGCCATTCGCCGCCGGCCTTGACGCAAGCCAGACCATCCGCGAAGTCCGCGGCCTCATTGAACTGCGGCTCGATCACGATCTTTCCCGTCTTGTCGATGAATCCCCACTTCTTGTCTTTCTCCACCCGCGCCAATCCGTTCTTGAAGCGGCCGGCGTCGCTGAAGGCGTAGTCGATCACGAGGCTGCCCTTGGGGTCGATGAACCCGCAGATGTTGCCCATGAGTCCTTTTTTCTTGTGAACCTTGGCGAGACCCTCGGAGAAGTCGTCCGCGCCCTCGTACTGCGGCTTGATCACCGCGTGACCATCTGAATTGATATAGCCCCACAGGTTGTCCTGCTGCACGGCCGCGAGGCCCTCTGAGAATTGATGCGCCGCGTCGTAGGTGGCGCGGATCTGAAGCTTTCCCGCCTTATCGATGAACCCGCTCTTGCCGTCGATAACCACGGGATAGAGGTCGGCTGCATTAAGAGTCTGAGCTGTGGCGGCGAATGTCCCGAGGACACAGACGGCCATCCAGAACTTGTTTGACAATTTCATATATTTCTTTCTTTTTTTCCGGCGAAGCCGTTGACGGCCACGCCGAGCACTATTCGTTTCTTTTTCAAACCGTATTCACGACATGCCGACGGCTCATTTCGCCGTCATGCACCTCCCGTGGGGCTGATCCGGGCAGCGCCGGTAGCCCCGCTGACTGTCCCCATGGCCTTGGAATCAAAGGTCTTCACTTCAGGGCACGCCTGCGGCGTTAGCAGTCCGCGAACCATGGGATGGTCCGCCAGTTGACCGTCGTTGAGACGCATAAGATCGCCCTTGAGTTCCTCAACGTGGCCTTTCAACGATCCGAGCGGAACCACCCGGAGCACTCCCAGCATGCGCGGGGGTGCAAAGATGACCAGGCGATCGATGGCGTACTGTTCTATTCTCTTTTTTAGCCAGGCAACGACCTCGCCCGCGAAACGTCGTTCGTTGTCCTCCACGTTGTGCGTCGCACCGGCGTTGGTCATCGGCCGCGTGTGCTCCTGCTCTGGCAACGTGTTCTTCATCGCGTCGTACTCGTCGATGTGATGCTTGCCTCGCCGGGTCAGGCTGCAGCAGAGCAGCCGACAGGACTTTGCGTCCGTTAAGGCGAACCATGCGTGGTTATGTAGTCCGGTGGGGGTTTTCGTCATTCGAGTTCTCTTTTTCGCGTGGTCCGATGCCCAATATGCGTCAGGCCTCACTTTTCGGCGGCGGATGCGAGATTCCTTTCGGATCGTGGACGGCCGCTCCGGCAGAGGCGCGCGAGCCCAGCGATGCGTTCACTGACTTCCCGTGATTCACTCCCGACAGGCCACCAGCTCATCCGGCGGGCCGAGGTCCTGCAGTCGCTCCCAAACTTCCGAACGATGGATGGGAACATTTTCCTGGGCTTCGAAGCCCAGTCTCACGTGCTTGCTCCCGATCTCGAGCACCGTAACTTTGAGCGTCTGTTTGAAGCTGTCGGATCCTCCGACCACGACCGATTCGTCGCTTTTTCTCGACAAAACTAACATGGCTGAATCTCCCTATTCACGACTGTCTGGCCCTGTCCATTCCCGCTCCAGGTGCCTACGGGCACGCTCCCGGCGAGCAGAAATACATGTACCTTGGTTCCGGGCGCGGACAACTTCACCACTGCGGAGGTCGTGGTTGCGACTTCGGCGCTCGCCTCGCGCACCGCTACCCCGGTGATTCTCTTGATTTCTCGCTGGAACGGGCCGGATGCGATGGCGAACAATTGCTGATGGAACTCCTGTACCTGAGCGGCGCCGGCCGGGCTTTGCACCAAGACCTGCTCGGCCGTTGACAAGGCGCCATGCAGCGTGATCACGAGCGTCTGATCGCTCAGAACCACGGTCACTGATTCGGGCGCATGACCCGTCGCCTGCAATTCAAACGCACTGGCGGCACGGGCAACCTCCTCCGCCATCTTCGAATAGGCCTGATCTATCATCGTAGTCTCCCGCGTTTTCGCGACGTTCGCTCACACTGTTATCCAAAAGTGCTACAACAAAAAAAGCCGACGTGGCAGAACGCCCGGAGGCATTCGACCACGTCGGCTTACTCATTGACGAGCCTCCCGCCGCAGCGGGTTGCCCTTAATTAGTCGTCCGACGACTTGGATTCAGATAATAGAGAGGGCCGATGTAAAGGTTTACGACCGCCCTTCCACGCATAGACTATACGACAAAGCCCGAGAAAGGCAAGTAGATTTTTTACTTGAATTCCTGCTCCCTCCCGCCTTATTGTTCCCGTGAATTTTGTGAGACTACGACTTGTGCTGCAAAGCCCTGCCGGGTGCGCCAATTGAGGAGGCGGGATAACGTGGAGATCGCGATGAAGTCTCAAGGCGAAATCGAAGCCGCCGTCTGCGATGCCATGAATCGCTTTGAACAGGAATACATGGGCCGGGGGCCCAAGGAAATTCATGCCTTTCTGTTTGGCAATCTCCTCCTGGTCCGCTTACTGGGCGTATTGACCGAGGCGGAAAAGCACCTGGTCAAGGCCCTCGCCGCTGAAAAGGGAAGGGACCTGCTCAAGGAAGTACGAACCCATCTGATCGAAACGGCGCGGCCGGTGATGGAAGCAATGGTCCTGCGGGTCACCGGAGTCAAGGTGGTGAGCCTTCACCACGACATCAGCACCGTTAGCGGCGAAGAAGTCGTGCTTTTCACCCTGACCGAGTCGCCCCTCTTCCGCGAAACGAAGAAAAAATAGAGAGGGGCATTGACGTTCTCGTCGCGATCTCGTTCGTTGGGAGATCCGCGTTCGAAAAAGGCCCCGGTGTGTCCGTACGTCGGTGGCTTTTCATATCGCCCGCCCAAGCTGTTGGCGTAATGCACGGTCGCCTTTGCAATCTCAGCGTCCCTCATCTTCGTGGGCATCGTGAACTACGACTTGTTCGTTATCGGCCTTGTTGTCCTTGATCTTTTGGTAGACCTTCTTGCCGCCCCAAACGGCTGCCTTGCCGACCACCAGCGAACACCCCGACGAGGCAAACAGGATCGCGGCGATCGTGAACATTCCGAGAAGATATTTCATTCGTTTCATCATTACACCTCAAAGGCCCCGCCAATCGTGGGGGGTTTCGGTCTCGCGGCTTCGCGCCGCCGCAAGCCTCGTCAAAGCAGATCCTTTTGTGACACCAGCGTCTGCCAGCCGGGCCGATACACACGCATGTTGGTGTACCCTTGGGTCGCGAGATACTCGTACACCATGTCGCCTGCCCCGCACGACGGGCTGGCGCAGTAGATGACGATGAACCGGTCGCTCGCGCCGGCTTGTTGGATTCGAGGCAGGAGCGAACTGACCTCACCGGCCGGCACATTCATGGCGCCGCGGACGTGCCCACGCTTGAAGTTCTCCGGGCTCCGCGCATCAATCACCAGGGCGGAGTTGTTCCGCACATGCTCGCCGATCTGCTCCAGCGTGATGTCATGCCGCGTTTTAGCCGCGACGGAGTCAACCGGCACATTCACAGTTGGCTCGGCGCTACGATCGACGATCATCGTGCCCGGGCGCCCGGTGCCGCGCGCCGACGGCCGGGAATCCCGGTCGAAAGAGGATTCAGATCGTTGCGGGCCCGCGCATCCTGAGAGTATCAGGCCCAGCGGCAGGACCACGAGGGCGTGTCGAATTGCATGAGTCATATCGAGTTCTCCAATATCGGTGTTGAGCCGCATGGCAAGTCTTCCCCGGCTGGCCCGTGCAAGCATGGCCCCAAAACGTGCCAACCGTCCTCGAGCGGAGGCTTGTGGCTCCGCTCGAGGAGCTGGCTGCGCCGTTCGTTCACTCCCCCCGGGCAGGGGTTACCGGTTTTTACGCCGGCCCCCTCTCCCCAGCTTCCCCGATCGCATTGATCGGTTACGGCCGTTGTGTTCGCTGCGCATTCACCGTTGCGATCGTCTGTGTACGATTCGCATTGGCCGTTACCTTCTCGGCTTCCGGGTTATCGCAAGCCACGAGTTTCCAGGCCATCCGGCCATCGCAGACCTTGACGGTCTTCTCGATGGTGTCGTATTCCGCCGGGGTGCAGACCTTCCGCGTCGAGGCGGCGCTGACCAGTTTCTCGCGGCGGACCGTGTCATACTGGGCCGGAATGCAAACGGTCTGGACTCGAGCGGGTTTTGACTGATACTGCGTTTGAACGGTCTTCCGTTCGGACGGATGGCTCACGAGGCAGAAGATGTCGCGAGCCGGCTGATCCTTGGGATTTTCGCAGAGGGCATTCTTGTTGATTTCCCAGCCCGTGTAACCCGAATTCACTTCAATCGTCTGTTCGCGCGTCGCGTATTCCGCGGGCACGGCCTCCAGCACGGTGGAAGCATCTTTCACGAGGACTTTCTCCTCGACCCACTCATACTTGGCGGGAATAATCTCGATGGTTTCGGTCCCTTCGCGAACCAGAATCCGTTCCGATACGGTTTTAAATGTCGCGGGGACGAACACCTTGGCGTAACACTCGCCGACTCTGGCGTTGGGCGGCAGGGCCGCACTCAGCTCTCCAGCCGGTCTGTCGCACGTATCGCGCGACTTGACGGACGCGACGCACGGGCTGCGCGGCGTATCGCACGGCGATTTGGCTTGCGCACAGGCACCCTTGGCGGTCCCGCAGGCACAACCTGTCTGGGCCAGAAGCGCGCCGCTGAACAGCACTGCACACACGATTTTCAAAGTATTGGATAACATTGTTTTTTCCTTCATTCCCGGACAGATCGGCCTTCGCCACTGCCCGAAGTTGCGTTCCAGTTCTGGAACTACTACATCGAACTTCCTACGATTATCTGACTGCTCCCAATTGGGTCTCACATCATTAACACCTCCTGTTCATGGCACTTGCAATCCGCCGAGTTCGCGGACGCAAACGCGGCCGATCGGCCGGACTGGGCAAACAGCTCCCCTATCCGCAGCTCGAAAGCGCCGACCGCTTCGTCGATTTTCCGGGCCATGGCTGGATGAAATCTCTTCACTGAGTTCGCTCCTGCGGTCACCACGACCGTTTGCGACTCGGAAACAAAAAAAAACCGATGCGATCGAATACCCGAGGGTATTCGATCGCATCGGCTTACTCATCGACGAGCCTCCCGCCGCAGCGGGTTGCCCTTAATTAGTCGTCCGAAGAATGGAACTAAATCTCTTACGGAGCCCGCGAGTAGTCCCCGAGGCCCACGTCCATGCAGGGATCATAATGACTACCGCACGGAATGCAAGTTAATTCTTGCTTTATATTGACAGTTTTCCAAAAGTGGATTATCGATCAGAAAACAACTGTTTCGGCATAACACCACCATTCCACTCTGGATGATGTCTAGCCCGCGCACACCGCGACGAAGTAGGAACTACTTTTCAATCGGCGGGTTCTTCTTCCGCCGGGTCTGTTCCTTGGCAATCTTTTCGCCCATCTTCGCCAGGTCTTCCTCGCTCAAGCCGATCAGCTTGTCCAATACGTCAGGATTGAAACCTGAGCGCATCAGCATCCAATCCTCGTCGGGCACTTTCCGGGTTCGCGGCACGTTCGTCGCCACCCAGGAGTTCCAATTCTTCTCCAGCTTGTCGCGATCGTTCGCGGAGAACGCCACCTCCCAGGCCCGCAATCCGCCTTCTCCATCTTTCCCTTTGCTATCCGCACCGACCCGCTTGGAGAGATTGAAGATCGCGCGGAAATCCTTGCGACCGATCTTTCCCTCGTGCATCATGTACGCGGCCAGCGACCAGGCCTGCGCATAATTTAAGAACCCCTGGTCCTTGGTCATGTCGCCGCCCCACGTCGCGCCGTCGATCGTCCACACGTAGTTGAAATCTTTCCAGCGGTCCGTGCCGTGGATCCGCCGGATGACCGGGGCGTAGCGCCCGCGATCCGGGATCAGCGCAAAATTCTCGTCTACCGTCTTGTCGAAGTCCCAGTACTCGAAAACCGACGCCATGCCTTCGTTCCACCAGCGGGGACAGTCGACCGGAATGGTCAACTTGATCTGCGGGATGACGTTCATGCCCAGGCGAAGCTGCATCTCCATGTGCGCCGCTTCGTGCTTGAGCACCGCTTTGGGCCAGCGGGCGAAGTCATCGACGCCGCTGGTGAACTGCATCAGGCGAAACCGCCGGGCGGGCCATTTCTCCCCGCGATCTTCAAAGCCCGCCCCGACGCCGGGCATGAATTGGCCGCCGCTGCCCGCCGAGCCGCCGCTCTTGGTGTAAGTGGCCTGGTCCTTATAGACCACGACCTCGATCTTCTCCTTCGCCTGCGCGGGAACGCCGAGCAGCTTGGAGAACGCCTCGCCGTATTCACGATGCAACATTTCCATGTACATCGCCGTGTCCGCCGTAAACTCCTTGGAGATGTCCGTACGGACGATGAAGGGGTGGCCCATGTACGTCCACAGGCGGGTCTCGCCCCCGGACTTGTCGCCCTCCTTATCGAAGACGGTCTTCTTGAGGAGTCGGGCGTAACGCTTGTCATACTGCGCGTCGGTTTCGCTGCGCCGCTTGCCCCAGCGGACGTGGATCTTCTCCGGCTTTGCGGAAGTCTTTTTCTTCGTACTTTTTGACGGACTTTTTTTCGATTTTCTGGCCGAGCCGTTGTTGCCCTGCGGGTCGGCCCAGGTCGGCCCCGCGGCAAAGCTCGCCGCCACCCCAATCGCAAGCAAGACCGCCCACAACCTGCAACGATTTCCGGTCATACCCCTGGCTCCCGTGACTTAATGAGTGTCCGCTCCGATACCGGCGCGACATCGCGGCAGCGGTCTCGCCCGCTGTAAGGAGTATTGTACTCGCTTGCCGGCAAGTCATGCCAATCAATTTCGGTCAGGGTGCCCGACCGGCTCGTCTAAGTGACAACTCGGCGGCCCGTAGAATTGGGGGAGGACCCGATGGGCCCCTTCAATGGCCGGAATCGAGGTGCCAGCCGGGGTTGATCCAGCGACCGTCGCGGCGAGTGAATACTTCCGTGGCCCGGCCGGAATGCGTCCGGCGCTGGCCGTCCTTCTCCATATCGAATTCATACGTCGTGTAGAGAATGACGGTGTCGCCAATCGCCTGAAACTCCGTCCGCGGGAACTCGAGCCGGGCCAGTTTCGCGCCGTCCGCGGCAAACTCAGCCAAAGATCGAAGGACGTCCGGCCGATTGATCCGCCAGTTCTCGTCGCCCGCGTTGATGGCGATGACATCGACCGGGAGCAGCCGTTCGAGGGCCGCACGGTCGTTGGCAAAGCACGCCCGCCAGACCGCCTCTCGATCGGCCAGGAGTTGTCGACGGTCCACCTCGCTCAACGGCGTCGAAACGGGCGCGTCAGGATTTGACGCCGAGACGGTCGCGTCCTGTGGAGGAACGACGCAGATGTTCGAACCGCACTGGTTCCAGCCCCCTTTCTCGCGCCGATAGATGTCGACGGAGCGCAGCGGCATGAGTTGCTCCTGACCGTTTGGGTCGGCGAACCAGTAGTTCGCGCGGTAATAGACGACGGCCATGTCGCCGTACAGATGAACGTCCGTGTCGAGCAGTTCGTAACGCTTGCCGTTGAGCGTAGCCAGGATCTTCTCCGCCACGCCCATGTATTCGTCGATGCCGCGGACAATGGTGTTGCTCCGCACCTGAAAGCCGCACCAGTCGTCGGTATGGCCGCGCCGAATGGCGTTCCGATCCTTGCGGATGTACGCCTTGAACAGACCGTGAATATGGTCGAGGATCTGCTCTCGATCGGACGCTGTGCTGTCCACTCGTAACGCGGCATTGGCCTGCATCGACGTTTCTCCGACAAATCGTCGGTTGCCGGGCCCCGCGAAGGACAAGAGTGCCGCGGCCAGACCGACAACTGTAATCCCAAACTCCAATCGTCTCATCGACTTACCCCTTCCGAACGAATTTCGCCGGGTTGGCGCGGACCTTCTCGGCGCATTCATCGCAGCAGACGCGGACGGTCCGGCCGTCAACACGGACCGACTTGGCGGCAGGGTCCAACTTGTCATCGCAGACCGGGCACTTGTTCTCGTTCTGGGTGGCGGTGCTCATCGCATACTCCTTCCTGTGGGACTTGCGCCTCCGACATGGACAGCGCGTCATTCACATCAAGTGTACGGATGACAGATACGTCAGGCTTGTAGGTTCTTGCTCGTTTGATGCAGGAGCCGCGTCGAGGCGGAGCGGCGGAAGGCGGCCGGCGTGACGCCGAAGGTCCGCCGAAAGGCGTGAGTGAAATGGCTTTGGTCGGAGAAGCCCAGATCGAGCGCCAGACCGGTCAGGTCGTCCCCATCCTCGGCCAGACGGTGCAGGGCCGCGCGCAATCGAAGCTGCGTTCGATAGGCATGGATCGTGCGGCCCGTTTGTTCGCGAAACAGACGGCACATGTGATAAGGAGAGAGATGCACCCTCCGGGCCAGATCGTCGATGTGCAAAGGGTTCTCGAAATCGGCCGCCAGACATTGCCGGACGCAGTCCGCGGCGTCGCGATGGGCGCGATGCGTGTCGTAGCGGCGGTGGCGTGTCGGCCGCCCCGTCGGTTCGATGCCGTGGTCGAAGAGTTCTTCGGTCAGATTCAGGGCCGCTTCTTCGACGGCGACATCGGAGAGCACGCCCTGCCGAATCGAGCGCAGGAGCTGCCAGTGTCGAAGGTGCAGCGCCGAATCGCAGGGGACCTGCATGACCCGAAACCCGCCTCTCTCGTCGTCGTGAACAATCTGCCGGCGCTCCGCCAGAAGGGGCCGCAAGAGGTCGGAGCGAATATGAAACGTCGTGCAATCGTCCCCGCCGGCGACAGGATGGCTGACGCGATAGCCCTCCTCGCGGTTGAAGAACACGACATGGTTGGGATCGGCGACGACGCGGCGGGTGCCGAGGTGTTTGACAAAAAGCCCGCGCCGGACAAATACGAAGTCGTCGTGTTTGGACGATTCCTCCGCACTGCATCCGTTATCGGTCGGGTGGCATCGAAAGTCGCAGATGCAGACCGCCGGGCTGCGAAAGACGACGTGGTTCGTGCAGGAAACGGCCATGAATCGATTGAAGTTCGTCGATGTCGCGAAGTCAATAAACGGATGCCCGCCGCTTAAGAGCTGGCCCCCAACTCACCGAGATAGTCCATATCTCCGCCGGACTGCTTCTGCGCATGCCGCAGCCGGAGAAGTGTCTTGACCCGCGTCACCAGGTCCACTCGGTTGAGCGGCTTGGTGACGAAATCATTCGTGCCGACCTCCAGCCCCCGCTCTACGTCGCTCTCCTCGTACAGCGCCGTGACCATGATGATCGGGATGTCCTTCGTTGCCGGGTCGGCCTTGAGTTTCTTGCACACCTCAAAGCCGCTCATTCTCGGCATCATGATATCCAGGAGGATCAGGTCAGGCGGGTCCGCCGCCACCTTGGCCAACGCCTCCTGCCCGCTCGACGCACCGACGGTCGAGACGTTTGGGATCTCCGCAAGATACGCCTCGAGTAGCTCGACGATCTGCGCCTCGTCGTCCACCAGAAGGACCTTGCTCGGCGGAAGCGGCGTCTCGATTTCACTCGCGGCCGAAAGGTTCATTTTTCACCGATCCACACGGAGACAGCCTGGCTTTGAGGCTCTTAATCCGACATCGTACTGCCAAAAGACGGGCCAGCCAATCCGATGCACTATGGAATCGCCCGAGAGGATTTGGTACGATAATCGGAAGGCCGTTCGGCCTATTTGGACGAGGTAGGGTGGATGACGCCGGGGGCCATCGGGCCTCCCGTAGTCAGTGGGACAATCAGGTTTTTCGCCCCATTCGATAACCGAATCGGATTCGGCCGATGCAGGTTGCATCGTGAGAAAGTCATTACAACTCGTGGCCTTTGTGATCTGCGCGACGCTGGCGTCCGCCGCTGTTGCCGGGGATCCGCCTATTGAACCCGGCTGGATCGAACACCGCGTTTCCTATCCCGAAGCCACCGCCGCCTATCAGTGGATCGACATCATGCTCGAGGCGACCGGTCGCGAGGTGGACCAGGTCGGCGCCCGACCGACGGTCATCTCGCGGCAGATGGCCATTCCCGTCACCGCGATGTTCGACGCGTGGGCCTGTTACGACGAGAGGGCCGTGGCCGCCTGTTTCGGCGGGAGCTTGCGCCGCCCGCCGGCCGAGCGGACGATTGCCAACAAGGAAAAAGCGATTGCCTACGCCATGCACCATACGCTCGCGAGCATCTTCCCTCAGGACAAGGCCTGGCTCGACGCGCAAATGAAGAAGATGGGTTTCGATCCCTCGGACCGCTCGATGGATTCCGCAACGCCGCAGGGCATCGGCAACCTCTGCGCAGAGGCGCTTCTTCAACATCGTCGCCACGACGGCGCGAACCAATTCGGCGACGAAGTCGGCTCCGACGGCACCCCTTATTCCGATTACACGCGTTACGAACTACGAAACCCGGATGATCGCATCGTCGATCCCGACCGCTGGCAACGAATCCCCTTCGACGACGGCAAGGGTGGGACGTACTACCCGGGCTTCCTGACGCCGCACTGGTATCGCGTCAAGCCGTTCGCCCTCGAACGCAGCGATCAGTTTCGCGCGCCGCCCTACCCCAAGGTGGGTTCGGAGCAACTCAAGAAAGAAGTCGAGGAGGTCATTCAGCTCAACGGGCACCTGACACTGGAGCAAAAGGCGATCGTCGAGTTTATGCGCGACGGCCCGCGCTCGACCGGTCAATCCGGGCACTGGCTGCAATTCGCTCAGGACGTCTCGCGCCGCGATCATTACGACCTCGACCGGGACGTGAAGCTGTTTTTCACCATCGGCAACACGGCGTTCGACGCCTTCATCGCCTGCTGGGAGTCCAAGCGTTACTACGACAGTTCCCGTCCGTGGACATTGATCCGCCACTGTTACAAAGAACAGGATATTGTCGGCTATCTCGGCCCATGGAAGGGATTTGGAACCCTGCCCGCGGAGAAATGGCACCCTTATTCGCCGTCGACCTTTGTGACGCCGCCGTTCCCGGGGTATCCGTCAGGGCATAGCACGCTCAGCGCGGCGTGTTCGAAGATGCTGGAACTTTTTACCGGCAGCGATCATTTCGGGGCGTTTGAGCGTCACGTGGCAGGCAAATGGACCGAGGCCGACTGCGATACGAAGATGATGCAGGCCCGCGACGGAAAAGCCCCGCTCGATACGCCGGACACCGCCACGGTTGTTTTGAAGATGCCGACGTTTTCCGCGACCGCCGAGATGGCGGGCATTTCCCGCGTGATGGGGGGCTACCATATTCAGGCGGACAACATCGCCGGACTGGCCATGGGTCGAAAAGTCGCGGTGTACTCGTGGCCGAAATACCAGGCCTACTTCAACGGTTCCGCACCCGAGCCCGAACCCATCCGGCTGGCCGGTCGCTACTTCAATATGCCTCGCAAATAGTCATCGGGGATGCTATTTATTGGAGCCCCTCATGGCGGTCTGAAGCTGATCGACCGACATGGATGGACTTCCCGCGCTTCCGCTATGTCGTGCGATCGCCGCCCGTACCAATCCGAGGAAAAAGGGATCGGGTCGCAACGGCCGGCTGGTGAGTTCAGGGTGCGCCTGCGTTCCGATGAAATAAGGGTGAACCTCCGGCCGTAACTCCAGGACCTGCATGATGGGGAAGTCCGGCGCCTTTCCCGAAAAGACCAGCCCCGCCGCCTCCAGCCGCTCGATGTATCGCGGGTCGACCTCGTACCGATGCCGGAAGCGCAGCCGGACCTCCGGCGCGTTGTTGTAAAGCCGCGCGGCCAGTGAGCCCGGCTTGAGCACGACATCCTGACCCCCCAGCCGCATGTTCCCTCCCAGCCCTTCGATCTGCTTCTGCTCGGGCAGGATGCTGATGACCGGCTCCGGCGATTCCGAATCGAACTCCGTTGAGTTCGCCGCCGCCAGCCCCAGGACATTTCGTGCGTATTCAATGACCGCCATCTGGAAGCCGAGGCACAGGCCCAGATACGGCAGCCCGCTTGTCCGTGCGTGCTTGACGCAAGCGATCTTGCCTTCGCTTCCCCGGACGCCGAAACCGGCGGGCACGATGATGCCGTCCAGGTTTGCCAGCCGCTGCGCCGCGTTCGCGTCGCTCACCTCGACGACATCCACCCAATCGATATCGACCTTGACACCGCAGCGCGTCCCGCTGTGCTCCAGCGACTTGATGACGGACGCATAGCTGTCGCGCACGGACGTGTACTTGCCGGCGATGCCGATCGTGATCGTGTCGCTCGCGCCCCGCATTCGCCCGAGGTACTCGACCCACACCTCGCGGGCCCTGGTCTCCATCTCCGGATGCACGCGCCCGCCAAGCCCGAGGATGTCCACCACTGCCTGGTCGAGCCCCGCCTCCCGGACCATCTCCGGGATGACGTAGATCGAGTCCTGATCGTGCATGGAGAAGACCCGTTCCTGCGGCACGCTCGAATACATCGCGATCTTCTCGCGGACCTTCGACGTAATTGGCTGCCGCGCCCGGCAGGCCACGATGTGCGGTTGAATCCCGCTTTGGAGGAGCTGCTTGATCCCGAGTTGCGCCGCCTTCGACTTCTGCTCGCCCAGCGCGGCCGGCTCCAGAACATACGTCAGCGCCACCCAGCACGTACTCGCCGGCCCCTCTTCAAACGCCAATTGCCGCAGCGCTTCGATGAAGTACGCATTCTCCACGTCGCCGACCGTCCCGCCGATCTCGATGAAGATCAGATCGGCGTCGCTGGCCACGGCCAGTTGCCGCAGCTTGCTCTTCACCTCGCCGGTCACGTGCGGGATCATCTGCACGTCGCGCCCCAGGTACCCGCCGCGCCGCTCCTTCTCCAGCACCGCGCTGAAAATCTGTCCGCTCGTCGTAAAGTTCAGCCGCGACATGTTCTGGTCGAGCATCCGCTCGTAGGTGCCCAGGTCCATGTCGCACTCCATTCCGTCGTCGAGTACGAACACCTCGCCATGCCGAAACGGATTGAGCGTGCCGCTGTCGAGATTGAGATACCCCTCCAGCTTGATCGGCGCGACCGTCAGTCCCTTGTCCTTGAGCACCTTGGCGAGGCTGCTGGCAAAGATCCCCTTGCCCAGCCCCGACATGACGGTCCCGAAGACGCCGACATACTTCGTCTTGCCCGGCTTGTAGCCCGCCGGCATCGGCGTGTAGAACTCCGTCTCCTCCGTCGCGGCGGCGAGGTTCGCAAGGACATTCTGCGGCGTCATGGAAGGCTCCCGTAGTCGAATCGAAGGGTTTTTATGGCGAGACGAGTATCGGCGGTAAGAGAGGATTGCTTAGGCTGCCCACCAACCTGCGGCATTCGAAGATTGTAGCCGATATGTCAACCCCCGGGCGACCTCCTGCGAAAGTGCCGGGATCCTTCGCGATTGGCAATCCCGCATCGCCTTCGCTACTCTGCCGCCATGCTCTGGCAGCGACTCTTTTTTGGGGCCGTCCTCATCGCCGCGTTGATCGGGCTGGTCTACACCGACGACTGGCTGTCCAAGGGTCCCGTGGCACAGGGCGAGGGCCACGCCCAGACCGGTCTCATTGTCCTGGCGATCCTGGCGGCGTTGGCGGCGTTAGGCACCTGGGAACTGGCCAAATTATTCGCGGCGGCGGGACACTCGCCCGTGGCGAGATGGTCGGGTCTCATGAGCGTCCTGATCCTCGCCATTCCTTACGTCGTCGCGAACCAGCGCCTGCCCTCGGCCCTTGCGACACAGGCCGGGACGGATGGACTGACAGTGGCCGGGCTCGTCATCGCATTCGTGGGAGCGTGCTTCTTCGTCGCTTGTCGGCGCCGAACGGAGAACGCGGCCGCCGACATCGCCCTGACCCTTTTCATGGTGCTCTATCTCGGCCTGTTGCCGCAGTTTCTTATTCGCCTTCGCATGTTCGGCCCGCCGGGCGCGGTCTGGCTGCTCCTCTACTTCGTCGGCGTCGTCAAGTTCTGCGACATCGGTGCTTATTTCACCGGGCTCACCATCGGTCGCCACAAGCTCATCGTCTGGCTCAGCCCGAAGAAGACTTGGGAGGGCCTCCTCGGCGGTCTCGCGACCTCGGCGGGCGTGGCGGTGCTCATCTCCTATCTGGTGCGGACCTACGCCGATCCTTCTCCGTTGACCGCCGCGTTTCCCGAATGGCCCAGGGCCGCCGTTTTCGGACTGCTCATGGGGCTCCTCGGTCAGGGCGGCGATCTCCTCGAATCGCTCATCAAGCGCGGCGCACAGGCCAAGGATTCCGCGCACGCGATCCCCGCCTTCGGCGGAGTGCTCGATATTATCGACTCCCTCCTGCCCACCGCTCCCGTCGCCTACTGGATGTTGGTACAATAGAGGCAAGGCCCCTTTTCTATGGAGCGCGCCGCCGCTTGGAATTAGTCATCACATTGGACGGCCCGCCGGATCGGCGGATCGAACTCTTCGGCCCCGCGGACTGCAATCTCCGGGCGATCCGCGAGGCGCTGGGCGTCAAATTCATCGCCCGCGACTCCACGCTCAAACTCGTCGGCGAAGGCGAAGCCGTCGGCAAGGCCGCCGCCGTCGTCGAAACGCTCCTCGGAAAATTGCGCACCGGCGGCCATCTTCAAAAGACCGACGTCGCCGACGCCCTGCTCGCGCACGCCGCGCGGCACGGAAAGCCCGAGCCCGGCACGATCCACGTCTATCGCCAGTCCGCGACCATCCGTCCCAAGACAGACGGACAACGCGAATACGTCCACGCCATGGAGTCGAACGACTTGTGCTTCTGCATCGGCCCGGCAGGCACCGGCAAGACGTATCTCGCCGTCGCCATGGCGCTCTCCCTTCTCAAGGTCGGCCGGCTCAAGCGGATCGTCCTGGCGCGGCCGGCGGTCGAAGCGGGGGAAAAACTCGGCTATCTGCCCGGCGACCTCCAGGCCAAGGTCAACCCCTATCTGCGGCCGCTCTTCGATGCGATGAACGATATGATGGACTTTGAACAGACCCGCCGCTTCATGGTCAACGACGCCATCGAGGTCATCCCCCTGGCCTTCATGCGCGGCCGCACCCTGAACAACGCGGCGATCATCCTCGACGAGGCTCAAAACTCCACGACCCAGCAGATGCTCATGTTCCTCACGCGCCTCGGTGAGCACAGCAAGATGATCGTAACGGGCGACGACAGCCAGTCCGACCTCGGCGAATACTCCAAGAGCGGCCTGGTGGACGCCGTGCAACGGTTGGAAGGGGTCGAAGGCGTGGCCATCGTCCGATTAACCCAGGCTGACATCGTCCGCCACAAGCTCGTGACGCGGATCGTCCACGCCTATGGGCATCGTGATACGAAGCGCTGAGTCAGTTTCAGTTGTAGGGGAGAATCAGAGCCGCCGCGTGATCCGCCCGCGGGCCAGGTCGTACGGGGAGAGTTCCACGCGGACCTTGTCGCCGGGCAGGATGCGGATGAAGTTCTTACGGAGGCGCCCGGAGATGTGACCCAGGACGCTGTGCTTTTTGCCGCCCAGATCGAACTCGCACCGAAACATCGTGTTCGGCAGGGCCTGGGTGACGATGGCCTCGACCTCAATGACTTCCGTTTTTGCCATATTTCCTATCGCCATCGTCTTGTTCACCGCCGCCGATCCATGCTATCGGCCGGATTTGCCGCACCGGTCGAGGGGACAACGGAACCTCGGACGCCCGGCATTTGATGGCGAGCAGGACATCCACGCCGGACAATACTGAAAACCGCTGCCTTGCGCCCCCACCCGAGAGAATGGGTCCCCGTTGAGTCCGACCGATCAGCTTCAACCCGACCGACGAAGGCCAAGCCATCGTATCCGAAACCGTCTCCCAGGGCAACCTGCCTTCCTCGTTGACACCCCGACTCGCGCGGATAAGCTTTCGCGCTAGTCGCGGCGGTTGGCCGCGAAAATGGTCTTTCTCCAAGGAGCGACTATGAACGCGAAACGATGCACGGTCAGTGTGGTCCTTATGGGGTTGGCGGTCTGGATGACCGGTTGCAGCAACAGTCTCGTGGGTTCGTGGGAGAATACGTCGAAACCGGAAGGGCAGGCCTTCTATCTGCACAACGCCACGTTCAAGGATGACGGAACGTATACGGCTTCCGCCAAACAGGGTGAGGAAAACGTTCGATTGGCCGGGACGTATGAATTTGACGGCTTTAACCTGAAGCTCAAGACGCCGGGCAAGCCCGAGCGAAAGTACGGCGCAACGTACCTGATGGCCGGTCCGAAACTCGAGCTTAAACAGGACGGCAACAAGCAAACGCTGAAGAAGAAATAGGCGAATCGAGACGGCCGTATCGTTGGGGGGATACAGGCGGTACGGCGGCGATCGCGTTTTTCGCGCAGCGACCTTAATCCGCTTCTTCCTCGTCTTCCTCAGGTTCAATGCTGCGGACCCGGCGCTCGTTGGCCCCTTCACAGTTTAGGCAGCGCCGGGCGAAGGGGAGCACTTCCAGCCGTTTTCGTGGAATCGGCCTGCCGCAATCCAGACAGAGCCCATAGGATTCGTTATCGATCCGTGCAATCGCTGCCTCGATGTCGTCGAGCTGCGCCGCCTCGATGGCGATCAGACCCACGGACAATTCGTCTTCGAATCCCTCGGAAGCCCGATCGCTGACATCCGGCAAGTCGCCGGATTTCTCCGCCATCTGCGCCTGCGTCGATTGCACGACGGAGAGGAGCTGCTGCCGCTGGCGGGCCAGGGCCTCGCGAATGGCGCTCTGCCATTCAGCATCGACCACCGGCTTCATGGGCTTACCCGGCGTCGGCATCTCTTCCGGGGGTTCCACACGATCCACGAACCGAGAGCCCCCCGGTGCGCCACCCCCCACGGGGATATGGGTGCGCGGCCTCACCTTTGGCCTTGCCTCGGGCTTCGCCGGCGGGCGAGACTTGGCGGCGGGGGCTTTCGCCGCTGATTTGGGCCTGGCCTCGGCCGACTTGGACGCCGTCTTCTTGGTTGCCGTCTTTCGTGGTGCTGCCATGTCCTGTTCCAAAACTTTGTTGTTATAGACCGCCCGCGATCAAACTTCCGCCGCGCCGAATTTTCCTCAATTTCGGGGCTGGGCCGGTTCGGGTTCGGTGGCGCTTCGGTCCGAGCCCTCCGGTTGATGCCCGAAAGGCCGTCTGCCCACGCGCCGAGCCATAGCCCTATCGGCGGACGACAACCATGTTATCCGCTTTAAACCCGGGGGCTCCATCATCGCTTTTTGGATGGTCCCAGGATGGCATCCTTGGCCGCCTTGGCGACGCGGAATTTCACCACTTTCTTCGCCGGAATTTTGATCGCCTCTCCCGTTGCGGGGTTTCGTCCCATCCGCGCCTTTCGGTTGACCAGTACCAGTTTGCCGATTCCCGGCAGCGTGAAGCTGTTTTTCGCCTCGCGATACGCGACGTTCACCAGATTGTCCATGAACTGAACGACCTGCGCCCGGGTCAGCTCGTTCTTTTCCGCCAGGTGTCGAATCAATGCCGACTTGCTCATTGAAGTAGCCATTGCATCTCCTTGGAAAAGGCCTTCGATCCCGCCTCGCACTCGGGGGCGAATTTGGGATAGACAAGTTAGCGATGCCCTGCCCCGGAATCAATCCCTATTTTCCCCGGATTTTCGCGATTTTTACGTATTCTTACGGGCAGCGCTCGCCGCTTGAGGCAATGGAGCCGGTTTCGGGGTGTCCCTTGGCGGGAACTGGGCGGCAGGGGCGCGAAGGCGGACGGTCATGCGCCCGGCCGACGGTCCGGGCCGCAGCCCTCGTAATCTCCTCCGCTCTCGGTAAAAATAAAAAGAGGATCCGAGCTCGCCGTTACTCGGATCCTCCAAGCCAGGCTGTCCCGCCTAACAGCGGAAGACCCACAGCCTCGCGATGTATATCGGCACCGTCAGGGTCGGCCTTGAAACGTCTGAGAATGTCGGCGGCGCTGCACGATGTTGCGCCCCGACGCGCAACTCTTGCGGGTACTCAACAAGGGAAGCGACAATTCGGACATGCACTCCTGGATTCGGTGGAGAAGTTCGTTGTGAAACGTTTCCCAAGTCCCACTGTTCGGCAGTTGATCGTCGCCTTCACGGCGGCGTGCGGTGCGTGGAGCGCGACCGGATGTGAGAACGACGAACCCGAGTTGCCGCCCGAGCAAGCTCCCGCCGCCCGGGCCATCGAGTTTGATATCCAGCACGTCGCGAGGATCCAGGCGGATCGATCGTTTTCTGTGGCCAACCTCGTGTTGGTGTTGCAACCCGATCGCGGTTCGGGCGGTTCAATGGGTGTGACGCTGACGACCTCGCAGCCCGCGGCCGACGGCTCGCGGCTGACCCTTGGCACATTCGAGAAGGCCGAATCGCTTGAAGCTCTTGCCCGCAACACCATCGATTTCGGCGGCGCGGCGCTTTACGATCCGCGCGGCAACGGCATCTTTACACCGCTCGGCGCTTATCAGCCAAAACTCGCGTCGATACGAATCAGTTCGCACGACGAGTCCCAGGTGTCCGGCACGATTCGCGGGGACTTCTACCATTTCAAACCAGGCCAGACCACGCTGCGGCCGTCAGTGATCTTCATTGAAGCGGCGTTCAGCGCGAAGCTCATCGTGAAATGAGGGATTCGCGGGCGGCTTCGATCGTCCGATCGATGGATTCATCGTCGTGGGCCAGCGAAACAAACCACGCTTCGTAGCCGCTGGGCGGCAGGTGAACGCCGCGGTCGAGCATTGCGTGAAAGAATGCGGCGAAGCGCCGATGATCCGCGGCCGCGGCATCGGCGAAGTTGCGAACCGCCGGCACGCCGAGAAAAAGCGTCAACATCGAGCCGATGCGCTGAACGACACCGCGTTCGCCCGTTTCCTCCAAGGTGCGGCGAAGGCCGGCCTCCAGCCGCGCGCTGAGTTCTTCAAGCCGGCCGTACGCCTTGGCGTCCAGAAGTTGCAGCGTGGCCAAACCCGCGGCCATCGCGACCGGATTGCCGGACAGCGTCCCCGCCTGATAGACCGGTCCCGTCGGCGCGATCATGTCCATCAAATCCGCCCGACCGCCATACGCGCCGACGGGCAGCCCGCCGCCGATGATCTTGCCCAGCGTCGTCAGATCGGGCCGGATGCCAAGCCGTTCCTGTGCCCCACCGCGGGCGACGCGAAAGCCGGTCATGACTTCGTCGAAGATCAGCAGCGCGCCGTGGGCAGTGGAGATGTCGCGGAGTCCTGCGAGAAATCCGTCCGTCGGAGGAACGACGCCCATATTGCCTGCGATCGGCTCGACAATGATCGCGGCGATCTGCGTACCGGCCGATTCAAACACGCGACGCACCGCTTCCAGATCGTTGTACAGCGCGGTCAGCGTCGTCGCCGCCGCGCCGCTGGTTACGCCCGGCGAATCCGGCAGGCCGAGCGTGGCGACGCCCGAGCCCGCCTTAACGAGCATGGAATCGGCATGGCCGTGGTAGCAGCCGTCGAACTTGAGCACTTTCTCCCGGCCCGTCGCCGCGCGGGCCAGGCGGATCGCGCTCATGACCGCCTCGGTGCCGGAGTTCACCATGCGTACCTTTTCGATGGAGGGGACGCGAACAACGATCTCGCGGGCCAGTTCGACTTCGAGCGGCGAGGGCGTGCCGAAGCTCGTCCCGTTCTGGATCGTCAGCTCAATCGCCTCGATGACGGAGGGATGGGCGTGTCCCAGGATTGCCGGCCCCCACGCGCCGATGTAGTCGATGTACTCGCGCCCATCGACGTCAGTCAGCCGGCAGCCCCGCGCGGAGCGGATGAAGCGGGGCGACCCGCCGACGGCGCGAAATGCCCGGACCGGCGAGTTGACACCGCCGGGCATCAGCGCCTGGGCTCGGGCGAAAAGTTGCTCGGATTTAGTCATGCGCTTGCGCGAGATACTCGGCGGCGTCCTTGGCGAAGTAGGTGATGATGATATCCGCGCCGGCCCGTTTGATCGCCGTGAGCGATTCCAACACGACGCGGCGTTCGTCCAGCCAGCCGTGACCGGCCGCTGCCTTGATCATGCTGTACTCGCCGCTGACTTGATAGGCCGCGAGCGGGGCCTGCGGAAACCGCTGTCGGAGAGCGGAGAGGACGTCGAGGTAGGGCATGCCCGGCTTGACCATGAGCAGGTCCGCGCCTTCGCGCAGGTCTTCCTCCGCCTCGGCCAGCGCTTCGCGGACATTGGCCGGGTCCATCTGGTGCGTCCGTCGGTCGCCGAATTTCGGTGCGCAGTCCGCCGCCTCGCGGAACGGGCCGTAGAACGATGAAGCGTATTTGACGGCGTACGAGAGGATGCCCACCTGGTTGTGACCTGCGCCATCCAACGATCGGCGAATTGCGCCGACCATGCCATCCATCATCGCGCTGGGTGCGACGAGGTCCGCGCCGGCGGCGGCATGTGCGACGGCCGTTTGGGCGAGCAGCTGCAGCGTCGCATCATTATCCACCTGGTCTTCATGAATGAGGCCGCAGTGACCATGATCGGTGTATTCGCAGAGACAGACATCCGTGACGACGATCATGTCCTCCCGCGCCGCCTTGATTCTCCGGATGGCTTGTGGAATTACGCCATCCTCTGCGTAGGCGCCGCTTCCGGTAGCATCCTTTCCTGCCGGGATGCCGAACAGCAGGACTGAGCGAATCTTTCGCGCGGCGACTTGTTCGATCTCGCGCTCCAGCGAATCAAGCGTATGCCGCACGACGCCGGGCATGGACCGGACCGGGCCCGCGTCATGCTCGCGCTCGGCGATGAAGAGCGGATAGATGAAGTCGTCGGTGGAAAGCCTCGTCTCGCGCACCAGTGTGCGGAGCGCGGGCGTCCGGCGCAGACGGCGGAGTCGTCGAAAGGACATATCGCTCATGAGGTTGCTCCTACAGCGGAAAAGTGATCGATGAGGGCCGCAACGAGTCCGGCGGATGTATGAGACCGGGCGACCTGTGCCACGTTGAGTCCGGCGGCGTGTGCGGCGTCGGCCGTTGTCGATCCAATGCAGAAGATCGCGGCGGGTCCGGCGTCCAAATGCAGTTCAACAAATTGGCGTATGGCTGAAGGGCTGCAAAACACGACGGCGTCGACGCCGGCACGGAGCGCAGCGAGGGCTTCCGCCGACGGCGCGGCAGGTTTCGTGTGGTAGGCGACGATTTCGTCGACGTGCGCGCCGGCCGCGCGGAGTCGTCGTGGCAATTCCGGCAGGGCGATGTCGGAGCGCGGAAGAAGGATGCGCTGACCTCGGGCCGTCGTTCCGATAGCCTCGGCCAGCGCCGCCGCGGTGTAATCGGCCGGAACCAAGTCAGGAATCAGGCCGACGCGTCGTAAGGCGCGGGCGGTCGCCGGACCCACGGCCGCGATCCGGCTTCCGGCCAACGCCCTCGCGTCGAGTCCAGCTTCGGTCAGCGCCCTGCGAAGTGCGCGGGCGGCATGGAGCGACGTCAACACGATCCAGTCGTATTTGGACTCGCGTCTGAGGGCGGTGATCAGCGCTTCCTGCCTCAAAGGGAAGGCTATCTTGATCAATGGGGCCGCGAACACCGTCGCCCCTTCTTCCCGCAATTGCGAAACGAGATCGGACGACGACGTATCGGCCCGGGTGACCACAATACGCAATCCGGCTAATGGTCCGGCGTCCGTGGACGCTGCCGCGAATTCCCCGAGGTCCGTGTTGTCCAGCGCGGCGACCTCCCCGATCACCGTCACGATCGGCGCTTGAAGTCCCGCGAGATCGGCTGTGTCGGCGATTTCCGCGAGCGACGCACGGACCACGCGTTGCCGGCGCGTTGTGCCGCGCTCGATGCAGGCGGCGGACGTGGCCGGACTTCGGCCGGCCCCGATGAGGGATTTCGTGAACTCCGCGAGTGCGGCGCGGCCCATCAGGACGACGAGCGTGTCCATCGCCGCGAGCGCCGCATAGTTGAGCGGCGAGCGGGAGTCCTCAGCGGTTCGAGCGGTCACGATGGCCACGCTGCGGCTTGAGCTGCGATGAGTAACGGGAATGCCTGCCGCGGCGGGCGCGGCGATCGCGCTCGTCACGCCGGATACGACGACGCAACGAATGCCCGCCGCACGGCACGCGGCGAGTTCCTCGAAGCCCCGACCGAACACGAAAGGATCGCCTCCCTTAAGGCGGACCACGCGGCGACCGGCCCGGGCCTCCGCGACGAGAATCTCGTTGATCTGTTGTTGGGTAATGCCGGGCCGATCCGGCGTCTTGCCCACATCGATCAGGCAGGCGTCGGGGCGGGCTTGTCTCAGAAGCGCGCGGGAGACGAGGCGATCGAAGACGATGGAATCCGCCTCGCGGAGCCGCGCGCGGCCGCGGACGGTAATGAGGCCGGGGTCTCCGGGACCCGCGCCCACCAGATACACTGTTCCGATTTGTGTGCTCATAGAGCCGCTCCGATTCCCTGAATCTCATGCGTAGTAAGGGGCGATCGCGGACGCGATCCCAATTCCTCCAGGGCCTGCCGCGCGACGGCGATAGGGTCGTCGCCGAGAATCGATACCTCTCGCATGGTCGCGGCATCCGGAGATATCACGCGTGCGCGCAGCCGAATTCGCCGTCCGGCCGTGGCATAGGCGGCGGCCAGCGCGTCGCGACGGCCCTCGAACGGTCGCAGGAATTCCAGTTCCGCCGTCGTGGCGCGCCGCGTTGGCTCGTGATCCAGCGGGGTGCAGAGCGTTCGCGCCTCGTCGTCATTCGCCCGAACTTGTACCGCGAGGGCGCCTTGTCCCGGGGCGGGAAGGAAATCGTCGAGTGACAGGACTTCGGTGATTTCGCGCATGAGCCCGAGGCGACGCAGACCGGCGACGGCAAGGATCGTCGCGTCAAATTGGCCGGCGTGGACCTGGCGGATGCGGTCTTCGACCGGCCCGCGGATGTTGGTCGCCCGCAAATCGGGGCGAACCGCGAGCAATTGCGCGGCGCGTCGCGGGCTGCACGTGCCGACGATCGCCCCGGCGGGCAAGTCGCGGAGGGCGAGGCCGCTACAACTAACGAGCGCCTCTGCCACGTCGTCGCGCTCCAGGATGGCGGCGAGTTGCAGACCCGGCGTCGGTTGCACCGCAAGGTCCTTGAGGCAGTGAACGGCGAGATCGATCCGGCCGTCGAGCAGCGCTTGCTCGATGTCCTGCGCGAAGGGGGCGTCGACCGGCAAATCGGCGATGGAACGATCGAGCACGCGATCGCCCAGCGTCGACAGAGGCACAATCTCGACGGCAACGCCGTAGGCGCGCAGACGAGCGGCGACGAAATCGGCCTGCCAAAGCGCCATGGCGCTGGCGCGGGTGCCCAGGCGGAACGTTGGCGCGCGGCCCGCGGGACGATGTCGTTTGCGTTTGGATTCACCGGCGATGTTCGCCACCATCTCAAGAAGTCGCGGATCGGCGCCGATCGGTCGATCGCAGATCACACGGCGACGGCCCATCCGGCTCCAAAGCGGTGGGGCGGGACTGTCAGGATCGCCAATTCCCAGCCGGCGTGGCAGGTCGCGGGTGGCATGGGGGCCGGGGCTGATCAGAAAAGGGATGACAATTATGTCGCGGCTTTGTACCAGCGACGGGATCTGCTCCACCGGCGGCGCGTCATCGAGATAGGCCGCCAAGACTTCCGCGAAGCGGCCGCGAATCCGAAGTGATTGAACAAGCGCTTCGGTCGCCGCGCGACTCTTCGGATGGCGCGGCGTGCCGTGCCCAACGATGGCGAGTGTGGTCGTCGCCGCAGCAAGACCGCATTGCGCCGCGAGTTCCTCCGCGCGGCGGGCAACCAGTAGCGCCATCTCGAAATGGACCCCGATCGGCGACGATTGAACGACGCGGCATTCACTAAATCGCCGGTTCAGCCGCAATTGCGCGGGAAGAAACTCGTCGCAGTAATAGCCCTCGCTGGTCATGATCGGGAGGACGGTGACGTCGTCGGCGTGGATTCGGTCGAGGACGGTTGCGAAGGTCGGTTCGCCCTGATGAAACGCGGCGACGATCTCGTCGAAATCCAGCCTCGGCGCGAGATCTTTCGCCATGCGGCAAATAGCCTCATTGGCCGCCGGCTCGTGGCGGGACCCATGCGCGGCGAGGATCAGTGCGGTCCGACTCATGCCGCGGCTCCCTCCTTCAGTTGGAGGATGGCGCGATGGATTTCGCGTCGGCGCGAGCGGTCGGCTTGGGGCTGCGCCAGCCGGGCAATCGCGGCGGCCGCCTCGCGCTCGCGCGCCCACTTCAGCACCCGGGCCAGTTCGGATTCGACGATCTGTTCGGCTCGGGCGATCGACTCGCGATGCGGCGCCGCCGCCTCCGGTATGCGATCCAGGTCCATCAGCCGAACGCCCGGCAGCATTCCGACCGCCGGATCGACGTTTCGCGGCATTCCCAGGTCGATGAGGGTCAGCGGTTTGGCCGCGGTGCGGCGGGCGAGATGCAGTTCGACGAGGCCCCAGCGCGACGCGGTGCAGCAGATCATCGCGTCGATTTCGGTCAGCACCGTCGGCAACGCGTCCGTTGTGCAATGGCGGCAGCGCAACTCGCCTGCGAGGGCCGCCGCGCGATCGGCGTGGCCGCTGATAATGATCAAGTTGTCGGACGAAGTCGTCGCCAAACGCGCGGCCGCTTCGCGGGCCATCGCGCCGGTCCCGAAAACCGCCACGGATTTGTTCGTGACTGAGCCTAATGATTGTTGGACCAAGTCCACGGCCAGCGCGGCATAGGATCGCGCCAAGCGGCCCAGCGAGGTCTCACTTCGCACGCGCTTGCCGGCGTGGATCGCTGATCGAAACAGCGTCGAAAGCAGCGGGCCGGCAGCGCCGGCCAGGTGCGCGGCCTCGAACGCGCCGCGAACCTGGCCGAGAATCTGGTGCTCGCCGATGATTTTCGATTCGAGACCGCCGGCGACGCGCAGCGCCCGTCGCGCCGCCGCCTCGCCCGAGAGCAGCTCAACGTGGCGTTGCAAAGTATCGGGAGAAAGCCCAACGACACCGCTCAATCTTGAAAGCCAATCGAAGTGTGGTTCCGCGTCCTGCACCAGGTAGATTTCGAACCGACCGCACGTACTCACGACCACGCGCTCTTCGGCAATCGTTCCTAATCGAGAGAGAAGATCGATCACGCGATCGGGGCCCGCGGTGAGCTGCTCACGAACCGCCAGCGCCGCCGATTTGTGGGTCGCGCCGACGTAATGCAGTCTCGAGATCATGGCAGCACCTGGAGTGAAATCGTCTTGACGGTCGGTTGCTCGCTGCCGGTGATCGAAACGCGCCGGGCCGGGCGATCGGTGAGACGTTGATAGAAATCGCTGAGGCTTTCGTCGCCGCGCCGCTGCCTGGACCAGCTTGCCAGGAGCGGGTGAAGCACTTGCACCAGTTCGTCTGTCGGCACATCGGCCGCGAATAAGTCGGCGACGCGATCACCGGGCATTCCCCCGCCGACATAGACGTGATAGACGTCCGGCTTGCGACCGACAAAAGCGATGTCGGCGGTGTACGGGCGGGCACAGCCGTTCGGGCAACCGGTCATTCGCAGAGTAATCGGCGCGTCACGGAGACCGAGCGACGTCAGTTCCGCCTCGAAGCGGTCGACGACCGAGCGCATGAGCCGCTCGCTCTCCGCCATCGCCAGCCCGCACGTCGGGAGGGCCGGGCAGGCCATTGAGAATCGCCGCGCGGCCGATAGCTGCTCGACCGGTTTGACGCCGTTGGCCTGCATCGATTGTTCGACGTCGCTGATTGCCGCCTCGTCGAGATCGGTGAGCAACAGGTTTTGATGCGGGGAGAGTCGAATTCCGGGGCGGTGCTTCGCAATCATCTCGCGCAGCGCCGACTTCATGCGAACGCCGTCACGATCGATGATCCGCCCATTCTCAATGAAGATTCCGTAAAACCATTTTCCGCCGCCCTGGGGATGGCGACCCAGATGATCGTGGAAACTCGGCGGCGGCAACGGTCGCGACGGGACGAGCGTCCATGAAACCCGCCGCCGAAACTCCTCAGCGAACCGATCGATGCCCCATTCCGCGAGCAAATACTTCAACCGCGAATGTCGCCGGTCTGCGCGATTTCCGTGATCGCGGAAAATCGCGGCGACCGTCTTGACGGCTTCGACGGCGTGCTCCGGCGCAATGAAGCCGAGAGGTTGAGCCAGGGCGGCCATCGTGTCGGCCTTGCCGTGCGTCATCCCCATCCCACCGCCGACGAGGACGTTGAAGCCGACGACGTGTCCGCCCTCCACGATGGCGATCAGCCCGCAGTCGTAGTTGTAGATGTCCACGCAGTTGTCGCTGTCGAGGGCGATGCCGGTCTTGAACTTGCGCGGCAGGTAGGTGTCGCCGTAAAAGGGCTCCTCGTCCTGCGTCGAGGTGACTTCTTCCTCGTCGAGCCAGATCTCGTGGTACGCGCGGCTGGCAGGGCGCAGTTCCTTCGCAATCTGCGAGGCGATCTCGCGGAGCAGCCGGTGCGGCGGATCATCCAGCGGGGCCGGGCAGGCCATCACGTTGCGTTCAACATCGCCGCAGGCAGAGAGCGTCGTGAGCAGCGTCTGGTTGATCTCCGCGATCGTCGCCTTCAGGTTGGTCTTCAAAACCCCGTGAAGCTGGAAGCCTTGCCGCGTCGTGACCCGCAGCGACCCGTTCGCGTGGCGATCCGCCATTTCATCGAGGGCGAGGTACTGCTCCGCTGAGACGACGCCCCCGGGAATGGCCATGCGGACCATAAACTGATGCGCCTTGTCCTGCCCGCTGTCGCGCAGCTCGCGCCGCTGATCGCGATCATCCTGCTGATAGGTCCCGTGAAACTTGAGCAGCGTCGCCTCGGTCTCGTCGAAGTGCGTGGCGGGACCGGCCAGTGTCTCGCGAATCGTTCCGCGCAGATGTCGGCTGGCACGTTTAAAGCCTTCAACTTTGGATTCCTTCGTTCCCTTCGTCTCAGCCATGGACTGTCCCTTAGTTCCTAATTGCGAATGGCGAATTGCGAATAGCGAAAGAAAAGGCGCCACAGCCCTTTCCGTCATTCGCTATTCGATATTCGCTATTCGGCATTTGCCTAGATTCCGTCGCCGTGCAGTCCGCATTCCGTCTTCGTCGTGCCCGTCCAGCGGCCCGCCCTCGTGTAGTCGCCGATCTGCGACCCCTCGACAGGCTTCGTGCAGTGCGTACATCCGAGCGTCGGGTAGCCGCGCTCGTGCAGTTCGTTGTACGGCACTTCGTGGGACTGTACGTATTCCCAGACCTGTTGGCGATCCCATGACACCAGCGGGTTGAACTTGATCAACTGAAACTTCCAGTCCCACTCCATGACCCGCAGCGCCGCGCGCGTCTCGGACTGGCTCCGCCGCAGCCCCGTCACCCACACATCCGCCCCGGTCAGGACCTCGTTCATGGGGTCCACCTTGCGGATCTTGCAGCATTGATCGGGATTGTTCTTCCACAGTTCGGGCCCGAAGTGCTCGGCCTGCTCTTCGGGCGTGAGCGTCGTGCCGCGGTTGATGAAGGAAAGATGCGGATAGCGCTCGGCCAGCCGGTCGCGCAGCGCGTACGTCTCAGGGAAGAAGAACATCGTGTCGAGGTAAATGATGTCCAGCGGCCGGCGATGCCGGGCATACATGTCAATCAGCGCGCAGCCTTCCATGCCGAAGGAGGTCGTGATGACGAGGTTGCGATCGCCGAATCGCTCCAGGCTCCAGGCGACCAGCTCCTGCGGCGTGCTTGTCTCGCCGAGCTTCGTCGTCGGCGGCGGTATCAGAACAGGCAGTCCCACGATTGCTACTCCTCACTGAGCGCCCATGGGCGCGGGTAAAAAACAAAGCGGCCCTCAGGAACCATCCTGAAGGCCGCTTGAATTCGCATTCGATTCAAACTAGCGGTGCGCGATCGCCGTCAGGACGCTCCTCCATTGTTCGTCTGACAACAACACATGCATCGGCCGACCAGACCGGAGCCGCAAACAAGGGCGGGCTTGGACATGAGACATCTGGTCAACATGGCAATTATCTTAGAGTATTCCGCAGGGGGAGTCAAGGATGAAGAGTAGCCGCCCCCGGCTGCTTTCGATGGAGATCAGCCGCCCTCGGCTGATCTCCTTAACTCGACCCCAGGCTCCGCTCGACCAGATCACAGATGATATGGTACGCCACCTGATGGAGCTGCTGGATCTGGTAGGTGACCTCGGCGGGGGCTTTGAAGCACACGTCGCAAAGCGCGGCGAGCTTGCCACCTGACGAACCCGTAAACCCCAGCACCTTACCGCCCCGGTCTTTGGCCGCATTGGCCGCCTCAACAATGCTGGTGCTATTACCGCTGGTACTGATCGCCCAAAGCACGTCCCCTGGCCGAAGATGGGCCTCGACCTGTCGCGCGAAGACGCGGTCATACCCAAAGTCGTTGGCGATCGCCGTCAAGTTGCTCGTGTTCGTCGTCAGGGCGAGGCAGTTGAACGCCTTGCGGTCGCGCTGGTAGCGACCGGCGAGTTCCCCGGCGATGTGCTGCGCATCGGCGGCCGACCCGCCATTGCCGCAGACGAGGACGGCCCCGCCGGAGCGGAGGGCGTCGATAACCATGGCGCCCGCGTCGGCGATCTGAGCGATGGCGGAGTCTCCGAGGCGGTTCATGGCCGCCTGCGAATCGGCGATGATCTGACGTATGACTGTGTGGGTGTTCATAGCCTGCACGATGGTTAGTGGGCGATCGGTCCCAATGAAAGCAAGGATTGTAGCGGATACTGGATTGCACGAGATTGTCGGGACCGCGACCACATCGCCTATGGCCGCCGCCACCTCGCGCTCAACATCCGAGAGGACAGATACTTGCGCGGCATCCGAATCTGCTGGGAAGAAGGGTTGCCTCGCCGTTGTTTAACAAGGTGGGACACTTGGTTACGTCCTATTATCTGTTGGAGACCATGCACTCCGTGGGGAGCCCGCGGCCCCGGAGGGAGCGACCGAAATACTCGCCTTAATCCATTCGGCCCATCCCTTCCCTCCCGGCAGACCGCCGCGGCCCCGTCCAGACGGATGCACCCTCTCGACGTGAAAGCGGCGCGTCGAGATCACTCGCCATGATCCCGCCAGCAAGGAGGTCGGTTTCATGTTTCTACCCCGGCGCAAGTTTTCTCATTTCGGTTTAACGCCCATTGAGGTCCTCGTCTCGCTCGGGGCCGTGTCGCTGCTGGCCGGAGTGGTGGCGGCCGGCGCCAATGGCGGCAGCCAGTCGGATCGCCGGAATCGGTGTCTGGGCAATCTGCGGACGATTATGCAGACCGCGCTGACGTACGCGGAGAATGACCCCAAAAACATTCTGGGGCCGGTGCATCCTGAAGGAGACAGCTTTTGGTACGAAGGATACGCCGAGTATGGCGGCGGACCCGGCACTATGAACTATGTCGGGTGGGGTGAAGAGTTCGACCCGCGAACTCGGCCGTTTAACGAAATGCTCTACGGTCTGGAGTTCGGGGAAGCGGGAGTGTCCAATACCGCACCGGGCGATCCCGCGTTCTATAGGGAATTCCTGTGCGCCGGGCTGGACCAAGGCTGGCAGTCTTGGCCGGACTTTCTAACCGACCCGCGCGAGACGGAAACAGCCTATTTTAAAGCCAACGGTACGTCTTATAGGATGAACAACCTGCCGTTTTACGATGACCAGTCGATTGGGATTTATGGAAGACCGGCGCATCGCATTCCAGCACCCTCAAAGACGATCTCTTTCATGGAGGCCCGTGTCTTCCAAACAGCCTGGACGAACGACATTTGGGGTTCACTCGAACCGGGCGAGCTAACTGGTTATCACCATAGGCTCGGCTACTTCAACGTCTCCTATGCAGACGGACATGTCGAGTTCGCCGATTTCGGCGACGGTACTTTTTTTGAACAACCTCCCGACATGGGTGACCTCTCCTTTTTGTTCTGGAGGGGAACCTGGGGACGAATGGACTGCCTTCCCGAGTCACCCAGCGGCGACGGCAGTTTCTTGGCACGATCATCGGGTCGGCTTACGCCCCAGACCAGTGTCTTGAGGAGGGTCGGGGAATGACCCATCAGCGAACAATCTTTCGACCCCACTGCAACCAATTGCTGAACTCTTTGATCGTCGGCGTGGTTGTCATAATTCCTGCTTTCTTGTCCAGCGCTGCCGAGCCGTTTCGAGTCGCCGACATCCGGAACGCGGCCGGTCCGGCGACGAGCGAAACGTCTTTTCTCGGCGAATTCGTGGAGGGCGATGCCGGCCAGTTCTTTTTCGTCTGCGACGGCCCCGACGGCGTCGAGTTGTACAAAAGCGACGGGATGCCCGAAGGAACGACCCTGATTCGCGATGTTCGGCCCGGTCCTGAAGGTTCCTATCCGCATGACCTGCTCGTTATCGATGGCGAACTCTACTTCGCCGCCAACGACGGAATACACGGCGAGGCCCTATGGAAAAGCGACGGAACAGCAGCCGGCACGGTCGTCGTGAGGGCGTTTGTCCTGTTTGACTCAACGTGCTTTGTCCGGTCGTTGACCAACATCGGAAGTACGCTCCTTTTTGTCGCCAACGAAGAAGAGACCGGGCAGGAATTGTGGCAATCGGACGGCACCCCGGAAGGAACGGAAATCGTCAAAGATATCCGCCTCGGTCCGTTCGGCTCTGGACCAGAACACTTCTTTGTCTTCAACGACACCCTTTATTTTGCGGCCGATGACGGCACGCATGGGATTGAATTTTGGAGAAGCGACGGCACAGGATCCGGGACGCAAATGCTCGCCGACATCCAACCCGGACCGATGGACAGCGATCCGCATGATTTCACCGAAGTGAATGGAACCTTGTACTTCGTTGCGGATGACGGAATGCACGGTTTGCAATTGTGGCGAACGAACGGAGCCGAGAGCGATACGCTCATGTTGACCTCGTCGTTGCCCGGAGTGGTCGTGTCGAATCCACGCCAATTCGTGCCTTGGAATGAAGAGTTGTTTTTCATTGCGGATGTAAGCACTATCTCGCATGAGGACGACCAATTGTGGAAGACCGACGGTACTGTTTCGGGAACCACAATGGTCCAGCCTTTGCCTTGGAGTAACAATCACGCCCATCGAATTGAATCGGTTACGCCGTCAGAAGGGTACCTTTTTTTCGCCGCTGAGCGCATCTTTTCAGATTATCGCAACCTATGGCGGACGGACGGCACATCGTCCGGCACCCAGGAGGTTCCGATCAATCTACCGCTGCACGAAGGATACAATCCGATCGGTCTAAAGGCATGGGGCGAAACTGTTTACTTTTCGGCCGGCGGTTGGGAATTATTCAAGAGCAACGGAACGGGGACACAATTAGTAAAGGACATTCGCCCCGGAAGCCTGCCTTCGTTGCCGACTCCGCTCTTCCTGTTTGGAGAGAAACTCATTTTCGGCGCGAACAATGGGACAATTGGACGAGAACTATGGACGAGCGATGGAACAGAAAGCGGCACAGTAATGGTCAAGGACATTCGTGCCGGCGCGGCCTCATCTGCGCCACGCATGTTTCAGGAACGAAATTCCATGTTTCTCTTCGAAGCCAAACTCGCTACCGGGGACCTTCAACTTTGGCGAACTGACGGCACAGAAACAGGAACTCGGCTGGTCCACGACATCCAACCCGCCTTTTCCCATTCCTCCCCTCATTCCATCACCGGCGCAGGCGATGATGTCCTATTCGCCGCCACAGACAATGCCGACCAAACAGAATTGTGGAAAAGCGATGGGCACGTGACCCAGCGCGTCATGCCTGCGGGCAGCCCGCCGTGGTCGCCGCGCTATCTGGCAAGCCATCGAAAGGCGGCCTACTTTGCGGCCGGAGGCCCGGGCGGCGTCGAACTTTGGAAATCCGACGGTTCCCAGACGGGGACGCTTCAGGTGAAAGACGTTAATCCGTCCGGCGATTCGCTGCCCGAGTATTTCACCGTACTGGGGGAGGAAGTTTATTTCAGGGCCTACACTGAACGGCACTACTCACTCTGGAAGACCGACGGTACGGAGGCCGGTACGCAGCCCGCCGTGGATATTTGGGCAAACTCGGATTCTTCATTAAGCGAAGTCGCGGCCGCCAATGGCATCCTTTTCCTCGCCGCCGACGACGGTCTCCACGGTCTCGAACTCTGGCGGAGCGACGGCACGCCCGAGGGCACGACGATGATCCTCGATATTGTCCCGGGATCGGACGGCGCCGAAGTCGAACGGCTGACCGGCGTGGGTGACCGGGTCTTCTTCACGGCGGCGAGTGACGATTTCGGCGCGGAGTTGTGGGTCAGCGATGGAACGAGCGCCGGAACCCGCCTCGTGCGCGACATCCGGCCGGGCCCCCTCGGTTCCAGGCCGCACGATCTCGCGGCCGTCGGCAACGTCTGTTTTTTTGCCGCCAACGACGGCATCCACGGCATCGAACTCTGGCGGTCCGACGGCACGCCGGAGGGCACGCTGATGGTACGCGACATTGCCGCGGGCGAGGACAGTTCGCATCTGGGGAGTATCGTTCAGATTCCCGGCCTTTCCCTCGCACTGTTGGCGGCATACGACGCGGATCACGGCGTCGAATTGTGGCGATCGGACGGTACGGAGGCCGGCACCTACCAAATGGCCGACCTCGCGCCGGGCCCGGCGTCTTCGAATCCGACCGGCCTGGCCGTGAGCGGCGATTTGCTCTTCTTCCAGGCGAACGATCAAGTCAGCGGCCGGGAACTTTGGGCCCTGAATACCAAGGACATCGACGCTGATGGCCTCGCCAACGGAAATGACAATTGCCCGTTGCACGCGAATCCGCTTCAACAGGATATGGATAGTGATGGGATCGGCAATTTCTGCGATCCTTGCCCCGAGCGCATGACCGGCGATGTGAGCGGGGATGATTCGATCAGCGTTGCGGACATTGAGCCGCTCTCAGCGATATTGATCGATCCGGACGCGGCCGATGTCGAGGACCTCTGTCCCGCGGACGTGAACCGCGACGGCAAGGTTGATGGTGGCGACATCGCCGCCTTCACCGCCTGCCTCCTGGGGGGCGCGTGCCCGTGAGGGACCGACCGCGGATTCAGATGGCTCTGATCAAATCGCCTGCATGCGCTTCCACAACTCGGCGGCGACGGTCGGCGCGCGATGCAGGATGTGCGACGCCTCGATGCTGACCGGCTTGCGGTTGCGCAGCGCCCAGGCGCCGTCGATCAATACGTCGTGGACATGCTGGGGCCCCAGAGCGAAAAGCACATGCCCCGCAACGTTTTCGGCGGTCAGGGGAGTTGAAGGGATGTAGTCCGTCACGACGACATCCGCCGCCGCGCCAGGCTCCAGGCGACCCAGCGTTCGGTCCAGCAGGCGCCCCGCGGTCCGAGCCGACTGTGCGAGCATTCCTACAATATCCGTCGGCGACAGACCGGCCCGCGCGTCGCGGCTCTTGAACCACGCGGCCCCCGCTTCGGTCAGCATGTCGCTGCCGATTCCGTCGGTGCCGAGGAGAAGGCTTGAGGCTTGAGGCTTGAGGCTTGAGGAAGCGGGCGACGTCGCGCTTGCCTTGAGGAAACTCCCGATCGGAGCGTAGCCGACCTGGTTGTTCATATTCGAGCGCGGGTTGTGGGCGATTGCGGCGACCTCGGAGGCGATCCGCGCGGCATCCGGCTCGGCCAGGTGCGTGCAGTGGCCGAGAATGGATCGGGCGGCAACGTCGCCCTCGCCGAGGATGCCGCTCCGTGTGAGCCGTTCGACGAGCGGCGCGCCGTATTTCTCCCGGCAGATGCGATCGTCGCAGGGATCCTCGGCGACATGGATGTGAACGCCGGTCTGGAACTCGGCGGCGAGTCGCGCGCACGCCACAAGGGAGTCGTCGCTGAGCGTGAACGCGGCGTGCGCCCCCACGAGCGCGGCGAACCAGCCATCCGATCGCCCGCGGCAGCGCTCCAGATATCGACGATTCTCCTCGAGGCCTGCGCTGGCGCCCGCATGGCCGTTCCGATCTGTCGTTTCGTAACAGAGCACCGCGCGGAGTCCGACAAGATCGATTCCGTTTTCGAGGGCGTCGAGGCTGCCGGGGATGCAGCTCGGCGAGGCGTGGTGGTCGATCAACGTGGTGGTCCCGCAGCGCAGGGCATCCAGCGCACCGATCGCTCCGCTGACTTTCACGGACTCCACGTCGTGGGCGCGATCGAGCCGCCACCACACCAGTTCAAGAATCTCGTGAAAGTTGGCGGGCGCTCGTGGCGGAGGCGGCATGCCCACCGCCAGGGCGCTGTAAAGGTGCGTATGGCCGTTGACGAGGCCGGGCAGGATGACCGCGCCGTGGCAGTCGATGATCTCGTCGCCGGGTTGGGGCGTGACGCGATCGCCGACGGAATGAATGGAATCGCCTTCAATGCGGATCGAGCCGGGCGACGCGCCCGGGGGGTCAAGGTGCAGCAGTACTGCGTTGGTCAGTGTAAGGGACATGATACAAGGCCGCGCCAAACTAAAAGAGATTCACCACAGAGGCACAGAGACACAGAGTACGAACTGAGAGAGATAATAAGGAAACCTCCATAATCAATTCCCCCTCGCGTACAGAACATTCAAAGCACCATCCGGCGTATCCCGTCTCGGAGGTACGGAGTATTGAAGTTCAGGAGGAGCCCTCTCGTCTTATTTTGCAGACGGAGATACGTTAGCAACTGCGCGTCATGGACCGGTAGCAAGGCTTCGACCGACTTAATTTCGACGATGACTTGATCCTCGACCAAGAGGTCCAAACGATAGCCGCATCCAATGGCGTGCCCACGGTAAACGACGGGTACATCAAGCTGCGATCGAAATGAAACCCCTCGTTCGGAGAGCTCATACTCCAGACAGGCTTGGTACGCCGATTCCAAGAGACCGGGTCCCAGCGCCTTATGCACAGCGATTGCCGCTCCAATGATCGCCGCGGTGATGGGATCGGCGTCCTTTGTTTGTTGGCCAGTGGTTGTCACCGCAAACTGCATACAAAACGACCTCGCCGGTTTGGTCCTCCAAGAGTGCTCCCATCGTTAGAGGGCCGTAATCTTAATAAGAAATGGGCAATACGTACAAATCCATTTCGCAGCGTCTCTGTGGCTCTGCGCCTCTGTGGTGAGGTTCTTCATCTTGCGAGAACGAATTCCCCGATGAAATTCGCGTAGCGCTCGGCCAGCGCGTCCGGGATATGCGGTCGCGTCCACGTCAGGCTCAGATTCAGGTTATCGCCGTAACGGCTGAAGACCGGGTTCCAGCCCGGCGGCGTGGTGGAGGGTCCGCCGCCCCAGATGTTGGTGACCTCCGCGCCGGCAAAACGGCGCAGGGGACGATCAATTTCACCGTAATATGAAAAGCCGGACGAATACGCCGCCCCCGCGAACGCAAATCGAAAAAGAGCGGGGTAAAACCATGCGTGGATCAGCGCCGCGGCCTCCAGCAGGGCCCATTGGGCCTTGTCGCCGCGCACTTCCAGAAAGGCTTGCAATTGCATTTGAATATCCGACCCCAGCGCCGCAAGGTCGCCGACTTTGCCGCGGTCGACAACAAGCGTCGGCGTCACGAGAAAGTTGCCGGTCATCGGCCGAGAAATTGCCTCATCCCCCGGGGGCGTGATTCGCACCTTCATTGGAAACGTGATGGCAAACTCCTGCGTGTCGAACCCTTCCTCGCGGTAGACACGGTCGAGCGCCTGAAGGACGATGGCCGCCAGGTATCGGCCGTACAGTGCCGGGCCGGGCGGCATCGTTTGGTGGGCCCTTTCACGAATTCGCTCGAAGTCCTGACCGCGCCAGCAGCGATGCAGGAACTGATAGGACTCGACGCGCTGGGCTGGTGCTGCGACGACGTGCCGGACCTGCGATCGGGCCGGCGATTTCTGGGCCGAGAGGCCGCGCATCATGAACCGGACCCGCGCGAGGGGCGACATCTGCGCCAGGACCTCCACCGAGGGGTCGTCCGCGGGCAGAAGCGACTGCGACGGATCATTCGTGCCGTCGAAATGTCGTCCGAGTTCGGAGAGAAACCATTGCGCCCCCTCTGCATCCATGAGGAAGTGCGGCCAACGCAGGCATAGTCGTGTCCGGTCTCCGGGAAGCGCGTATTGCTCCAGGCGCACCTGTGGCCCGCGCGACAAATCCCAGTCCGGCCCGTATCGCCTCGTACAAAGCTGATTCAACCGCGCTGTCGCGTCGGGGTCCGCGCGAAGATCGTCATAGACGTGGGCCCTTTCGGCGGCGACGTCGGCATCCGAAGTTGACGAAGGCAATTTCCAAAACGGCCGAAGTCGCAGCGGCGATATGCCCAGCGAGGCCAATGTGACGGGATAGGCGGTCATCACCGCCGTCAGTGCCTGGCGAACGGCGGCGGGATCAACGATCCCCTCGACATCGACCATCATGAAGGCGATATTGCCGCCGCGCTGCCGGCGGGCCAGCCAGCGATGATGCCCGTAGATGCAGCAATCGCACGGATTGAGGCAAATGCGTCGCCGGGATGTCATGGTGCTGCGCCTCGCGGAGTGGGATTCGCGGCGGTTACCGGCGGCCAGAAATGCAGGCGCGGCGTGGTGAAGGGCTCTCGAAATCGAAACCGCATGGCGGTCACGTGATGTTCCGCGCTCACCTCGACGATCTCGGCAATAAAATCACGCGTCTCGAATTGCTGGCCGCGGCGCGGGTTCCAGTGGGGTCCCAACGTCAACTGGTGGATCGGCGAACTGAATAGATCGCCGTGCTTGGCGCGAACCATGATCGTTCGGTCGTCTTCTCGTGACAGCGTCGCATCGATCCCCGGCCCTACCAGGAACAGCGCGGCCACATTACGGCGGCCGGTCAGATACTCCAGCCGATCGCCCGCGCAAAGCATTTCGAACGACGACTCCGCGCGGTCCACGACCAGCGTATCACCGTCCTGAAGCGGCGCCGCCAAGTCGGCCACGGTTTGTTGAATCCGCTCGCGGGCCCGGGACTCCGTGGCGTTCATGAAGATCACGGTCCCGATCGCACAGCCGGCGCTGATCACGCCGTTGGCCGCGTTGAGCCAGGCCCTCATCGGCAGCGGCGCCAGCGGCGCACCGGTACGCGTCGCAAAGAACAATCCGACCAGCAGGTACGACCATCCGACGCTTGCCGTGCAAAGCGTGCGCGTGCTTGCCGTTAATGCGCGAAGGCCTGGGACGATGAAAAAGACCGCCCATAGAACAAAGAACATCGCGGCGGCGTCCCTGTGGGTCGAACGCCGAAGATATCGGATTGTCAGTAACATCAGCACGCCGCCGATGACTCCGACCGCCAGCGCCTGGGTGTTCGTCGCGGCGTGCAGCACATCGATGGGAAATCCGATCGTCCAAACGGCAGCGTACAGGAGAAGCGAGAGCGGCAGTTGTCTTCCGAATTGCGATGAGCCCCCGTCGCTGCCGGAGGCGACCTGCAATGCCCACGGTCGGCTATAGACGTAATACGAAAGATAGCCGGCGGCCATCAGCGCCAAGGCCAGCGCAATCCAGCAGGCCATTCTTCGGCCGGAGCGCGCGTCCGGACGGCGCCGCGCGATGATTTCGTGCAGGCCGACGACGCCCGCCAGGGCGATGGCCACTTCCTTGGACAGCAGCGCGAACAAGAACGCGCCCATCGCCAGGAAAAGTTGCGTGACACGCGGACGGCGGACCGCCTCCCAATACGCCGTCGCGGCGACGGTCACGCCGATGACCACGAGCAGGTCCTGCCGGTTGCACATCCAAGTCACCGGCGGCGTCACCGTCTGCGAAAGGCCGTAGAAGTAAGTGGCCGTGCCGGCGTGAACCTCATCGGCCCCCGCCGCCCTGAAGAGACGGCGGACGCAGCACAAGGCGACAACAAAGAAGCCCATACTCACCAGCCGGAAGCCCAAAGGGTTCCTGCCAAAAAATCGCACGTCCAGGAGGAACGAAAGCTCCATCATGGGCCGGAAAAAATCCAGACGACCGGTCGGCGGCGCCCACCATGGAATGACGCCCCGATCACGCAACTGCCGCCACTCTTCATCCGAAGCTGCAAAACGATAGAGTTCGAAGCGATCCGATTCACCGCGGAGGTAGCGCTCGGCCTTGAGTATCAGGTGAAGATCGTCGCTCAGAAGGGGGCCCGTCAGAGTCCACGAATACAGCGCGATCGGGACGCCCAGCCAAAACAGCCAATGCCGCGCGAACTTGCGGTACCAATCAAAGGGAAATTCGAAAGACCTCACGCCGGGCGATTATGCGAGTCCGCCTGCCACGGTGCAACGTTGGCGAAAGAACCGGGCGGCCTCATGCCGCACCCTTGCGAAAGACGATCGTTACGGAGTGTCGCGGGCTGTAGAGATAACCGAACGTCCCGTGAAAAATCAGCGTCGGCGAGCGCAGGATTCGACCGATGCGGGGCGGCTCGACAAGCGAGTCGATGTTGTCATCGAGCCGCTCCAGGTAAGCGCGGCAAAACGCTTCGTTCATTCCGAAAAAGGGCGTCTCCATGTAATAGCGGCGATAGGACCGCTCGGCCGTCAATCCTGTCGCCGCGCCGAGTTGCACCAGCGCTGCCCGCGTGTAAAGGTGCAGATGATAGGGCACATGAAGTTGGTGCAAGTGGCGGTGAGTCTTGCCTAGGTCGATTTCGTCGGCGCTGGGGGTGCCGACCAGTAAAATGCCCTGGCTCGTTAGAAGTCCCGCCAGCTTTTTCAGGAGCGATCCGGCATCTTCCACGTGCTCGATGACGTCTTGTAGACAAACGCAATCGAAGGAATCCGCCCTGAGTACCGCGGCATTTCCCCATCCGGCCGAGTCCCCGTAGGGATCGTAACCTTCCGCGCCGGAGTAACCGCGCGAGCGAAGATACAACACCAGATTCCCGGAACCGCACCCGTAATCCAGGATCCGATGGTTCCGTTGGAGCCCCGCGGCGCGGAGTCGCGCAAGTTGACGCCCATAGGCCAAACGTGAAAAGAAGTCGAGGCGCTGATCTTTGGTGCCATAGCCCGCGTAATACGGGCCGAGCTCAATCACTTCCCAACCGTGCAGACAACGGCACCCGGCGCACCGCCACAGGTGAAAATACTCCCCGGCGAACTTCCGGACATTGCAGCGAACGCGGACGCGCTCACAGGTCTGTGCGTCAAATCTCCGGCCGCAAATGTTGCACCGATCGCGCACCTCCCTGCGGGAGGAGGCCGCGGCCGAGCCTGTGGGCAGCGCGCTCATTCAATACGACGTGCCTCGCCACTGAATGGGTTCGCGACGCGATAATTCCCGCGCCGCGCGGATGCAGATGCCGATGAGCATCGCCGCTGCGAGGGGGTGGATAAACGCGAACCGCCGATAGTCGCCCGCGCCGCCGTAAATCACGTACGCCAACCCCGTCGAGGCGATCAAGTGGAGCACGGCCAGGGTCAGCCAGGCGCTCTCCCACGGGATTGCCCAACCCTTCCAGGCGGCGATGCCGAGGAGAAAAAGGATCCCGATCGGTAGCAGCGATACGAAGTTGATCGCGTTGATGGTGGCGAGAAATCGCGGGAGTGTCTTGAGTCCGCCGACGAAGGTACGCGATATGCCATGGACAGTCCGCCGAAGTGTGCCGTACATCCGCAGCGTAAACAACTCAGGCGCTAAGACATACGAAATTGCGTGGCCCGCGCGCTTGGCGATGCGCATAATTTCACTGTCCTCGTCATAAGCGCGAACGACCGCCCCGTGACCGCCGATGGCCTGATAGGCCTCTCGTCGCACCACCAGAAAACCACTTCCAATGGCGTTGTCCCACTTGGGGTCCTCAATTTTGCGCGGGTCGTACCAGGCGTACGTGATGGCCCCCAGCATGGGGACGAGCAGGCGTTCCCAGAATTTTTGGAGCTGCGGCTTGCCCATGACCGCGAGCCAATCGAGCCGGCGACGCCGCAGATCGTGGACCAGCGTCTTGAGACAATGGGGCGCTAACTCAAAATCGCTATCGACGAAGACCACGATTTCCGCGGATAACTCGGTGCCCGCCCTGGAGAGGGCGTGCGGCTTGCCGTATAGCCCGCCGGGAAGTTCCGTGATATCCATCCGGCGAAGCCGTGGAAACTCCGCTTGTAATTCGGCGATCACTTCCGGGGTTCGGTCGGTGGATCGATCGTTGACCACGATGACGCTCAGGTTCGGGTAATCCTGGGACAGGACGGAGCGCACGCACGTGGCGAGGTGCGCCTCTTCGTCCTTGACCGGGATGACCACCTCCATCGTCGGCCAATCGGCGCCTTCGGCATCCAGTGTGGGCCGCGCCGCCTCCTGCCGCAGAAGCCGCCAGGCCGCGGCCCACCGGAAGCAAAGATACAAAACGCCGCCCAGATAGAAGATGAAGATGGTACCGACGAGAATTATCACGCTGTAAGCTCGCGCTGCTTCGGAGCCGTCGATCGAACGCTGCCCGAGTCAGGAGTAGATTCAGGGTATCGATGGCGCCCGCTGCCGTCAATGTAAGCGTCGAAAACGGCCGGCGTCCGCAACGCAGGGCTGGTAAATTGAAGGACAGGAAGGAACGGGATTGCGATCGGTGCGTTTGACATTACGGCGGTCTCGAACTGTAATATTGCTCGCATCTGAAAAGATGCCCCCCGGGGCGTAGCTCAGCCTGGTCTAGAGCGTCTGCATGGGGTGCAGAAGGTCGCTAGTTCGAATCTAGTCGCCCCGAATTCGAAAACCACATATCGTTCACCAAAGGTGCCGCGAGGCAGTTGACCGGCTTCGAATGGTCGGCATCGCAGCTTTAACCACCGGAATCTTCGGTGAAGAAACTGCTTTTTGCGGAAGGTAAAGCGGAGCGACTCGCGTAGTACCTTTTCTAAATGAAACCCTCGGTTTTCATCATATCAGGCATGGGTGATCGTCCCCGAGACAATCCGATTGGGAATCCCGGCGGGAACCGTCATGGGCCGTACGTGAAATTCACATGGTTGACCCCGTGGCACGTCAGCGAGCAGTTCCCGCTGAAACGCCCCGTATCTCTAAATGAACGCTGACCGCCGACGATCGTGAGATCGAAGTTAATGAGGCTGCTGTGCTGGCTGGGGCTGCCGTTCACGCCGTGGGCCGTATGGCAGGCGCTGCAGGGCGAGCGACCGTTGACGATGTGCACGCGGTGTAACGGGAAACTCTCGTCGTTGAGGATCGAGGTGCGGTCGTGGCACTCGTAACACAGCGCGTAGGACTGCGTCGACTCGATCGTGAAATCCGCCGTTTCATAATTCGCCTTGAGGAGGAAATCGAAACGTGAGCCGTGCGGGCCGTTCGGTCCGACGCCGCCCAGTTCGCGCGCGTCCGGATTGTTGTGGCAGTCCTGGCAAGAGAGCATCCTGGCGACACGCAGCTCGGGAACCAGGCTCGGCACCTCGTCGCCGCGCCGACCGAAGAAAAGTACCGGGTGTGCGGAGGCCGCCGTCGGTTGGAACTCCCGCCGGATATTCCCCAGCGTATCCCGCTGGCGAATAATACGCTGCGGGACCGGGACCGGCCGATCCGCATGGCATTTGAAACACACTTCATAGTAATAAGTGGCGCGGTCCGTGGGCGCGCCGCTGCTGGTGATCCCGGAGACGAACCGCATCCCCGGCGGCACGAGGTTTCCGCGGTCGAGCGTCCCCAGCGGCGTCGAGGCGAGGAAATTGTGCTGAACGGCGTGCGGATTGTGGCAATCGGCGCAGTCCACGTGCGGCCGCATCGTGAGCGGGTCCTCCGCCGGATCGTGGACGTTGAAGAGGCGGTTAGTGCGATGGCCGCTGCGCTGATTGAGCACACTGGACATATCGCGTGCCGGGAAGCCGCGGTGACAATTCATGCACAGGTGAAACGAGTTATCGCGCAGAAGTCGCTCGCGCTGCGGTGCACCGTGGGTGACGTGACAGGCCGAACAGGCCGCGTCAAACATGTTCCCGAACGGAAGTTGCTCACCGTTCGTGACACTGGCGGGAACGCTGGCCCCCGATAAAGCGTGTGCGCTGTCCTGCCAGCCGTCCATGCGGTGACACGTGTTGCAGAGCGCCCCCTGCCGGTCCGTAATCCGCAGGAAGTCGCCCAATTCATTGTTGTGGGGATCGTGACAGGCCGTGCACTCCAACTGGCCGCGCGGGCCCAACTTGATCCGCTGGCTGGCCAGATCGGGCGAGCGGAGCTGGTGATCGCGATTGGAGAGTTGCCGGTCGAAACGAAAGCCGATGGGGTGATCGTCGGACAAGTCATTCGTGAGATTGCTCGGGCCGGTCGGCATGAACGGCTGGTTCACCTCGATCGGCTCAGTCGGCGGGCGGCTGAGCACCAGGCCGAGGGCGATGCTCCCGTCGTGACAGGACAGGCACATCTTGCTCGGCCCACCGGGCTGATCGATCCTCGCATCCATCGTGCTGCTGTTGTAAATACGATAATACGCGGTCGGGTTATAGCGGTTCCACAACGGCGCCTGCGGATCGGCGTTGTGCGGCGTGTGGCAGAAGATGCATACCTCTGCTTCGTTCAGGGCCCGGATCGTACCGCGACCGGTGGCGGAGAGATTGTGCGGCGAGAGTATGACACTTTCGTCGGCGAAGGCGGAGTTCGCCGCGATGCAACTCAAAACAACGATCGCGATAATGCTTTTCATGGTGCCGCCTCGGGAGCTTCTCGAAGGTATTGAAACACCTGCACGCGTCGGTTGTAAGTGTCGGCAACCCATATTCGATCTTGTTCGTCGATGAACATGCCTCCCGGCAGGTAGAACTGTCCCGGCCCGCGACCCTCCTCGCCCCAGGCCATGAGCAATCGCCCGGCCTCGTCGAAGATCTGGATATTCTCAAACTGGTTGTCGAGGACATACAAGTGGCCTTCGCTGTCGATGGCAACGTCGCGAGGCAGAGAGAAATCACCCGCAGCGTCGCCCTTGCGGCCGAACGCGCCCTTCGGTCGGCCTTCGCCGTCGAGAATCTGCACGCGAAAGTTCATTGAATCCGCGACGACCAGCCCCAGCCGTTCGTTACAGGCCAGACCGGCAGGGAAATTGAAGGCGCCGGTTTCATCTCCTCGCTGACCGACCCGGCGGACCTCGCGGCCCTGTTCATCGAAAGCGATCAAGGCGTGCTGCGCCGCATCGAGGACCCAAAGCTCGCGCGTGGCATCCCGATAGGCCAACGCAACCGGCCGCTGGAGGACGCCGTCTCCGATGGACTTGATAAACTGCCCGTCCATCGTGAAGAACAAGACGACCGCCAGGCGGCTGTCGGCCACCGCGAGGTTTTCGCCGACGAACATCAGGTCGGCGGGCCATTGAAGAGGTTGCGCGCCGCCGGCGCCGATCGCACGAAAGTCCCGGGTTTGTAAATCCAGCGAATAAACAACACGGCTTTGCCCATCGGCCACAAAAACCCGCTGACCGCGCGCCGCAACGGCCGTCGGCGTCGAGAATCCGACCGTCGGCTCCGGCCCTGCCAGCAGGGCCTTCAACGAGAACGGCTTTGGCTTCTTGAGGCTGTCTTCTCCCGAGAGGGCCCCTAGGTAGCGAATGCGCGGAACATCCGGCGAGGCCGGCCACTCCACCGCCGGCCAGATGTTTTCAAAAACCGGTTGCAGCGGCTGCTGACATCCGGCCGCCCCCATCAGCAAGATTGCAAGGCAGCGTCTCATCCCCGCGGCCTCCCGATAATGGGAATCTCCCGCCGCACCTTCAACCACAGGCCCATCGAATTGTCGGTGGACGTCGGCAGGTCGAGCATATCGTATTCCGCCTCGATGAGGACGGTCAGGTCCCCGATGCGATAAGAAACGGCGCTGGTCAGGTCCACGCCCTGCGTCTCGCCGAAGAGCGAGTCATTCTCAAAACGAAAGAGGGCCGTGGAGGAGACTTCCAGCCGGGGCGCGAGTATGTACCGGTGCGTCAGCCCCAGATCCAAAAGCGTGGTGTATCGTTCCTCAAGATCGTCGGTTCCTTCAAACCGAAAGTAAGAATTGGACCCGCGGGCAGTAAGCTGGTGGCGTTCATTCTGCAGCAGCGTGACATCGGCGTTCACGTGAAGCGCCTGATACGGATCGATGGAATCGTCGTTGAACTCGTATTCCGGCCCGATCGACCAACGCGGCTTGCGATAGATCGCCCCGACGCGATGCCGGTTGATGTTGCGATCGTCATAGGTCAGATAGCGCTGTGGATCGATCTTTTCGTCCTGCCAGCTCAGGGCGTAGTAGGGGGTCAGGCCGAATTTGAAGTCCTGCTGCAACCGCAGATCGATGCGATCGCGATCGACATGGAAGTTGTCCGCGACTTCGTACAAGTAGCTGACCATGACGGTCTGCCGATCATTGATGAACCCCGTCGGCACGCGTTGCAGCGCGGTCGTGTCGCGGATTTGTACGACGAGATAATCCCGGCCTTCGAGGAAGAATCGAAGACCGGCGGGGTCGCGGACCGCGATCGTGAACCGCTGGACGTTGCGCTGCGCGAGGTAGGAAGGCAGAGGATCCCGAAAGGTGACCGACTCGTCGACGACCACGCCGCCGCGCCGACCGTCGCTCGTATCGGACTGCGAGTGAAGGTAGGAGAGATTACCGCTGAAGTTCCCCCATTGATTGTCCTTGCTGAGGGAAAAATTGGTCAGACTTCCCCATTCGCAGTAATCGGCGTTGTCGTTGGAATCCTGTTGCAGGCCGTAAAAACCCAGCGTGCTCGTCAGCAGCTTGTCCAACTGATGGGTGATGCTCCAATCGCCCCGCCGCGTGTCGGTTTCCAACTCCAGGTACTTCTGTTTGAGCGCCTGAAAACGATACGTGGTGAACAGCGACTCGGTGTGCTGCAGCCGCAGCAATGGCGCGAACTCGTAAGAGTCCCGCGGCAGGTCCCCGCGTTCCTCTTCGATCCGCACGATCGTGTCCAGTCGGCTCCGCTTGTCCTGGCCGAACTGAATCGCGTCGTTGAGCGCAAAATAATTGCGCGTCGTGTCGAAACGAGTTTCCGTCCCGCTGTAACGATCGCTTCGGCGCTCGTATTCGTATTCGAGATTCAAGGCGTGGTCGTCGGTGGGCTGCCACGTCGCCTCGTAGCGCAGCGTGTCCTCGCCCAGCTCTTCGTTATCCTCCAGATAGCGATTCCCGCTGGACAGTTCGTCGAAAAGATGATCGTACGTCAGCCGCATCGGCAGCTTGGGATCGTTGTAGAACAGGCCCGTCCCGTAACGCTCGCGCGTCCGGTCCAGGCTCGGCAGGAAGGGCCGCGGCACGCGGTCATCGAGCTTCGAGGCGTACGATGTCGACGAGACCTTCCCCGCGGGAAAGGCCTGCAGGCGAAAGTCGTATTCGAAGATATCGCCGTGCGGAGTCTGGGTCTTATCAAACGACAGACCCGGTCCGCTCTCGGTGAATCGCTCCTGCGAAAGGCCCCCACGAATCATCGCGTCGTACAGCAGGACCTTTTCATCAACGAAATGACCGCTCGCGGTCAGGCCGAGCGTCTCCTCAAAACGGTACTCCTTGTTTTTCTGGTCGAAGCGTGGTTGGCCGGCTCCCGAGCGGTCCGTCCGAACCGTCCGCTTTTGCAGGTCGGCCTCGAAGCCCAACTCTACGGTCAGTTCATTCAGGCTCATGAAGTTGTGGGTGGGCGAAGTCGCCCCGTCGGTCGCAGGGGGCGACGAAGATTGGGGGGAATCGCTTTCGGCATAAACGCGCCTTGCCGGGCAAGCGCAAAGGACCCCAAGCGTGAGCAGATAGGTTGGAATCCTCATGCGCAACCAGCAAGAGGCTATCGGCGAACTAGCGGCGAGCTACTCGGCAACGGTATCTCCGCGCTACCCAATCGTCCAGCGAAAAAAACCGGCGAGGCGACTTTCGTTCACCCTTAACAGCTTTGGCGGCCGACGCTATAGTGGCGATTCGTGACAATGTTGAGCATTCCACGGTTGACGACAGGCCGCGGGCCACTGCGTGCGCTTTTGTTGCTTTTTGGGGTCTTTGGCGCCGCCCTGACGGTCTCTTGCTCAGACCCTTCCACAAACCCGGACGATGCCGCGGAGAGTTCGGAGGATGGCTCCACCAGTAAGCTCGCGGGCGTTTCCGAGATGCAAGACCTGTTGGCCGCCGGATTAGTGGGCAGCGCCCACGATTTCCGCCAGGCCGGCGGCGAGCCCCTCGACCTCTGCTCAGCCTGCCATACGCCGCATATTGCCCTGGGCCGCGCGCCGCTATTGGACAAACGCCCCCAGTCCCTGGGCGCCGTGCGACCCTACCAGGCCCGCGGCGTCGAGTTGGATGACAGCACCCTGCTGTGTCTGAGCTGCCACGACGGCGTCATGGCCGTCGACGTCTTCAGCTTCGCCCATGCCACGCGCTCGCCTACGCCGCTGGGCACCTCCTGGATCGGTACCGGCAGCCTCACCAGCCACCCCATCGGCGTCAAGTATCCGCTGACCGACCCCACGTACCATCCCGAGCCCGCGGTCACCTCGGACAGTCGCATCAAGCTTCCCGGCGGCCGCGTGCAGTGCATCTCCTGCCACGATCCGCATAATACTCATCGAATACGTGGCATGTTGGTTCGTCCGAACGAAGGCAGCCGTCTATGTCTCGCCTGTCATCATCTCTAGACGGTACTGCCGGGTCGCTGGTCTCGTGGTTGACGGGTCGCCTCAACCGAATCATTGCCGCGGCAATCGCCTGCTTTATTCTGGCTGCGGCCTTCGGTGCATGCCGCAGTGGCGTCGAGCGCACGCATCAGTCCCTGGAGCGGGCTGTCTATCCCCCGGCTCCCCAAAACCCGCATGTCGTGGCCCTGGGAAACCTTCGCGGCGGCGCACCTCCGACCAATTCGCAGGTGCAATGGTCGCTCTTTCTCTTTGGCGAATCCCCCGATTCCCCGCTGGCCTTCGTGCGGCCCATCAGCGTCGCCCTTGATCGCGACGGTCTGTGGGTCTGCGACTCCGCGATGGGCGCCGTCGTCCACTGGCGAGAAGGCGAAGATGATCTGGCCATCGCGGACCTCTCGCCCCGGCCGCTTCGACCCGTCGCGACGGCACTCGCGCCGAACGGCGACTTGTTCGTCGCGGACGCTAAGGCCGGCGCGGTCTCCCGCTTTGACGCCCAGGGCAAGCTCGTGCGGACCTATCGACTCCCGCCCAAGGATTTTCGGCCCGCGGGGCTCGTCGTGCGATCCGGCGAGATCTGGGTAAGCAACGTCCTCGGGCATCGCCTCGAGGTCTTCGATGCGGCGACGGCCGAGCATCGCCGATCAATCGGTCGGCGCGGCGGTGGCGCCGGCGAATTCGGCGCGCCGCTGGGTATGGCCGCGGCGCCGGATGGGAACATCTTCGTCGTGGACATGCTCAACGCCCGCGTGCAAGTGCTCGACGCGACCGGAAAGCACGTCCGCAACGTCGGCGGCCCGGGCGACGTCGTCGGTCGATTCGGCCGACCCAAGGATGTCGCCGTTGGGCCCGACGGGACGATCTTTGTGACCGACGCGGCGACGCAGCGTGTCCACGCCTTCAACGCCGACGGTCAGGCCCTCCTCGCCTTTGGCGAGCCGTCCAACGGGTCCGGTTCGCTCAGCGTCCCCGGCGGCCTGTGCATTGCGCAGCGCAGTCCCATTAAAAACCCCACTTTACCCGATGGCTTTGAACCCGATTACTACGTCCTCGTCGCCGAACAGCTCCTGCGTCCCGGCATCCGCGTTTATGCCTGGAAAGCGACGCCCCCCACGACGGCGGAGGCGCCGTCGCCCGCCGTCAGTGCGCTGGCGCTCGCAAGCGGCACGATCAATCCCCATTGGTCGGCGTCGCGATGCAACGAGTGTCATGTCGTGGAGGCCGGCGCGGTAGGCGTGCTGCGCGGCGCGACCGACCAGATCTGTCTCTCCTGCCATGACGGAAAAAAGGCACTTGCCGAAGCTCACCCGATCGCCCGACTCGCCTCGACGGCCCATACCTCGCCGCCCAAAGACTGGCCGCTGGTCGAGGGCCGTCTCGGTTGTCTCACCTGCCACGACATTGAGCGGCATTGCACCCCCGCGCCGCGCCGTCCCGCGATCAACGCTGCGATGCTTCGCGTCCACGATCCCGAGGACCCGATGCGCCTCTGCGTACAGTGCCATAAGGCGAGCGATGCCTGGCGGATCAGCCCGCACAAAAACCTCGACGCCGCCGGTCAGGTCATCGCCTCGTCGTGCAGCTTTTGCCACGTCCAGACGCCGGCTACTTCACCGGACGGTCGGCGTACCGGCGATGCCATGCTCCACGCCGAGGGTTCAAGCCTTTGTATGACTTGCCACGCCCGCCATTGGGACGTGTCGCCTCTGGGCCACGTGGACCGCATCGCCAGCGATCTCACCCGCCGCATCATGGCGGCCCGGCAGACCGCCCAGGCCCTTCCGCTCGCGGACGGTCGCGTCACCTGCTACAGTTGCCACAACCCCCACGAACCCGGTCTCTTCCCCCCGGACTCACCGCTCGGCGCAGTCTCCACCGCCCCGACCGACGCGCACGCCGCGCTGCGCATCGCCAGCGCCGACTTGTGCCTTCACTGCCATTCCAAGTAAGGGCCGATCCCGACAAGCGCAGCACCCTCCTAAGGAAAAAGTGCCATTATTGTGGCACCATTAATAGGTGAATGTCCCTAGTTATCAGTTGGCCTTCGATGATGACCAACTCAGTGTCGGGCACGGGATAGGTCTCGGGCGAGATTTGCCCCGGAAGACTCGGCGTCGTGCAATTGGCCACTTCTTCGCCGAGAGCGTCAAATGGGAATTGAACAAGCATGGCCAACGAGAATGCTGTTGTTGTCATCGCCATCCAGATCGACTTCCTACACTTGGTCATGGCGTCTCTCCGTGTGCGCGCACCTTCCTCGGTCTGCCCGAGACGGCTGTTTGTAAGATGACTTCAAGTTGACGACGGCTAATCAGCCCGACCGCGCACGAGCTCCGTGCCGACCACGCCGTCGATGAAACAACAGACTGAACGCAATAATCCCGATTCCATTTGGCTCGGGAATAACTAACTGAAAGGCAAGGTTTGAACCGTTGCTATAGGCCCAATTGGGCTGAAGTTGATTATTAAACGCGACCCGTTGTCCCGGCGAGAAAAGGCGCGCCGACTCCCACGCAAAATCGCTCTCCGGATCGCCGAGTTGCACGACCTCGAGCCAGTATTTCGTGTTCGCCGAAACCGAAAACGGCGCTGCGAGATCGATCGTATATTTGTACTCCGGCGGGCCAGGCCCGGCTAAGACGATCTCGCCTGTGGTTTGGCGCGATGGATTCTGAAACGTCTCGCTGTACAGCACAGCATTCTCATCAGGCAGCTCGTCGCTTTTCCTCGCACCAAGAAAACGCAGTTGTATGCTTTCGTTGCCTGGCGCGTAATAGCTGTCGTAAAAGAACCCCCAAAAGACTACGCTGGTCAGTTGCGCCGCATCTCCCAGTTGGAAATCATCCGCCATCCGCTCCCAATAATGCTCTTGCCCGAAATATAGGGCGTCCGTATCCGAGATAAACCCTCCTCGTTGATTTGGCACCTGCTCAAACACGATATCCGCCGAGGCTTGCCCCGCCCCGACGGCAAACCAAGCGGCAATCAGAACTTGTAGAAATCCGTTTCGCACGATCTATTCCCTTCACAACCAATCATAGGAGTTGTGGTCCCCCTCGGCGGGCTTGTGGCTTGTGGCTTTTGGCCGCTATTTGATCGCTCGAGCCTCCTTTGCCCGTGCTCCTTCGTTGTTACTCATAATACCCCCAAGTCAATGCAAATTTAGAATTTATTCTCGGAACATTCCCGGCGACGCCCCCTTATTCCCTCACACTTTCCCCTCTTCCTCCTGCGCCCCTGAGCTTTCACGACACTCCTTGGCTCCATTTTTCAGGGAACGGTGGGCAAGTATACAGGGCAAGGAACAAAAGAAGCGGCGAAGCCGTCGACTTTCTTGAGCTCACAACTTATGGCTCACCGCTAACGGCTCGTGAGAATGGAGATTCCGCGCCCAAGAGTCAATTGCCCGTCGGCGGCTCCGTTTTTTCGCTTTCTTTCATTATCTTTCGGGCAAAACGATCGTCGGGAGGCTCGAACCGATGGCCACGCCTCAGAAAACGCACGACAACAACGGCTCCTCCGCCTCAGTGACTCGGCTGATTCGGTCCCCATCTGCGCCAGGAGTTCACCTGCCGCGTCCGCAGGACTTCGTCGTAGCGGAGTGGGCGGATTCAGCTTTCCAACTTGAAGGTCACTTGAACCGATTCAACCTCACCCCCGTTTTCGGCCCCGAAAACGCCGCCGATTCAAGAAAATTCAGGCAGATTCAGATTTCGTTTTTTTTCTGCGCTGCTCACTCTGATCTTCCAACCCCCTCAGTTCCCGAACGGCAGATGCAGCCCCTTGGCGATCTCCGCGGCGCGCTCGACCGTGAAGGCCAGCGTGGGTGTGGTCACTTCGTTGTGACAGCGCAGGCAGACGAAATCGACCGTGACGGCGGCGCGGCCTTCGGCGTCGAGGGCCACCTTCGTCCCGCCGGCCGTGAAGAAAGAGTTGTAGTCGATCGAGTCGGTGCTGATACGGAAGATGTGCGTCCGCGTGTCGCCCATGCGGCCCCGCGTTCCGACGACCGCCGGAGTGGCCTGCGAGCCAGTGAGCGTGGCGAACGGCATGTGGCAGCTCATGCACGTCAGCGGCTCCTCGTAATCCCCGCGGCGGAAGACCTTGCCGCTGTGCAGGGCCATGTTCGCATCGGTGTGGCACGCCGTGCATTCGTTGCGGATCGCGTTGGGCCGGTCATACGTCAGCGAATAGTGCGGATCATGGCAGAACGCGCAGTCGAACGAAGAATGGCCTCCGCTGGCGCGCAGTTCGAGATTCTGGCAGAGGTCCTGAATGAACCCGCCCGCCCCCGGAATCTCGCCCGTCGTCGAACCGTATGGCCGACTATGACATTGATTGCACGTCTGCGCCCCCGTCAGATCGACGAAAATATTCCTCGCCCCCGGATTGGGAATGTGCTTCGACCCGGGCCCATGGCACGACTCGCACATCACCCCCGGCTCGCTCCACGTCCCCAGGATCCCCGGCCGGTTGTCCTGGAACATCGGCTGGGCCGGGTCCTGCGGCACCGGACCGGTCGTATCGTGGCGAAATGCTTCGAAGTCGTACGGCTTGGGGGCGACCGCTCCGGGATCATAGATGCCAAAGCTCGCCGTCGTGCCGTTCGGCGGAAATGTGAGGTTCCACTGCGTCGCCTGGCCGGTCAGGCCGGTGGTCAAGATGTAGCCATCCCGATCGACAAACAGCGCCCTCTTGGCGTAGCCGCCGATCAGGTAGGCAATGTCCGACCAGGCGAAACCGTTCGGCGGATTGGGCACGCCGGCCGTCGTTGCTTCAGCAGGAAAACTCGGCGAACCATCCGTGACCGGCGTCAGCTTGTGCGCGTGGGCATGGAGGTTGTGAATGGCCGCGTAGTCGGGATGACAGGCGCTGCAGGCTGTCGAGGTCAGGTACGTCGCCCCGTTATTCGTTGGGTCGGACGTATTGTTGTAGATGGGAGGTTCGCCCGGGTCGGGAGGGCAGTTGAGACCGCCGACACCAAACAATGCGACGACTCCCAATACGACGTAGGTGCTGGCCCGCGGGATCGGGTGGCACGGTCTCGCAGCAGCGAGGCTGTGGTGCGCATGTCCCACACGGCCTGCCCGCTTCGCGGTCAGACCGTGCCACCCTCCAAACCCGAATTTTCGCTTCATAGATCCTCTTTAGTGGTGCTCCCAGGCCCGCATCACATGGGGGGCGCCGTACATGTCGAACTCGACCTTCCAGCTCGCCACTTCCCACGTGGTTTCCGAAACATACCCGAGCAACCCAAAGAATAACGCGAGGAAAACGGCAAAATACCCCAACCGCATCGCCCAGCGGCGTCGCCGCGGGTGCCGCCCGGGGCTTCGTTCGATGAAGGGCCATAGGAAAAGGAGCATAAACGGCACGCCGGAGATCATGATCCCGACGATCTTTCCCATGGGCCCCGAGAAGTATTTTAGCAGTTGATAAGTGGGCAAGAAGTACCATTCTGGCTTAATGCCCTCGGGCGTCTCCAGCGGATCGGCCGGTTCGCCGATCTCCCACGGCGAAAGGACCGACAGCGTCAGTAGGACAACGAAACAGCCCATCGCCACAGACGCTTCCTTGGCCATGTGGACCGGCCAGAAGGGGATGCCGCTCTCGGGTGGGTAGGGCTTCTCCTGCCCGACGTCTTCCAGAGTTGCAAGGTTGTGAACTCGCATCAGCACCAGATGCAGCGTAATCAGGATGACCAGGAGCCACGGCAGCAGCGTGACATGGATAAGGAAAAACCGCGACAGCGTCTCCTGCCCGACATTGGGGGCCCCCAGCAGCACCTCGCGCAGTTGCTCGCCGACATAGGGGACCGCGCCCACGACCTCCGTCCCCACCGTCGTCGCCCAGTAGGAAAGCTGGTTCCAGGGGAGGAGATAGCCCGTGAATCCGAAGAGCATCGTCACCAGAAAGATGACGACGCCAAGGATCCAGGTCACTTCCCGCGGTTTTTTGAACGACGCCATGAAGTAGGTGCGACACATGTGGAACAGCACCGCCGCCATCATCAGCGTCGCACCCCAGGCGTGAAGCTGGCGAATAAGCCAGCCAAATGCCACGTCGCCGGAAATATACTGAATCGACTCGTGCGCTTCTTTGAGCGTTGGTCGGTAGTACAACAAGAGGAGAATCCCGGTCACGAATTGATTGATGAACAGCAGCAGGGCGAGGCTGCCAAAGACGTGAAGCAGGCCGGTGTGCGGGGGCAGTCGTTTGTAGAGCTGCTTCTTGAAAAAATCGCGCAGTACAAAGAAGCGGATCCGCTCATCCAGGTACGTCTGCCATCGGCTTTGGCCTTGAGCCATTTCCAAACCTCGCGGCTATCCTTGGGCGGACGGCGCGACGAACACTTCACCCGAGACTACCTGTACAGCGAATTCCGGCAACGGCTTGGGCGGCGGGCCGGAGACGACCTGCCCGGCAACGTCGAACGTCGCCGCGTGACAGGGGCATTGAAATTGCTTGCCCTTGGAATCCCAGTGCACAATGCATCCCAAGTGCGTGCAGACCGCCGAGAACGCCTTAAACCCCTCGCTTGTGCGGATGACGGCCGCCGGCTTACCGCGAAATGAGACCTTGCGGACATCCCATACCGCCCAATCGGCCTCCTTGCCGGCGCTGACCCGCTCGGTCCCGCCGCCGCGCTTTCGCGCCGGTAGTACGTAGGCCACCGCCGGCCACAACAGGCCGATTCCCGTTATGGCCCCCATCACGCCGACCACGCCATCGAGCCACCGCCGGCGGCTCAATGCGGGGCCGTAAGGCCTGGGTGTTCCGTCGGCGTGGACCGTGACATACTGCCGCTTCAGTTGCAGGTACTTCTGATACATCAGCACGCAAAAGACCGCGCCGAAGACCCACATTCCCGCCAGGACCATCCGTCGCTTGGTGAGGCCGGCCTCCTTCTGGCTGAGTGACGCCTCGATCTCTTTGCAAGACTGCGTGATCTTTTTGGCCCGCTCCTCGATCTCCTTGACGTTCAGCGTATGAATTGTCGCGTACAGGACCATCGTCTCAGTCTTGACGTCCTCGACTCGCAATTTCTCATCCCGCAAGAGAAGTACACCTCGCTCCAAAGCAGCCACCTTTGCGGCCGTACGGGCATACTCGAACTGGGAATCCGCCAGGAGCCGCGCCAGCGTCTGGCCGGTCTCCAGCGCCTCGCGATCGGTCTTCTCGAAGAAGATGGCGTGGGGATCGCTCTTGGCCTTGCCGTGGCAGTTGGTACAGACCGTATCCAGGCGCACCGATCCGCTCAGCCTCTTCACCGCCTCGTCAAACCGCTGTCGAGTATCGGTGGATGCCGCGCCGCGACCCTCGGGCAGCTTCTCGTACGCCTGGACGACTTGCTCGAGCGCTGGCGAGGCCTCTTCGATTTCATGGTTCGATCGGTGGCCATCCTTGCCGTGGCACCCGATGCAGCGGGCCATGACCGGGATTCGTCCATGGACGCTTGCCAGGAAGTAATCCTCGATTTGCTTATGGCACTTGCCGCAGACGTGCCCGACTTCGAGATAACCCGGTGGGGCCGCCGCGTGGTTGCCGTGGCAGGTCGCGCAGTTGGGCGAGCCCGCATCGCCTTTTTCCAGCACGTTTCGCCCGTGCACGCTTCGCTTGTATTGATCCACCACGAGCGGCGAAAGGTGATATTCCGCCATCAAATCGACGTTGGAGTGACACGTCCCACAGGTCTCGGGAACTTTCTGAAAGTGCGTCCGGCTCTTGGGATTGTCCGATCGCAGGACGTCGTGGACCCCATGGCAATCAATACAGACCGCGACGCGATCGTCGCCCGCTTTCAGGCGCTTGCCGTGATTGCTGATCCAATAGCTGGACAACTGGTCCGTCCGCAGCCCGTAAACGTTCATTCGAGCCACGTCCGCGTGGCAGGTGCCGCAACGTTCGGGGACTTCCTTTCGCGAGGCCTTGCCCCGGAACTCCGGGCCGTGATCGAAGGCTGCGGGCGCGGTGTTTGGACCTCGAGGCTGCGCCGCCTGCGCCTGAAACCGGCGTAGCTCCTCGTCGTTTAAGGAGTAGCCGCGCCGTCCGCCGTGACATTCATCGCAGCGCACGGCCCCGCGGTGGACCGAACTCTCGAATTGTCCAGCCTCCTTCTTGTGGCACGTGGCGCATTCTGCGACGGTCGATTGGGCTTGAGCGGCGCCGGCCCACAGGCAGCAGCCGACGACCAAAGGTGGGAGGAAGCGTCGGACGAAAAGAGATTGGATCGGATACGTACTGGCGAAATCGTCCCTTGATCGTGCGCTGTCCATGATCCTGAAAGGCCATCCTACGCGATCGCGGGGCGCCTTGCAGCGCGACAGGTTAACATTGTTCGGTCGCTGGCAAAACAGAACGGTCCTTGGATGCGACTCGCCAACCGCGCAGTGCCAAGGACCGTTCCAACAACGATGGTCGATGAGATGTCGTCGAAATCTTCGACTCCTTCACCCCCGAATCAGGGAACATCGGGGGCGTTTTCTGCATACTCCAGGGCCTGGATCAGCGCTTCGCGAACGTAATCCGGGTTGTGGGCGCCGTTCCCGCCGCCGTCCTTGAAGTAGTAGTAGATGTACCGGGCTTTCTTGATGTCGTCGGGGATCATCATCTGCCCGGTGGCGTCATTCTTTGGACCGCACTCACTCGTGAACTCCCAACAGTGAGTGATCGTCATACAGCCAGTCGGCGGAGCGAGCCCCATGCACCACGTGACTTGTGCCGGCTTGGCCGACCAGGCATCCAAGGCCTCAAGAAGCTGCTCATTGCGGAATTCCAGCTCCACCTCAAGGTTTGCCAGCTTGGCCTCCGCAATCTCCACCGATCCGTGGCAATCGACACAGCCCAGGAAATTCACGCTGAACTTGTGGCCGGAGATAGCGGGCGACACGCCCTCCATAAACGGCCGCCTCGCCACGTGGCAGGTCGAACATTGCTCAGGCGCGTTCAAGTGAACCGACGCCCGCGTGGCGACGATGGGAGTCTGATTGCTCGCCGGCAGCGGCATTTCGCCGAAGAACACGTTAACCTGGTCGCTCGGGTGCGGCTCGCGCGACGAGTCCGTCCAGACACGATCGCGGGTGTGGTGGCACTGCCCGCAGAGGTTGAAACGTTCCGGATTCTGGGCCTCGGTCAGGTCCGTCGTCGGCGTGGTGAATTTGATCTGGGCATAGCGAAGCTGGTAGTCGCGACCGTCTTCCGGCGCCGCGGCATTGTTGGTCTTCGCATGAGGATTGTGGCAGATCGCGCACTCGATCGCCGCCATCTGGTTGCCGGTCAGACCCTGAAGGGCATTATCGGCGACCGTTTCGCCTTTGATGATCGCACGGTAGAAATAGTCGCCCGAATGGCACTTGCCGCAACTATTCAGCGACGTTCCCGCCGCGAACCGCGGGACCAATTCCGGTTCTACTTCGGCGTGTTTGGACATCGCCCAATCTTCATAATTCGGCTGATGCTCCCCCGTATGGCACTTGCCGCAAACGGCGGACGAGATGTTGACCTTGGGTCGCAAGGCGACCTCAGATGCGTTGTTGGCGTGATTGCCCGCGGGCCCGTGGCAGCTTTCGCACTGTACCCCTGCCAGGGAGTTCGTCAGCTCGCGACTTTGAAAGCCGCCTTCGTCACCGAAACCGACCGTGTGGCACCGCAGGCAGTCAGGGTTCGTTCCCTGTCCAACTTCCTCCAACGCCACCAAGGCATTGGCGTGCAGCGTTTGCGCCCAATCATTGTGGATGTTCAGGTGGCATTGGCTGCACCGTGCGGCGCCGACGTACTTGCCAGTCAGGCCGCTGTCTCCCGGCCCTGCTGGAGGGGGAGGGGGGGGCGGCGGCATGTTGGGATCCGCCGGACACGCCGTGCCCGCCAGGCACGCCATGAGGGTCAGGACCAGGCTGGTGCCGATCGTCGTTTGAAGCCAACCTCGATGTTGCAGGGTCATTAATTATCCTCCGACTTAGGAGCCCGCGTTTCGCCGTAACAGTATCCGGGTGAATCCACAATAGCTACAAAGATTTCCCTTATCTGAGAGGGCCTTTTAGAGACCCCCCGGGTCACTCCAATCCAGCCCCCATTAGCCAGTCCACGACGACTTTTCCGGCCTGGCACCCGGGGATATGGCAATTCCTATGCCAGGCGATAGGCACCGCGACACCCGCGCCTGTCCTCCGCAAATGTGTGGAAAATCGACGTAAATTGAATGCTAGTATTCGGAATTGCGGAATTTTCCGACCTACTGTGGATTCTTCCACACCCCCCCCTCTAACGGCGCGGTTTGACCAAAGATCGCTTTTCGTCGCCCTTTCGATTGCCCGGTACAGGAAATGCAAGGGGCAGATTGTCGCCCGGTCGAAGGCAGCTATGATGCCAGCCAACATGCTTCGTCGAGGCGGAAGTCGCGCAGGGGGAAGGACGGCGCTGTCGCACTTTCGCGCAGCCCGGCTCTTTGCTGTGGCCCTCGTCCTTGCGATCACCTCTGCCGCCCGCGGAGACGACCCGGACAATTGCCTTCTCTGTCACCAATATCGTGGGCTGTCACGCCTCGATGAATCTACCGGCCGGGCGCATCTTTTCTTTGTCGACCCCCAGTATTCGATCAGTCATCGCGGCCCGCACGCGCGCCTCGCCTGCACGGCCTGTCACGAGCGGGAGGAAGTCTCGGTCGTCCCGCACAAACCGGTGACGCGCGTTGACTGCGCGCGCCAATGCCACCTCGGAAGCCCGACCGGCATCGAGCGCCGCTTCAGCCATGACAATATCCCGCCCGTCCTCACCAACAGCGCGCACTCTCTGGACTTGCTCAAAAAGCTGACGTTCAGTCAGGGCCCGCTGCTGGAACCAGAGCAGTCGGCCTGTCTGTATTGCCACGACGAGCCGCTGTTTCGCGATCCGGCGGCGGCCATCCCGCGTTTTCGGGATTTTGCCGGCCGCGTGTTCGAGCGCTGCGACACCTGCCATGCCGACAAGATTGCCGCCGACATCGAATACTACGTCCAGCACATCGCCTCCCGTTTCCAACCCGCGCGCTCCACGATGGAGCTGTCGCAGGTCTGTGCCGTCTGCCATAGCGACCCCGCAGTGCTCGCCGAGTTTAAATTGCACAACTCGGTAGCCAGTTATGTCCGCAGTTTTCACGGCAAGGCCGCGCTTTTGGGCGATCCATCAACGGCGGATTGCTTGTCCTGCCATGTCCGTGCCGGCCAGAATGCGCATCAGATGCTGGCGCCCGACCACCCCGACTCGGCCGTGAACGCGGCTCATATCGCGAATTCCTGCCGCAGTACCCTATGTCACCCCGGCTCAGATCCCAAGATCGCCGAGACGGCCGTCCATCTCGACCTTCCAACCGCACAAGGCACGCTCGAATATGCACTGGCCCTCACGTTTGTTGTCCTGACGGTGCTGACCTTTGGCCCGTCGTGCCTCCTCGTACTACTTGATCTTTTTCAAGTCGTCGTAGGGCGGGCGGTACACGGCGAAGCCCGGCTCCATTACCTCGCCCGGCGCGTCCTGCTCGATCCCCGAGGCAAGCAGCGGCTCACGCGCCTGTCCGTCAGCCAGCGTGTGCAACACTGGGTACTGACGCTGCTCTTTGTGACGCTGGTCCTCACCGGATTCCCCATGAAGTTTGCCGACCAGGCGTGGGCAGGCATCGTGGTTCGCTTTTTCGGCGGGCTCGGCGTGGCCCGCGTGATCCATCATTGGTCCGGGATTGCCCTTGTCGTCGGATTCATGGCCCACCTCTTCGTCGCCCTTGCATCGTTTGTCCGCAGCGCCAAGGAGTTCGGGGGGCCAAACGGTGGCGCCGATTACAAGCGCGCCTGGCTCTCTCTGCCGATGTGGATTTCCCCGGACGACGTGCGCAAGACGTTTCAGCTCCTGGGCTATATGCTCTTCCTTCGCAAGGATCGGCCGAACTTCGGCCGTTTCAGCCCGGCGGAGAAGTTTGAATACCTCGGAGTCTTCTGGGGCACGATGCTCCTGGGCATCACCGGCCTTCTCCTCTGGGGAGAGCAGATCAGCTCCCATTTCCTCTCCGGACGAGCGTTCAATCTGGCCACCATTGCCCACACGTACGAGGCCTTCCTGGCCGTTATTCACGTCGGGATTCTGCACATTTACAACGTGATTTTCGCACCCAAGGTGTTCCCCCTCTCCACGGCCACACTGGACGGCCGAACACCGATGGCCAAGCTTGTCGAGGAGCACGGCGAGTTGATCGAAGATGCCGCCCGCGACCTGGGCATCCCGGATGAAAGCGAGGACTCCCATGAGTGATGCTCCCCGCCGTTCGGTTCTTCGCCCGGGCCGCGCCCCCTGGAAGGCGGTCGTCGCGTTTGTACGCACGGTTCACCGCCTGCGGATCATGTCGCGACTCTACGCCGCAGCTTTGATCGCCGTTATCGTCTGGGTGACTTGGCTTTCCCTGCGCTATCTTCTCAGCTCGCTCGCCGTGGACCAGCCACCGGCCCAGATCGTCGCCCTGCCCACCCGACTGGATCGTGCCGCCCTCGGCGCCGGTCGCTCCGCCTTTGCCGCCCTCGATGCCGCCGAACATCCGCGCTCGCCGCTCGCGCATTATCACCGGCTCGATAGCTGGCCTCGCCCCGATTCCTTTAACGACTGCGCCCGCGCCGGCTGCCACAATCCCCTGCCGCACTCCAAGAAAAAGGAAGTCCGCGCCTTTCTGAATATGCATGCCACCAGCATCCATTGCGGCGTCTGTCACTTTAAACAGGAGGATCGCCCGCTTTCGCTGGCGTGGTATGACTTGGACAACGGCGAGACCCGCGAGCCGCCGTCTATCCTGCGGGCGTATGAAATGTTGACCGGTCCGGACGCATCGACGCGATGGAAAAAGGCGGGCCGCGAGGAACAGGCACGGCTCGTGGCCCTTTTGCGCAGCGCCTCACGCGAGGCCGGCGGGGCCCGTGATCTCGACGAACTCGCCAATCATTTCGAGGCTTATCGGCTGGACAGCCCGGGCTTCGAGCGGTTGCTGGCGGACGCCCCCGATCTCCTGCCGCGGCACTTCCGCGGCGAATACGGCGCCAAGCTCGCCGTCGTCGATGGCAACGGCCGCACCCTTCGCGGCCATCCCAACACGGAGTCAGCCGTGCGGCAGTGGCTCACCCGCAACGACGCTGTCAGCGAGGCGGAGCGAAAATCGCTGCTCGGGGATGTCCACCCGCTTAAGCGCGAGACCGCCCTGACCTGCACGGACTGCCACACCGCCGCGGGCGGTCTCGTTGATTTCGCCAAGGCCGGCTACCCCCCCGCACGACTGGAACAACTGGTATCCCCGATCGTCTTCCGCATGATCGAACACATCAATGCCGGGCGGCCCTTCAATCTCCCCGCCGTTCTCGGCGGGCAGCCCCTTCCTGCCCAACCCCAATAAGTCCGCTGCGTCCTCAAAAGCTCAGACTCAACTCTGGCACGCAATTTGCTTGGATACTCCGGGTGCGCTGAGGAATGGAAGTCGGCTGGACCTATAACCAATCGAAAGCAATAGGAGAGGGGAAATGAGATCTGCTTCAACACGATTCGGGTTTTCGGATCGGCTTGTGCTTCACATAGCGGTAGCCATTGTGGCCACGGTGGGGTTCTTCAGCCTCGCCGGCGGGTCCTGCGGCGGAAACCCGGTCACCGACCCCAACGATCCTAATTACGTGGGCGCGCCGGGCTCCAACCCCGACGGGAACACGGGCGGAAACGTCGACGGCGAAAAACCGCCGCTCAACGCCAACGATCACATCCTTGGCGACGTCAACGCCCCCGTCACCGTCATCGAGTATGCCGATTTCCAATGCCCCTTCTGCGGCACCTTCGCCCGTACCGAGTTCGACACCATCAAGGCGAACTACATCGACACCGGGCGGGTGCGCTGGGTCTTCCGGCATTTTCCATTGCGCAATATTCACGACCGCGCCGAGCCTTCCGCCCGCGCCTCGGAATGCGCCGCCGACCAGGGGAGCTTTTATCCTTACCTGGAGTTGACCTTCGCCACGGTCAACGGCAGCAACGCGGCCATCCTCACCGATAGCCAACTGCAACAGCACGCCGCGACGCTCGGCCTCGACACCACGCAGTTCAACGCCTGCTTTCCGCCGGGCGACAGCAAGGCCGCCCGTGTCCAGCAGGATTTCGACTCCGGCGTCGCCCTCGGCCTTACCGGCACGCCGACTTTTTTCGTGGAAAACGAGCGTTTTACAGGCTTCCAGACGGCAGCACAGTTAAGCGCCGTGATTGAGCGACATCTCAATAACTAGTGACGAATGGAGATCTCGGGGCCCACGCCAGCGTCGTGCGGTTTTGGAGGGGTCGAAGATGCGGCAGTTGTTGTTCGGCATTGTCCTCATCATCGTCGGCTGCGGAGTGCTTCCAGCCCTTTCCCCGCCACCCGCCCACATGACGCCCGTCGTCGGGGGCATCAGTAATACCCGGCCCTTCCTCGGCAACTTCAAGATCGCCGGCGCGGACGCCTCCTCCGGCACCTTTCTCCTCGCCAGTTGCGGCTGTGGCGATTGGCGCGCCCTTTTCAAGCCCGACGACGGCTCCCCGCAGACCCAGATGGTCGTGCTGTTCTACTCAAACGGCGCCTATACCCCTACCGGCGAGATCACGGTCTATGGGCACGACGAAGCGACCGGCAGGATCGTCAGCGGCAGCGCTGATCAAGACACCGGCCTGTTCATCGGGAAGTCGCAAACGACGGTAACGTTGGAAGACATCGCCGCCCAACGCGGCGATGCGCATGACCTCTCGGTCGTCGCGTGCGGGATGTGCCATATCGGCGACGACGCGATTTACCCCCTCCCGCCGTACCACCCCGATAAATATAAGACCAATCCGTTGGTCTGCCTTGAATGTCATTCCGTTGACGGACAGTAGCGAATTTGGAAGTCCGGATAGCTCAGCGGTGCCATTTTTTTTACATTCGGCCCCTTCGATTCTCAGTCGTTGGCGTGCCGGTCCGGGAAGTAAAAGCGGATTTTTCCGCACCTCTTGCGTGAGAATCCGCAACCCTGGTGCACAAATCCGCAACTTCTTTCTCGAACACCCAAATAAAATAGCGGAAAAAAGCCCCATCGGCCCGCCAGAGCATCGATAATCACATATCCCCTAAAAGATGCCCGAGCTGCGGACCTTCGTTGGCACGGAAATTGCCTATGTGGATTATTAGAGAGGTTGTGCGGCGGGTGCGCTTCCCCGAATTGGCCGGTGGCGCTCTGCATCTCCTCTCTCCGGCCCGAACACTTTCGGCGCCATCGGTTTCCGTACCCGTCGCACTCATCATCTGACGGCCGGCCTTGCCGAGGAACCCTTTCCTCAAATGGTGAGGCCGGCTTCGTTTTTACCGGAAACGACGAGTCCTCTCAGTGACGAGTGCGTCAACCGAAATTGACCGCCTACTCCGCCATCAGGGCCAAGACGGCGTCCATCTCCCGCTGACTCACGTCGAGGAGTTGCAGCGCATAGTTCTTGTTGTGAATGCCGTTGCCGCTCTGGACGAACTGCAGGTTGGCCCGGGCGGCTTCGATTTTCTTAACGGAATCGGGGGCGAGGGGCCGACCGGCGGCGCGGCGTTCCTTTTCCAGCGTCTCGGCCCGGACGACGGAGGATTCCAGTTCCTTGACCGATGCCTGAATCTCACTCATCCACTGGTCGAAGAGCTTGCGATAATCGTCGCCGTGGCAGGCGAGGCAGGTGTTCTGCGTGGCCTTTACCAGCGGGTCGCCTTTGAAGTCGGTGCCGGACTGCGTATGGCAAGCGCGGCAGTTGAGGCGCGAGCCGAACATGGCGTTGGGCATGGCGACAGAGACGCCATGACCGCCCGTGCCCATGAGCAGGTCGACCTGCTCGCGATGGTGGTTCGGGTGACAGTGCTGGCAGTCCTGAAGGACGGGTTGGAGGAAGCCGGAAGACATGCCGACGTGCTGGGCGTCGACCAGCCGATGTTCGATGGTGCGGTGGCAGTCGGGACAACGGGCCCGCTGCATGGCGATATGGACACGATGGTATTCCTCGACGACTTGCGTATCGCGATTCGCGAAGTTCGCGAGGTAGCGATCCTGATCGTGACAACTTGCGCAGTCGCGCGCGGTCACCGTCGTTGAGCCGGAGACGACGTCGAAGTGGCAACTGGCGCATTCGATCTTGCGGTCGATGATGTCCTGGTGGTCCATGAGCGTGGCGGCGCCCGTGGGAGTCGCATGGGTTTCGGTCAGACCGTGGATGGCGATTTTTCTTGCGGGCGGTTCGTGGCAACGGAGGCATTCAGCGGTATCGCGGTTGAACTCCTGGTTCGTAAAGTGGCAGACAAAACAGGTCTGCTGGTCCACCGCGAAGTGGTTGGCGCCTTTGGCGTCAAAGGTGTGACAGGCGGAGCAGTTGATCCCTTCGAGTTGTGCCAGGCGGAGCCGGATGTGCTCCAGGCGGAGCAGCTCGAGGGCGTCTTTGGCGTAGTTGGAGAGTCCGAGCTTGTCCATCAGGGCGACCATGGCGGCGTCGCGATCGGCAGCCGGCTGGATCGAGCGGCTGGCGGCCTGCACTTGGGTGAAGGCTTCGGCGGGCATCATGCTTTTCAGTCGAGAACTTATCTCGCTCAGGGCCGCGTCGGTTTCCTTCTGGCGATCCGCGACTTGCAGGTGCTTGGCATGGACGAAGCGGACGGTCGGGGTGCGCTGCACCTCGGTTTCGAACCCGGCGATGATCCGTTTTTCCTTGCGAGGCTCGCCGATGAGCAGGGATTTGTTGATATGCTCGCCGTCGCCATGGCACTTGGAAAGCAGGCAACTGGCGTCGTTGACGTGGGCCCGCGGCCGGCTGGCGCCCGCGCGACCGCTGAAGTAACTGGCGAGCTGGGAGAGGCCCTTGAACTTGGCCATGACGGTATGTTGTTCGCCCGGGGCGTAATGGCACTCGACGCACCAGACGTCGAGCTTCGCGCCATGCTTGTCCTTGGCCCAGGTTTCGTAGTACGGATCCATGATGTGGCAGGAGCCGCAGAAGTCGGGGCGGGAGGTGTAGTATTCGGCCCCGCCGACCGACATGGCCATGGCCACGAGGAGCAGGGAGAGCAACAATCCGATGAGACGAAGAAGCGAGCGTTTTCGGCGGGGCTTGGTTTCAGGATCGGTAGCGTGCGGCGCGGGCGGCGTTGCATCGGGAGGGGGCTCAGGGGTCATGAAGGCTCCTTGATCAGGTACCGGGTGTGGACGAATACCGGCCTGGGACCCGCCTTCCAGCAAAACCCATGCCAGGGGCGGTTGGACATTCCCACGATTGTCCATCGGCGCGCATCTCCTGCAATGTATAATCCCGAATCGAATCTCGCCCAGGGTTCTGGCTGCAAAGTGACGAAGAGAAGCCTACAAGAGCGATCCGGTTGGATTGTGACAACAATCGGCCGGCTTTTTTTTGTTGCGACCGTTCTCTCCGCGGCCGTTCCGTGGCCGGTGGCCGCCGCCCCCTTCACTGGAACCGTGACCGCTACGTTTTCGCAGGTCGGCGAGCCGACGATGCAGTTGCCGACCGACGTCGCCGCAGGACGGGACGGACGCGTGTATGTGGCCGACGGGGTCAACGAGCGCGTCGTGATCTTCGATGCGGATGGGCGGATGATCGAGACTGTCCGGGCGATCGGCGACGCGCAGCTGGTCAATCCAACCGGCCTCGCGGTTGATGCCGAGGGGAAGCTCTTTGTCTGCGATTCCGGGCTGCGAGAGGTGGTCGTGCGCGGCGCTGATGGACAACTCGTCAGAACCTTGGCACTGCCCGCCGGGGCTGACGAGCATGCGCCGGACCCGACGGATGTGGCGGTGGAGGCCGAGGGAGGCGGGGCGTGGGTCGTGGACAACGATAACCACCGTCTGGTACGGATTGATCTGGCGACAGGGGCACAGACAGTGATGGGGCGGTATGGGGAGTCGGTCGGTCAACTCCACCATCCCTTCATGATTGCGATGAGCGGCGAGGGGGATGCGTTTGTCAGCGACGTGATCAATTCGCGCGTGGCCGTGTTTACGAAGAACGCTGCGCCGTCGCAGTCGGTCGGCGCCTATGGAGTTGAACTTGGGCAGCTCTATCGACCGAAGGGAGTGGCTTGCGATTCCAAGGGGGATGTGTGGGTATCCGACAGCGTGCTCGGGGTAGTGCAGGTCTTTTCGAATAGCGGGTCGCCGCGCGACGTACTGCGGGACTCCGCGGGCAAACCGCTGCGGTTCGCGTCGCCGATGGGACTGGATTTTGATGCGGACGACCGGTTGTACGTGACCGAATTGGGCGCGAATCGTGCGGTGCAAGTGACGATTCAGCGCGGGCCGCCGCGACCGGCAGTCGAGGCGCGGAAGGCGCAGATCGTGGGCGGGCAGGCGCGGTCGTGCACGGTATGTCATATCGAGTGGATCGAGCCATTTTCCAGGGGATTGCCGACGGAGATCGGGGAACCGCCGCCATCGACAACCGAGCTTCCGTCAGTCAGCCGGAGCGAGATGTGTTTGTCGTGTCACGACGCGTCGGTCGTCGATTCGCGGCGGCGGGTTTGGCTGGAGCACGGGCATCAGACGGGAATGACGCCGCCGGCCTCCATGAAGGTTCCATCGCACCTACCGCTGGCGGATGGGAAGATCGCGTGTCGGACATGCCATTCGGCGCACACCGGGGGTAAGTTCGAAGCGGATTTTCGCACGGCGGTTTTCATGCGCGTCGCAAACGTCGCGTCGGAACTGTGCATCTCGTGCCACCAGGACAAGACCCGCGGGCCGGAGTTCGGGACGCACCCGATCGGCGGGATGCCCTGGCCGATTCCGAAAACGCTGGTCGACGCGGGCGCAAAAGTCGGCCCCAATCCGCGCGAATTGACGTGTCAGGTGTGCCATACGCCGCACGGGTCAAAGGTGGATCATCTGCTGGTCATGGGGACGTCCTCGAATCAGTTATGTCTGAATTGCCACGATCAGATGCGACCGGGGATGTTCCGCGAAGGCGGGGCGACGGAGCATCCGCTGAGTCCGCATGTCAAGCCCGAGCAGGCGGCGGCGGTAGCGGCGATGGGCACCAAACTGGGGCCCGATGACAAGCTCATTTGTCTTTCGTGCCACAAACTGCATCACGGCAAGGGCGGGCGGTTCATGCTGGCCGACGAACTGACGGACGGCGGGTTCTGCATTCAGTGCCACTCCGAAAAGACGCCGGTGCTGGGGAGTCTGCACGATCTGCGGACGAATCATCCCGAAGAAAAGAACCGGCTGGGCATGACCCCGCAATTCGGCGGGCCGTGCAGCGCGTGCCACATGTTCCATCGTTATGCGCGGTCGCCGGAGCCGAGCAAGCTGGATCCCGGCGGGGGCAAGTGCATCACGTGTCACCAGACGGGGCGGTGCGCGGAGTCGAAGGTGCTGGGGGCGGCGAATCATCCGGGGGCGCATTGCGTGGACTGCCACGATCCGCACAATCCGGCGCGGGAGAACTTCGTACGCGCGGAGTCCAAAAACCTGTGCGTGAAGTGCCATCAGGAACAGATGCGCCTGGTCGGCGGGCCGCACGATTATCGTAAGACCGGCGAAACCTGGCCGGCGGAGTCGTTGGCGGCGCAAGATACGTGTTTTTCATGCCATCGGCCGCACGGCGATGAGGCGACGGGTCTTTTTCGGATGGCCGGTGCGGCGGGGGGCAGCGACGCGGGGTGCCGGGTGTGTCATGCGAATTATGTGTGGGGGGCGGAAGGGAGTCTGGCGGCGCTGCATCCGCGAGAGATGAAGTCGGGGATGGCGCACGGCGACTTGCCGCTGGCCAACGCGAAGGAGGGTGACGCACGCGGCGTTGGGTGCCGAACTTGTCACAATCCGCATGTCGCCGCAGCGGAGAATCCGTCGATGTTGCGGGCCGGTGAGGATCAGACGCCGCAGACGCTTTGCACGACGTGCCACACCGAAGCGACGGCGCTGGCGTTTACCAGCCATAGTGCAACAGGGCTGACGAAGGCAGGGTTGAAGACCGCGACGATGTGCGCGCCGTGTCATGTAGTTCACGGGGACACCACCACGGTCGATCCGCATCGGCTATGGCCCAAGGCGCTGGCGGGCGAGGCGGCCGGTCATCGGGCCGCGGAGGCGCATTGCACGGCGTGTCATCGCGACGAGGGGCCGGCGAAGCGACCGAAGATCGCCACGCACCCTGAGGTTGCCATGAAGGCCGTCGCGGCGGTTCAAGTGGATCGGTCGCTGCCGCTGTGGGACAAGGATGGTCGGGAGGACCCGGAGGGACAGATTGCGTGCGGGACGTGTCATGTTCCGCACGGCCAAGTGTTGCCCGAGGGGGAAGCGGAGTTCGTGGGAGGGTTGTCACGGGTGGAGCAGAAGGCGGCGCGGCTCATGCTGCGGAATTTCCGGCCGCCGAATCTGTGTACGACGTGCCACGGCGGCGACGCGCTGCGGCGGTTTCTCTATTTTCACGATCCGCTGCGCAGATCCGGACCCCTGGCCAGCGGTCTCCCCTCGAAGAGCTAAACTGCCTGAAAGGCAAATGGCTTGGCGATTCGCTCACCAATTCGACGTTACTGCTCCTTCGGCTCCAAGCCGTGGTAATCCGGATACCACATCGCCTCGCGGACGATCACTTCGACCTCACTGTCCTCCACGAGTCGGCCGAGCCCGGACTCGCGGGCCTCGCGGACAACCTCGCACGCCACATGGAAGCTGACCTGGCGAAGGTCCTGCTGGCTCGGATAGAGCGCGCCAACCGACAGCCGCGAAGAGTCCGTCATATAGGCCAGCGTCTGTGCCGCGGCCAGCAACATGCGATCGTTGATCTCGTGCGCCTCGGCGACGATCGCGCCCAGACCCAGACCGGGAAAGATAAAGACGTTATTGCCCTGACCGATGACATGGGTGCGTCCCTGGTATTCAACCGGCGGAAACGGGCTGCCCGTGGCGACGACGGCGCGGCCGTCGGTCCAGCGAATGGCGTCGTCGGGCTTGCACTCCGCCTTACAGTTGGGGTTGCTGAAGGCGAAGATCACGGGGCGCTGGATGTGCGCGGCCATCTCGCGGATCACCTGTTCGGTGAAAAGTCCGGCCTTCGCACTGGTCCCCACGAGAATGGTCGGTCGATAGCGCGCCACCATCTCGGCCAGCGTCGTTCCTTCCGGATTCTCCAATCCGAGCGAGGCGAGCACATCCGGACCGGCGGCAAATTCCCGTTTTGCGGCGTTTAGATCGTTGCGGCCGCGATGCACCAGACCGCGCGTGTCGACGAAGAGCTGCGCCCGCCGCTGCACGTCCAGCTCCACCCCCGCGGACTTCATCAGCATCCGCACCAGCCGAGCGATACCGATCCCCGCGGCCCCCGCGCCGGCGTAGAGGATGCGATGCTCGCCGATCGGTGTGCCCGTTACCTTGAGCGCGCTGATCATTCCCGCAACGGCGACGGCGGAAGTGCCCTGAATGTCATCGTTGAAACTGGGCAGCCGCTGGCGATAGCGCTCGAGATTGCGGAAGGCGATCTCCTTGTGAAAGTCCTCCCATTGCAGAATGGCCCGGGGAAAGACCTCGATGACGGCCTCGACAAAGGCGTCAATGAACTTGTCATACGCGGCGCCGCGGAGTCGATGACGGTTGTAGCCGCAGTAGAGAGGATCAGCCAGCAGCTCCGGATTGTCCGTGCCGACGTCGAGGCTGATGGGCAGGCATTGGCTGGGATGCAGACCCGCCCCGGCGCAGTACAGCGCGATCTTGCCGCGCGGAATGCCCATGCCCCCGGCCCCTTGATCGCCCAGCCCCAGAATCCGCTCATTGTCAGTCACGACGATCAAGCGGATGTCGTCGCGCGTCGCGTTTCGCAGGAGTTGGGGAATGCGGTGTTCGTCGTCCGGTGTGATCCAGACGCCGTGCGGGCGCCGCACAATATGGCTGTATTGCTGGCAGGCCTGACCGACCGTCGGCGTATAGACGATCGGCATTAATTCCTCGATATGCTCGATCAAAACGCGATAAAAAAGAACTTCGTTGCGGTCGCGGAGCGACTCCAGGCCGATGTACTTCTCCAGGTCTTCGCTCTTGCAGCGGAGGTGCTCGACCTCCAGCTCGACCTGCTCCTCGATGGCGAGCACCCGTCCGGGCAGGAGCCCGCGCAGCCCCAGGCGGTCCCGCTCCACCTCCGTGAAAGCGGCATCCTTGTTCAGCCTGGCATCATCCAGAAGTTGTCGACCGCGCGGCAGCGTTGTTTCATTCATGGCATTCATGGGATTCATAGTATTCATGGTGTTCATGGTGTTCATGGTTGTTGACTCCCTCGATGCCTCCGATGATGTTGCTTTGCCGTGGACGTCGTATCTTGGCCCAGGAACGGTTGCAGAATCGGCTCTTTTCCGGGTTCATCCAGCGCGACGTGGCCAGGGCCAAGATGACTGACGTTGGCCGAGGCAAAAAAGAGCAACGCGGCGATCAGGACGGTGAGTCCCGCCACGACGCCCAGACCGATGACCGTTCGTCGTACACCCACGCTCGACACGGGCGCATGTGCCGGCGCTCCGAAGGCGATCCGGGCGACCTGACAGACCCAGCTCCAATGCAGCGCGAGGTGGATCAGCAAAACGCCAATCAAAGAGGCGGCCAGCCCAAAATGGATGTCTCCCCAGTCGTGCCGATCGAGGTTCCAGAGCGACAGACCCCGCCCCCCGCGCGAACCGGGCGGCAGGACGAAACGAACGAGCAGGCCCGTGGCGATCATGGAGGCCAGGATGGCAAATGAAATGACATCGATGATCAGGTTGAGCGTTGCACGTCGCATGGCCGGCGCTCCTCACGAAGTCTGGCGCCGAGTTGGGGATGGGACACGCTGCACGGCGAAGTTTCTTCGCCGATATATCGAGCTTACGCGGAGCTGCCCCGTTTCAGTTCTTCCTCAATAATCGGCACCACCAATCCCAGATACAGATCGAGCGGGCAATCGAGACGATCCCGCGTTTTGCAGCGTCCATCGGCGAGCTGCATGCACGACGGACAGATAATCGCCTGGATCTTGTCCATGTAATCACCCATCCGGTTGCTGTCTATTCCTTCGACAACCGCCGCGAGTTTCTCGGCCCAATTAAACATGGGGCAATCGTGCTCCTCCTTCAGCGTGCAGCCACCGTCGGCCGTCCGATGGATGCACCGCGGGCAGATTTCGTTCTTGAAACGCGCGTCCAATCGTTCCGCCAGCGTTTGCATGTTCGTCCCCCTTCTTGCCGTTTCATTGGGTGGCGGCGAAAAAGCGCTGCGCCGCGCCGGGATAAGCAATTCCACCAATCGGTTCAACTCAAACGGCTTTTCCAGGACCGGCATCCACGCGGACAACCCGCAATCCGGATCAGAGACCAGCGCAATCACGCGCGGTCCGACGGCCTCGGCAAACCGTTTCAATTCGCCGGGAGCGTCGTCCGCAAACGGGCTTCCGCAGATGACGAATGCCGCCCCATGCCGGTCGAGTTCCGTGGCCGCCTCGACGAGCGTCGATCGCTGCAGGACCTCGAAGTCCGGAGCAAGGGCCCGCGCGATGGCCCATGCCGTCAACGGGTTATTCTCAATCACCACGACGCGCATGGACCCACTCCGCGCACCCGACTGCAAACGTTTGATCTGGGTGTTTCCGATGGTCATACGTCAATCTCCCTTGCATGATTCGTGCCAAAGTCAAAACCCCGTCGAATTCCCCCTTTTCAGCGAGGATTCTGGACGGCGGAGTCCGTTAGGGGGTGTTTTTCAAGACCTTGGCCGGACGACGTCCACTGCGGAAATCCCCTCATTTTGCGCGGAATTCCGCGGCCGCCTCGCGCCGAGCCCCGTTTCCGGCTCTGCCAGGCCGCCCCGTCGCGTGGCACGCCTCTTGCTCATGTTCGGGAAGGACGGATGCCCTACATCCACGGAGTTGAACGGTGATCGAAAACTACACGCTGCCGGTAAAAGACGATCTGGGATTCTGCAATGTCCTGATGACGGCGCTGGGCGGGGACGGCGCCAACATGGGCGGCAAACTCCTCTTCAAGATCGGCTGCGCCTGGTTCGGGCTCGACGGCGGATACGACGCCCGCTACGGATCCGAAAAAAAAGGGACGGCGACGGACGTCTCCGTCCGATTCTGCCAGGTGGATACGCCGGTCCGCCAATCGGGACCGACCACCACGGCCAACTTTCTTGTGGTCTTTCACGACGACCTCATCGAGCCGCTGGACCTGGGGGCCGCCCTCGCGCCTCAGGCGGTCTGCATCGTGAATAGCGTCAAGCCGCCGGAACAGATTCGCCGTATGCTGGGGATGCAAGGCGGCAAGGTCGTGTGTCTCGATGCGACGAAGATCGCGTTTGAGTGCAAGAGCCGGCTGAACATGCCGCTCGTTGCCGCGCTGTCCCACGAGTTGGGGTTCCCGGACGAAAAGGTCAGGGAAGTCATCGCCGGCCAGTGGCCGCGGGCCGCCGAGGCCAACATGGCCGCTTTCTCCGCCGCCTTGTCCGGCATCCATTCTCAGGCCTTTGAAGGCAACGGCCGTGCCGCGGCGGGGCCGGCCGCAGTGACGCGCGGGCCCCTCGGCTGGCGCAACATGCTCAACGGCGGGACCATTGATGCCCTGACCCACTCGACTTTGAACCGCGACAACCGCGTCGCCGGCCGCGGACATGTCCCGCGCTTTGATGCCGCGGCGTGCAATTCGTGCGGAATCTGCCTCACCATCTGTTCCGATCCCGGCGGGCTGCTGTGGCGCGAAGGCCGAATGCTGGGCATTGACGAGAAGTTCTGCAAAGGGTGCATGCGCTGCGTCGAAGTCTGTCCGGACACCAAGAAGGGCAAGGCGCTGACGTTCGACTACGCCTGACAGGAAGGAATCTTTAATGTCCGCTTCTCTCACAGAACTACCGCCCGCCGTCGCGCCAAATCCCGTTGCCAGGCAATCCGTCTGGCTCGGCAACGGCAACGAGGCCGTTGCCCGGGCGATTCTTGACATCGGCTACGACGCCGAGGGGTACTATCCGATCACCCCGTCCTCGGACGTCGGCGAAGTCGTCTCCAAGGCCTTCGCCGAGGGCAAGGCTGACCTCTCCTTCATTGTCGCCACCAGCGAACTTGCGGCGCTGGGCATCTGCACGGGCGTCGCCGTCGCCGGCGGTCGCGCGGTGGATGTCACCAGCGCCAACGGCCTGCTGCTGAAGGCCGAGCAGATGCCCGCCATCTCCGGCCTGGGCCTGCCGATGGTGCTGAATCTCTCGACACGCGACGTGTCCGCCCCGCTCAACATCAAAAACGGACACTCCGACCTCTACGCCACGCTCGGCTGGGGCTGGCTCACGTTCCTCGCGCCGACGGTCCAGGCCGCGTACGACATGAACATCATCGCGATTCGCGTGGCCGAGGCCGTGAACCTGCCCGCCATCGTGGCCTATGACGGATTCCATACTTCGCATGCCAATCGGCGCATACACGTCTTCGCCGACGCCGAGGACGTTCGCCGCTTCGTCGGGCCGCTGCCGTTCAAGAAAACGCTTAAAGGCGAGGGTGGCCGCTTCAGCCTACTCGATTTCGGACACCCTCGTACCTTCGGCCCGTACATGAACGACGATCTGATCAACGCCAAGGTCCAGATGGACCTCAAGTTCGCGAAGGCGTATGAGATCCTGCCGGCGATTTTCAAGGAATTTGCGGCCCTGACCGGTCGATCGTACGCCTTCGTGCAGCAATACGGCGAACTCGGAGCGGAGCGCTGTCTCGTCGCGCTCAATACCGCCGGTGAGGCGGCCAAGGACGCCGTGGACGCGCTCAATCGCCGCGGCGAGCCCGTCAATCTCGTCATCCCCACGGTGTTGCGTCCGTGGCCCGAGAGGCAAATCGTCGAGGCGCTGGGCGACGCCGGATCCATCGTCGTCGCTGAGCGAGGCAGCCAGTACGGTGCGAACAACTATCTCGCGAATGAAATCGGTGCGGCCCTTCAGCGCCGTCGCAATCACGCCTCCATCATCCAGCGAACCTACGGCATTGGCGGTTTGAATTTCACCAAAGACGACGCGCTACGGATGTACGCTGATGCCGTACTCGACGACGAAATCGTCCCAAAGCCGACGACCTCGAGTCGCTCACCGACCGCCGATTCCGACCGCCCCTTCTTCTCCTTCGCCCCGCACAAGACCTATCACGGCGCCTGGGCCGGCGACGAGAGTTACCATCCGCAGCGCACTCTGGATCCCCTGAGCGCACAGCAGTGCTCGCTCAACGCCGGCATGGACGGCAAGGTCAACCTCAAGGTGCTGTCCAACATGCCGACGCGCTTTGAAAAGCACAGCGCGTGCCCCGGCTGCGGCATCTTCACCAGCCTGAACCTCTTCCTCCGTGGAATTGACGGCCATGTCTGCCTGCTCTTTAACACGGGCTGCGGCATGGTCGTCACCACTGGATATCCGCTGACCAGCTTCAAGGTCCCGTACTTCCACAATCTCTTTCATAACAATTCGTCCACGGCCACCGGCGTGGTCGAGATGGTCAAGCGCTTCAAACGCCGCGGCGAACTGCCCGAGGACGTGACCGTCATCTCCGTCAGCGGCGATGGCGGCGACGACATCGGCATCGACCAGGTCATCGGTGCGGCCCTCCGCAACGACCCGTTCATTCACTTCGAATACGACAACAAGGGCTACATGAACACCGGCGCGCAGCTCTGCTACAGCGGCTTCAAAGGCCAGAAAAACAGCAACGCGCACTTCGGCCCGCAGCAAACCGGGAAGACGACGCACCACAAGGAGATCATCGAGATCCTCCGCGGCACTTTCGCACCGTACCTGGCGACGTGCTGCGAGTCGCACGCCCTCGACATGATCCGCAAGGCCCGCAAGGCCCAGACGACCGTCCGCGCCGGCGGGTTTGCTTTTGTGAAGGCCCTCTCCGTCTGTCCGCTGAACTGGGGTATGGACGAGCACGTCGGCCCGTCGGCGGTCGAGGCCGCGGTGAATGCCTGCATGCACCCGCTCTATGAGATCGAGCACGGCATCACCCGCATCACCGTGGACCCGGAGTCCAGCGGCAAGAAGATCCCGATCACGGAAGCGCTGAAGAAAATGGGCGGGGCCTTTGCACATCTCGCGACGCCCGACTATGCAGCCGTGGCCAAGGAGGTCCAGGACGAAGTTGATCGCCGCTGGGCGCGGCTCAAGGCCATGGCGGCCAGTGAGATCCTGTAGCGATTGCGGCCCCGGTTCTCAGCGGTTGCAATATACCCCGCCTCGCCCAACAAGAGCCGACTCATGCGCTATCCACTGCTTATCACACTTTCGGCACTAGCAATTTGCTCGCTCGGGATCACCTGCCCGCCGCCGCTCTCCCCCTGCCAACTTCCGGTGCTCCCCGATCCCGCCGTGGTCGTCTCGCTCACTAGCTCCGCCACGCTCCAGGCGATCCCCGGCGCGGACCTCACGCTGACCGACGGCGTCCTGGACTATGAGATGGACGAAATCGCCCCTGCCGTCTACGGCGGCGCCTACGGGGTTCCGGGGACCTTCACGCTGATCGTCGAAGCCGAGGACTTCCAGTCGATCACGGTCGAAAACATCGTCGTCGAAGGCGAGCCCTGCGACGTCATGACGGTGGAATTGCAGTTTGAGTTGGACCCCGTGTGACGCCTCGGGAGTTTTTTCCCACAACAGATCGCGCGGATCGCGCGCCGTCTCGCGCCCTTCAATCCTCCGTCCCGAGATCCTCGCCATACGTCGACATCACCAGCAGATTCTCGTCCTTTTCATGGTGTTCCACGTACTGGAGCAGGTTTTGGATCCGCCGACAGGCGTCGCGGATCAGCAGCGCATCTTCCGGGTGCAACCGGCCCAGGTCCTCGTGGATATCGTTGAGCAGCCGCTGCATCTCCCCATGCTCATGTGCCAGCCGGTCCACTTCGCGGGACAGCATCGGCCGCCTCTCCACGATCGGCAGCATGTATCCGTCGCGTTCCTCCAGGGACATGTGCTTGGTCAGGTGGGCGCGGAGGTGGTCGAACGACTCCCGCACGTCGGCGATCCACTTCTGCTGATGGATGCGCGGGACAACGGCGGTCTTTTCCTGCAACGCGGCGGACAGGACGTTGAGCTTGTTGTGTTCTTCGCGCAGCCAACAGGCCATCTCGCGCATGTTCATGGTGCGACCTCCTCTTCTTTCGCCCACCCGCTCGAATCCCACTCCACCCTTGGCCGACACGGCCTCAGAACGGATACGCCGGATCATAGTGATGCGCGGCGAGCGTAACGTTTTCCTCCGACAGCTCAATCAGCCGTCGAAGCAGATCGCGTGTCGAGAGCATCCCCACGACGTGTTCGCCCATCACGACCGGTAGCGCGCCGACGCGATGCTCGTAGAGCAGATGCGCCGCTTCGGCCAGGTCCGCGCCTGGGATGATTGTCACCAGGTTCGTGCTCATGACATCCTCGGCCACAAGCTGGGCCTCGGCCTTCCTGTCGAAACCGCCGGCCGACCGAAGGTCTCGGTCGGTCACGATCCCAACGAGTCGATGGGCGTTGTCCACCACCGGCACCTGCCGGATGCCATGCGCGCGGATCAACTCGGCGATCCGCTCGACGCGCTCATCCGTGGACACGGTCAAAGGGTCCGGCGTCATGTAATCGTTGACGAGCATGGCGAGTCTCCCGAATGGGGGCGCAGAGAGCCCGCGCCCGCGAGCCTACGGCAAACAACGGGGTACCACCGGTCGGACCTCCGTGTCGCCTGACGATTCGCCGTGCAAGAAGTGTGCCAAACCAGGCGTGTCTTTGAACCGTACGAGGGCTGATTCGCTGGCAGCAACTTTGAAAGCGCAAAGAGTCGCAACTGCGGGACTTTCCGCAGAAACTGCGAATAATTCCGCAGCAAAGTGGTTCGAATGGCCCTCCAAACCGCTGTGGTGGCGGGTGTTCCCTGGCATCCTTATTGCCTGTTACGACGCAACTAGAGGTCGCAGGGTCATCATGCCAATCGATTCCACGCCGGAAAAGCCTCGAAAAGGCCCATCCGATAGGGCGCCCGCTGCGCCGTCCCCTTCGCCAGATCGACCGGTTCGGCTTGCTCGCCTTAGGCGATATAATCCCGGTGTGCCACACGAGTTATTCGAGGAAATGAAGCAGTATGTCGGCTTTGACGAGGCTGATGCTAGGGCCTTGATGGAGCTTAAGGCCCCCCTGTCCGGGTGTTTTTCGGAAGTGATAGAGGTCTTTTACACAACTCTCTCTCGCCATCCTCGCGCCAAAGCTGTTTTTGCAATCGACCCGGGGATGATCGAGCGGCTCAAGAAGTCCCTCCGTCTGTGGCTCACCGAACTCTTCGAGGGCCGGTATGACGACGCCTATTACGATCGCCGGGCGCGGATCGGAAGAACCCATGTGCGGGTGGATCTCCCGCAGCACTATATGTTTACGGCAATGAACGTCGTTCGCCTGGGGCTCGCGACAAAGATCCGTGAACTCAAACCCCCCGACATCGACCGTAAGCTCGGGGCTCTGCATAAGCTGCTCGACATCGAACTGGCCATTATGAACGAGACCTACCGGGAGGACCTCGTCTCTCGACTGCAGGCCATCGAACAAGACCATTATCAAACCAAGCTCAACAAGTCGGAGCATCTGGCGGCGGTCGGGGAACTTGCCGCTTCCCTCGCCCACGAGATCAAAAACCCCCTCGCGGGTATCAGTGGGGCGATTCAGATCCTCGGTCAGGAACTCGACGACGATCATCCGCACAAGGAGATCATCGAGGAGGCCTTGCGCCAGATCGACCGACTGGACGCCGCCGTCAAGGATCTCCTGATTTACGCACGGCCCAAGCCGCCCGTCACGGCGCCCGTCCCCATCTATCAGCTTCTGCAGCGGGCGCTGGTGCTGCTGCGCGAAGAGCCGGCGTTTCGAGGCGTGCGTATTGAGTGCAACCCGGCCGATAGTGAATCGGCGATGGAGATCGACGAGGCCCAAATCCAGCAAGTCCTGACCAATTTATTGATTAATGCGGCACATGCTTGTCAAAACGGCGGTACCATACAATGTCGCGTGCTGCCCGCTGCGACTTCCAAAAAGATTGTCATCGAGGACGACGGCATCGGCATGACCCGCGACGTTCTCGATCGAGCCTTCGAGCCCTTCTACACGACCAAGGCCAAGGGGACCGGGCTGGGCCTGGCCATCTGCAAGCGAATCGTGGAATCGCACGGAGGGACCATCACGCTGGACAGCCGCCCCGGCCACGGTACTCGGGTCACCGTCGAACTGCCGGAACGCGTGGGTTTCGCTGAAACGGGAATTTCATGAATAAGCCTCGCATCCTGATCATCGAAGACGAGAAGCTAATTCGCTGGACGTTGCGCCAACGCTTCGTCGAGGAGGGCTACAGTGCGGACGAGGCCCCGACAGCGACCGAGGGGCTTACCAAGCTTGGCGACGAACTCTTCGATCTCGTCATGCTGGACTACAAGCTGCCCGACAAGACGGGCCTGGAGGTCCTGCGCAAGCTGCGCGAGTCCGACAAGGACATCGTCGTTCTGATGATGACGGCCTATAGCAACGTGGAAAATGCTGTGGAAGCGATGAAGTTGGGCGCCATCGACTATGTCGGCAAGCCCTTCAAAATGGACGAGCTGATGCTGACCGTCGCGAAGGCGCTGGAGACGACGCGACTGAAGCGCGAGCTTCGCGACTTGCGGACCAGGTTGCAGGGGGAATTCGGCTTTGACCGCATTCTGGGACGCTGCCCGGCGATGACGAAGCTTTTTGGCGTCATTTGCGATGTCGCCAGAAGCGGCTCATCGACGGTCTTTCTTTGCGGCGAGAGCGGCACGGGAAAGGACCTCGTGGCCAAGACCGTCCATTACAATTCGGATCGCGCCCACCGCCCCTTTATGAACATTACCTGCACCGCGATCCCCGAAAACCTATTGGAGAGCGAACTTTTCGGTCACGAGCGCGGCGCGTTCACCGACGCCAAACAAAAGAAGCGAGGGTTGATTGAATTGGCGGACGGTGGGACGGTATTCCTCGACGAAGTCGGGGACATGCCGCCCGTTCTTCAGGCCAAGCTGCTTCGGTTTCTCGAAGAAAAGTCCTTTCGCCGCGTGGGCGGCGTCAAGGAAATCTCCGTGGACGTGCGCGTCATCGCGGCGACCAACCGGGATATCCAGAAAATCATCAAAGAGGGGAAGTTTCGCGAAGACCTGTACTACCGACTGAACGTGGTCAGCATCGATCTGCCGCCGTTACGCGCCCGCGGCGAGGATATTGAACTGCTCACGACTCACTTTGTGGACCACTTCGCCCGCGAGTTCAAGAAAAACGTCAAACGCGTGACGCCGGAGACACAGGAGAAGCTCAACGGCTACGCCTGGCCGGGTAATGTGCGAGAACTGCGAAACGTGATTGAACGCGCGGTTTTGTTGTGCAAGGGCGAAGCGATCGTCCCCGAGGATCTGGCCCTGGGCCGGTCAGAGCCGGCTCCGTGGTCCGGCGATGTGGAGAGCTTCGCGCTTCCGACGTCAGGCTTCGACCTCAACAAGCTCAACGAACTGGAATCGCATCTGTTGCGGGAGGCGATGACGCGCACGAAAAACAATCAGGTCCAGGCCGCACAATTGTTAAACCTGACGCGCGATCGCCTGCGCTACAAGCTGCAAAAATACCGGCTCCTTTAAGTCGGATGGCCGCGAGTGGACGGGCCGCCTCAGGTATTGAATGGTGATCCCATCGAACGGCCGGCGGTCAATCCGACAGCTCGAAAGGTCAATCGGGGCGACAAGATTCGAACTTGCGACCTCCTGGACCCAAACCAGGCGCTCTGACCAGGCTGAGCTACGCCCCGTAGAGACGGGATTATAACCGGACAACGGCGAGATTCGACCTCGTCCTTTGTCGCTCACCGCGGCGACAAAAAGGCGACGATTATAAAGAAGCGTTCCCCTTCTAATCGCGGACCTCATAGAATGTTCTGCATGGACTCTCGGGACCCCGGCGGCGATTCCACTTCACCCGCGGAGAATCGGCGGGCCTCGCGCGGCTGGGTGCGGCGGCATCCGGTTGTGACAGGCTTTCTGGTCTTCACCGCGATGCTCGTCGCGGCGGTTTGGTTCGCCAACGATCAGGCGGAACGAGCGCTGGAGAGGCGCATCGCTGCCATCCGCGATCGTGGCGAGCCGGTGACCGTTCAGGACATCCTATACGCGCAACCGCGGATCTCCGACGATGAGAATATGGCTTTTCAACTGGCGAGCGCCGGCCGCGCAAGCATGGCCGTCAGAATAAATGAAGAAGAGTCCAAGTCGATTCCCTATCTGGGCAACGGAAGATTGCCGCCAACCGGAGAGCGCTGGAACGATGACATGCTTATGGCCAGCGACTCCTATCTGGATCGCGCCGACGAGGCCCTGGGCGAGCTTCACAAGGCGCTCAAACTTGAGCGAAGCTATTTGGCGCTTAACTGGAGCACTCCGGCGATCAATGTTCTGATACCAGAATTGTCCGACCTGCGGCAGGCATCCAAGATTCTTGTCCTGGAATCCCTCATCGCGGCCCAAAAGGACCAACGTCAAAGGGCCGAACAACTTCTTCTCGACATGACGCCAATGACACGCGCGCTCGATGGCAGCAGCACCCTCATCGGCGCGCTGGTCCAACTCGCCACGACCTCACTGATGCAGGATTCAGTCGAACGGTGCATCAATCAATGCGGCCTCAGTGACGCATCACTTCGTAAGTTACATATCGCCCTCCAGGAATCAGAAGCCTACCCCGACATGAAGCAGGCTTACTATGGGGAACGCATTATTTTTCTCGACACCCTTCAATGGGTTCGAACCAGCGGGCCCAGTGCGATAACCACACTTACTGGAAGTCAGGGATCGCCGGGCCCCGAGTCGCTCTGGAGGTACATACCGATACTTCCGCCCTTGGACATTTCGTGTGGCCTTGATCAATACAATCTTCTGGTCAGCGCTGTTGGCACACCCAATGGGCGCACCATCAAGGCCATAACGACTCTTGACGGGGCCGCCGAGCGCCTTCCCATGTATTGCGTCATGTCGAGAATAATGCTTCCGAGCCTCTCGCGTTCCATTGTGCTCTGGGTCCGCACTGTCGGCTCCAATCGCGCCCTCCGCGCCGCCATCGCGGCCGAGCGATTTCGACTTGCCAACGATTGTTGGCCGGAAAAGCTCGATGATCTCGTTCCGAAATATCTCGACGCCGTGCCGCTCGACCCCATCGACGGCAAGTCGATCCGCTACGCGATCATCCCCGAGGGCATGAAAACGTGGACGATCTGCGACGACGACAAGAACGAGGATAACGGCGGCGATGTAAGGCGACTTGAGTCGCGAACAGGCAATAGAACTAAGGATCGGCCGATGGACTACGGCTGGGTCATTCTGAATCCGTCGCTACGCAACCGCCCCGCACCGACCACCACGCAACCTGCGACCTCGCAGCCGACGAGCCGGCCTGTGCAATAAGAGTTTCCCAGCGTGAGCGTCTGGTTTGAGGCCAGGAGGTCACAAGTTCGAATCGTGCCGCCCTGAGTTTCGGCGGCTGCGCATGCGGCGCTTGTTGGGAAGCCCGCACCGGCGGGCGTAGAATATCCCGCATGGACTCTCGGGACCCCATCGGCGATTCTCCACCCACCGCGAGGGATCAGCGACGCGGCTGGGTCCGCAGGCACCCGGTCGTCACGGCCTTGGCGATTCTGTTTGTTTGTGTCGCCGCTCTGATCTGGCAACTTGACCGACGCAACGAAGACGCCGTGACAGCCCACATTGCCGCGATTCGCGCCCGCGGTGAGCCGTCGACAATCGCCGACATTCTTTCTCAGCGGCCGGATATCCCCGACGCGGACAATAGGGCGGTCGCAGTCGAGGCGGCTGGGAAGAGGCTCTCGGGCCTACGACCGCTGGGCGATGAGATTGCCTTGCTCCCCTTCCTGGGCTCGTTCGTCGCTCCCCCCACTGGAGAACTGTGCGATGCATCGGCCATCCGTGCCAGCCAGGAGTTTCTTTCACAGGCGGGAAGCGTCCTGAATGAACTGCATGTCGCGCTTCGACTCCCGCGCAGCTACTACAAGCTCCAATGGAGCACCCCGGCGATCAACATGTCGCTCTCGGGGCTGTCCGAGATAGGGACGGTCGGCAAGGGGCTGATGTTGGAAGCGTATACCGCCGCGCAGCTACAAGACAGGGACAAAGCGACGACGTGTCTGCGTGATGGAATAGGCCTCACCCATCTGATGGACGGCGAGAGTCTTCTGATTACCGCACTCGTACAAATAGCCTTAACGGCCCGATTGCAGGAAACGCTCGAACGATGCATCAACCTCTGCGGGATGGACGAGTCGGCGCTACGCGATATTCAGACCCAGTTGACACGGCATGAAACACAACCGGACATGAAAAAGGCCCTGATCGGAGAACGCGTTTTTTTCCTCGATTCAATACAGTGGATGCGCTCGACGGGAAGCAGCCCGCCGACGATGCCAATGCCCTCTTGGTGGACGGCCCTACCCGTTATTCAATCCATCGACACGGCGCTGGCCTTAGACCAATTCGAGCAACTGGTCGCCTCCACCGGACCGCCGGATTCGAGTTTGGTCAATGCGTCGATGAGGGTAGACCATGCGGTCAGCAACCTGCCTAGGTATTGTGTCGTGTCGAAGCTATTGTTTTCGAGCTTCTCTCGCCCCATGGTGCTGTTCGTTCGCAACGTAGGGCGGAATCGCGCCCTCTGCGCCGCCGTTGGGGCCGAGCGTTTCCGGCTGGCAAACGGCCGGTGGCCGGAAAGACTCGATGAGCTTGTTCCTGAGTATCTCAATGCCGTGCCCATTGACCCGATCGACGGAAATCCGATCCGCTACGCGATCATTCCCGAAGGCATCAAAACCTGGACGATCAGCGACGATGACAAGAACGAGGACAACGGCGGAGACGTAAGGCGCTTGGAGCGCCCATTGGAGCATGGGCCCACTCCGCGCCCCAAAGACCACGGCTGGGTGATCCTCAATCCGGCGATGCGGAACCGACCAGCGCAGACGACTTCGCAGCCGACGACGCGCGGTGCAGAGAAGTAGCGTCCGCCCTCTGTGGCGGACGGTGAGGTGTTCGTCGAGAGTCACTCCCGGAATTGAAATCTCGTCGGCCCCGACAGAGCGGGGGCCGCTACGGTCGCGGCTCTGATTCGGTGGCCCGTTCAAAGACTTTTTGCGTGATCTGGGCCGAGGGCGGCTCGGGCGGGGGTGGGAGGCCGTGGATGTCGACCTCAATATCGGTGAAGCCTGACCGCCGCATTCGCATGGCGTGAATGAAGAACATCAACAGCGCCGCAAGGGCATAGCCGGCCGCGATGCGATAGCCGCGATGGAAGAAGGTCCCCTCCGGTGCGGCGAGGTGCAGCGGGGTATTGTCGAATGCGGCTTCCGTCCGCTGCCAGACGAGCAGCTCGCGCGGCGTGAACTCGTGCGCCCCCGGCTCGATGCGATAGGCGTGGTGGAAGCCCAGCAGTGTTACGACCGCGGCGATCAGGCACCAGATCCCCGCCGTCTTGAACCGCCGGTCGATCAGAAACGCCGTGATCGCCGAGATGATCATCCCCGTGATGACGAAGCCGCTGTTGGCCCCGGCCAGCGCGTACACGCCGATCGGCCACCATGCGTCGGTGCGTCGCGCGGCATCCTCCAGCGCATTTCCGTGCTGCTGGATCATGGGCAGTATCCCGCCGCTCGCCCCGATTCCCTGAAGGACATGCGGCATCAGGAAGACCGCCATCATGGCCACGGCCGGGAAGAAGCCTAGGGCGACGGCCGGGTAGTGCCGCGTCGGCACGGCCTCGTAGCTTTGTGCCGCGATGATGACACCGATGTAGAGCACGATCGCCATGCCCGCCTCCATCGGGATCACGGCGAAGGTGAGCTGCCCCAGTCCCAGGATGAACACGACCGTGAAAAAGAGGCCGTTGATGATCGAATACCCGCACCGCGCCCCCAGGGCCTTCCAGCCGGGATGGCCGATGTAGATCGTCGTCGGGAAGCAGCTCCCGAACAGACCCGCCGCGATCGTCCCGACGCCGTTGACCGCCATGCACGGGCCGGTCGAGAAGCGATCGCCCGCGGCCTCGGCCGATTCAATGTTCTGCAGCGAGCCGATCGCGTTGATCAGGCCCATCGGAACGATCACGCCGAGAAACGACCAGAGCAGATCGGGATGATCGCGGAACAGATCGACGATCTCGCGGCCGAAGAAGTGCGGCTCGAGCAGCTTGTTCCAGGCGGGCTGCTGCACGAACCCGCCGATCGTCGCGCGGACGCCTTCCCACGCGGTCGTCACGTCGCCGGTGCTCATCATCTTTGGCCCCAGACCGGAAATCAGCGGCAGCGTCCACGCGAGGATTGTTCCCAGCGCCAGTGCGACGAGACCGCTGGGCATGCCGAGCGGAAATCGTACGCGCGCGAAGTAGCCGATCAGCACGACAAACAGCGGCACCATCGCCACGAGCGGTCGCTCGTAGATCTGAAAGGCGAAGGGGCTGGCGATGAAGATAACGCCGATCGCCGCAAGGGCGGAGAGCAGCGCCGCCCGCGGCGTGACGCGGCGGACCCAGCCGCCGATGAAGGCCCCGAGAAATTCAATGACCCCGCTGCCGATGCAGGCGACGAGCCCGACCTTCCACGCCAACTCGCCCGCCTGCTCCGGGCCGAGTTCGGCGGAGAAGCGCTGATAGACCGGGGCGAGGATGAAGAGGATGTACGCGAAGACGGACGGCGTGTTGATGCCGTAAGGCAGGGCGGTGCAGGTCGGGTTGCCGTCGCGCCGCGCGACCCGCCGGGCGTGCAGGGCGTAGTACAGGTTGCCGATGAGCAGGCTGACGGCGATACCCGGCAGGACGCGGTGGTAGACGAGCTCGTCGGTAAATCCGCAGAGCTGCGTGCACAGCGCGACGATGACGAGCACTTGCACGAGGTTGTCGACAGCGAGGCCGAAGAAGCCGTCGAGATCGCCTTTGACGAACCATCGGTAGCGGATCGTGGATGCCATGAGCCACTCCCCCTCTCCCTTCGAGGGAGAGGGCCGGGGTGAGGGTTCGATGCAGTGTTCCTGCGAGAGTCCTTTCTCGCAGGCGTGCCGGCGGGAGTCTGTTCCCACAAGGCTATTTCAGCGACTTGCCCACCAAGCCGCGATTATTTCAGCGGCAGGTTATACCACCGACCGAGGGGCAGGAGAATAATCGCCTGAGTCAGGGGTACAATGAAGAAATGGGCCATCGCGAACAACATGGGTTTCGGGTCGTTCCGTCTATTTTTAGATTGCGAATAAGTCCGGCCCTCCTTGCCTTGATTGTTCTTTTCGCAGGGATCACGCTTGGCGATTTGATGATTGCCGCTGGCATTGGAACCGGCTCGCGTTTTCAAAAGATCTTCGGGGGCATCATCATGATCGGCTCACCGTGCGTGGCGATCGCCTTGATGGTCGTCGAAGGTCGGAGAAACAAGCGGGAGTCTATGCCGCCCGGTCACTGCCACTCCTGCGGCTACAACCTCACCGGTAACGTCAGCGGTCGCTGCCCGGAATGCGGAACGCCCGTTTCACTATGATACAACAATTCCCAGTTTCTGACAGAATGTCGCTAAGACAAAAGGGGTTGTTGCTCGTCGCTGGAGTAGCGGCGCTCTTGATGGTCGCGTTCTGGATCACATCCTATTTCTGGACCGCCATCCTGAAAGTCGAATCTTGCATTTTCGCGATCCATCGTGGAGTTATCGATTGGTGGCCTGAATACGATCTTCACATGGACATCGAGATTCCGAGCAGCGCCATAGCACTTCACAAGGCGGATCAGGCCCTGTTTGTGATTGGGCAGATACCCCTCGGAGCGCTTGTGGTGGTGTGCCTCGCGGCATTCCTCGCTTGGACGCCAAACCCACAAATTGGAAAAATCTGCCTTCGATTCCGAACTCGACCGCGCACGAGAGTGGCGTTCGCCTGCTTTTGCGTGTCTCTGCTCGTTTGTTGGGCGCTGAGCCTGGGACGAGAGATGGGCGCCCAAATCCCTTTCGCCCGCGCAGCGGTCGCGACGGGCCAAGTTCACTTTGCATGGAATCCGTCATCGGGGAGTGATAAGAAATCGGACGCCGTGCGAAGTGCCGATTTCGACCTTTGGTGCCGTGAAGCAATGATGCGGTCTTGCCCGGGCTGCGAACAGGGCTATTACATGAATTCGTACCACACAATGAATGGAATCAACCTCCTCTGGCCGTTTTCCATCTTTGTCTCCGGTTTTTTTCTCATGGAGCGCGGTGTTCGTGAAGCCAGAAAAGGACATTTGTGTCACCGCTGCGGCTACAACCTCACCGGCAACGTCAGCGGTCGCTGCCCGGAGTGCGGAACGATATGCAAGCCGCATTGAACGCTGCAACTACTTCTCGGCCCGCCCATAAGTCGCACGTGCTCTTGTTGGTCGGCGGTGCGATCCTCGTTCTGGCGATCATGGTTTGGTCAGCGTTCTCGCAGCGCGCGATCTTTTTCCACCATATTCCCCTTAGCGACGGATTCATCCGTATTGAAATCCGGGAGGGCCGACTTCGATTTGACGGAAAGACGCCCACAAGCGCAGGTGTGTCCTCGTACCCTCATCTTGCAAGAGTGCCGGGCATCCTATCCTACCTATGGTACGTAACGAATATTGGCATGGCGACCACACCCCCACGACCGGGAGCAACTTGGCTGAGCTGGCATTCGAGGATTCATCTCGGAGTTTTTATTGCGATACTCATGCTATATCCGGCGATCGTCTCTCGCGACGCCCGAAGCCTCTTAAAGTGGGCCGGGCTCGGATGCTGCATAGCGATCTTTGCCAAACTAGTCGTGGCTTTTCGCGTCGCCGCTACCTCACGAAACTACAGCCCGGAAAGGCTGTTTCTCGACTTGGCCGTACAGTTCTTCGTGGTGCTGATTCCGACAGCACTTTTGTTCTTGTGGGCCATGAAGGCTGAGAAAAAGCCCGGATATTGTGCGCGATGCGGCTACAACCTCACTGGCAACGTCAGCGGTCGCTGCCCAGAGTGCGCAGCGCCGGTCGGGGGAACAATCCCCGATCCGGCATAGGACGAATGCCCCGGAAGCCGATAGAAAGAAGGCGGGACACCGCGAGACTATGATCCACCGGTCTCGCCGATTCGGAGATTGAACATGCGACTTGTCCTGAGCTTTGTATTTGCCCTGGGGATGGCCGTCGGATTGGGTGCGGGGTGCTCCGACAACAGCCATGAGTGCTGCGACCATCATGCGCGCCACGACGACGCGGACATCAAGGTCGATGCGCCCTACGCCCGCGTCCGAGTTAACATCCCGGACAATGATGATGACGACGTCGACGTCGATGTGGATGTCGACGATTAGCGCGGGCGGGTCGATCCGCCACACGAAAATAGCGAGAGGCCTTAGCTCAGTTCCTGGCGACGATCTTCGCGCTGCGTGACATGATCCGAGTCGTTATCCCATTCCACCTGCGAACCCTGGCCTGCGTGGACGACGAGGTGCCTCTTGATGTGGAAGGCCCAATCACACAGCGCTCCGTCCTCGACGCCCTCGATGCCCGTTATCCGATGCTCCGCGGCACGATCCGCGATCATGGCACGTTGAAACGTCGGCCGTTTATCCGCTTTTTCGCCTGCGAACGTGACCTGTCGCACGAATCGCCGGATGTCCCGCTGCCCGAGGCGGTCGCGACCGGCCGCGAACCCTTCCTTATTGTCGGCGCGATCGCAGGCGGTTAGACTGGCTGCCAACGGAGGAAATACCATGGCTTATGTTGATGGATACGTACTGCCGGTACCCAAGAAAAACCTCAAGGCCTATGTCGGCATTGCGAAAAAGGCCGGCAAGATCTGGCGCGACCACGGCGCGCTCGAGTATCGCGAGTGCGTCGGAGAGGACCTGAACGTGAAGTTCGGAATGCCGTTTCCCAAGCTGGTCAAGCCCAAGACCGGCGAGACGGTCGTCTTCTCGTACATCGTCTTCAAGTCGCGGGCCCATCGCGACAAGGTGAACGCCAAGGTCATGAAGGACCCGCGCCTCATGCAGATGTGCGACCCGAAGAAGATGCCCTTCGACTGTAAGCGGATGGTCTACGGCGGATTCGAGACGCTGGTCGACGCCTAAGGCGGTGTTTCCCGGCGCACGACGGAGGCAGTGCCGAGCAGGATCGCGCACCGCCGCCGCGCATTCCTATCGCGTCTCGCTGCTGACGACCTGGCCGTTGATCACCACGCCGGTGCAATGCGTCGTGTATTCGAAGGGATCGCCGTCGTAGAGGGCCACGTCGGCGTCCTTGCCCGGTTCCAGGGAGCCTACGCGGTCGGAAATGCCGAGCATTTTCGCCGCGTCGATCGTGATCGTGCCTAGCGCCTGCTCAAACGTCAGGCCGTTCGCCGCTGCGATGGCCGCCTCGAAGAGGGCGATGCGCGTCTTGGGGACGTAGTCCTCATAGCCGCTTTGCAAGGCGACCGGGATCCCGGCCTTGATCAGCGTCGCCGCCGATTCCATGCTCAGATTCTCCGTCTCGCCGCGACCGGTACGCGTCATGGTCGGGTGGATGATGACCGGCACGCCGGCAGCCTTGATCTGGTCCATGACGAGGTAAGATTCCGCCGCACCGTCCAGCACGATCTTGATCTTGAACTCCCCGGCCACGCGCAGGGCCGAAACGATGTCCGTCGCCCGGTGGACCGTGACCAGCAGCGGCAGTTCGCCCTTGAGGACGCGCGTCATCGTCTCCAGCCGCAGATCGCGGTCAGGCCGCTTCTTTTCATCCGGCAGTTCCAGTTTTCGCTGGTACTCCTGGGCCTTGATGAGCTGTGCGCGGAGCATCGCGATCGCCTTGGAGCGCGTGCCGGGAGATTTTTTCTCGGCATCTTTCCCCTTGGCCCGCGCATCTTCGCCCAGCGTACAGGCCACCATTGCGGTTGGATTGATGACCGCGTCCTCGACCGTGTTGCCGGTCGTCTTGACGATCATCGTCTGTCCGGAGATGAGCGCGCCGGGGGCGTGGCCGGTGTGCAGGGTCGTGACGCCGAAGCCGCGGACCCATTCGATGAGGCGTTCCTGCGCGTTGTAGGAATCGATGGCCCGCAACTCGGGCTGAATCGGTTCGCTGGCATCGAGCTGGTCCTGGTCCTGATCCTGATTGAGATAGCCGGTCAGGCCGACGACGCTGTGGGCATCGATGAGGCCGGGCGTGACGACCTTGGCCGTGAGTGTCTTTACTCCGTCGGGGATCGTGACGGTATCGGCCGGACCGACCTTAACGATCTTTTGGGCTTCAATGAGAACAACGCCGTCCTTGATTGGCGCGCCGACCATCGTGTAGACCGTTTCACCGCGAATGGCGAGTTGGGCTGAAGCGGGCGCGGACGAATAGAGCAGATTCACCACAGAGGCACAGAGACACAAAGAAAGGACTCTGTTCTTCGTCTCGGTGCCTCTGTGCCTCTGTGGTGCATCTTCTGTTTTCGAAGAGTTCATGGCTATTTTTCCCCGGTCTCAAAGCAGCACAGGTGCATCTCCTGGTCCCGGCCCGCGCCGTAACCGCCGACGGCGTAGAGGTAGTCCTTCGGATCGCTGCGATCAAAGACTTTTTCGCCTTCGACGTACGTCTCCAGCACCTTGGTATAGACGCTCAAAGGATCGCCGGACAGGATGATGAAATCCGCGTCCTTGCCCGGTTCGAGCGAGCCGATCCGTTTATCCAGATCGATCATTTTCGCCCCGGCCATCGTCATCGCGTAGAGCGCCTTTTCGCGGGACATCCCGGCTCGCACGCCCAGCGCGGCCGACCGGAGAAAATGCCGCGAATCGGTGATCCAATCGTCGCTATGGTAAGCAGTCAGGACGCCCGCCTTCTCCAGGACCGCACCGGTATTAAGCAGCAAATCTCTGGCCTCGATCTTCCCGCCCGGGCTGTCCACGAGGATGATCGAACACGGAACGCCGGCTTTGGCGATCTCCTCCGCGACCTTCCAACCCTCGCTGACGTGGTGAAGCACGACGCGGAAGTGAAACTCCTGCGACAGGCGAATGACGGTGAGGATGTCGTCGGCACGGTGGGTGTGATGGTGGACGATCCGCTTTCCGTCGAGCACTTCGAGGAGGCCTTCCATCTCCAGATCTCGCTCGGGTCGTTTTTCCGGGTCGTCGCCGGCTTGCTGAAGTTTGCGGCGATATTCCTGGGCCTTGACGAACTTTTCGCGTATCAGTGCGGCGGACTTCGAGCGCGTACCGGGAAACGGCGCCTCGCGCTGGGAGTTGGTGCCGTTGGCCATCTTCATGCCGCCGAGGATATTGCCCGCCTCGTCGTGGATCGCCATCTCTTCAATCGTGCGGGCCTTGCGAAGCTTCAGATAGATTGTCTGGCCGCTCAGCAGGTGGCCGGAACCGGGCATGACGTTCAGCGTGGTCATGCCGCCGGCCCGCGCGCGGACAAAGCCGGAATCGCGGACATTGACGGAATCGAGCACGCGGACATCGGGCTGGATCGGCCCGCTGCTGTCGGCGGCCCAACCGCCGCCGATGTGGCTGTGAGTGTCCACCAGGCCGGGCATGATGACTTTGCCCGTGCAGTCGACGCGCTGCGCGTCCGCGAATCCAGCGTCGGGACCCACCGCTACGATTCTTCCTTTGTGCACGACAATCGTGCCGTGGGCGATCGGGTCGCCGACAATGGGAATGATCTTCGCCCCGACAAATGCCACGGGCTCGTCCTGCGCGGGGGCGAGGGAAGTTAGCAGTAACAGGGTGGAAATCGCAAGGGATGCGTACTTCATCGATCCGCTCCAAACCTCAGGACCTTCTTCCCGAAGGAGCGGATCTTAACGGATCGGGCCGATCGCGTCCCCCAGTGCCCGCACTGCGGGTGGGGGCACTGGGCAACGCGTCGATCAGGGGCAATTGATCCCGAATAGAAGTTATTGAACCAGCGGATTCAGGGGCTGGGCGTCGCAGACATCCCCGGCGCTGTCGAAGTCCGCGTTTTCCTGGCCGGGATTGCTTTGCGCTGGGCAATTGTCGCACGCGTCGCCCACGCCGTCGACGTCGGCGTCGAGTTGATTCCCGTTGGCCGTATTGTCGCAGTTGTCGCAGGCGTTACCGACGCCGTCCGAGTCGTCATCCGCCTGATCCGTATTGCCCACCGTCGGACAATTGTCGGCGTTGTTGATGACGCTGTCGCCATCCGCATCATTCGTAAACAACCCGAGCAGAATGTTGCAGCCGGTCAGCACCAGTAAACTGAGCGCGCAACACACTACAAACCGAGTCCCGATCAATCTTGCCGTGGCCATGCTCTACCTCCACGAAAAGGGTTCCACGCGAGGGCCGGCGAGGATGGTTCAGTTGAGTCACCGCGCTTCCGCGGTTGAGATTAGCCGTGCCGAAGGATGCTATTCAGCACGTTTCAATGCGGTCAAGGTGTATCTAAAACCCCGGTAACGAATGCCCGTGTTTTTGCTGAATAATTGAGAATCGGCGCGTCAAGATCACATTCTGTTTACGTCGAATTCATCACCCATTCATGGCTGTCGCGCAGACTGGTGAGTGTTGCCGTCAGTCCCCCTTTGGAGTAACCGATGCCTACGACGATTCAAACGATTTCAAAAGAAGAACTGTCACAGAAGCTTTCGGAACACGATCGATTCCAACTCCTGAACGTGCTGGAGCCCGAATACTACAAGGAAGGGATCATCCGCGGCTCTCGAAAGATTCCGCTTTCACAACTCGACCGGCGATTCAATGAGCTGGATAAGTCGCAGGAAGTGGTGGTGTATTGCGCCAGCCACGATTGCCCGGCTTCCCGCCAGGCCGCCGAAGCCCTCGCGGCAAAAGGTTTCGACGTGAAGGCCTACGAAGGCGGCATCAAGGAGTGGAAAGAAGCCGGACTGCCGACCGAATGATCGCCGTCCCTGCGCGCCAAGGGCTTACGCCCTCTTGAAATACTGGATGGCGCGCTCGTGCTTCTCGGCCGCTGCCCGCGAGTTGAACGTGCCCAGATTGCGACGTCGCCCGCTCTTCGGGTTTTTCTTACGCGAGTAGAGTCGATACTGACCGGTGGCCAGTTTGCGGATCATCAATCATCTCCTTTTGGCGCGGCCCGAAAGATCCTAGGCGCTGCAAGGGAGGAAATCGCGCGTGGCGGAAAAGAAAAAATGGTCGCACAAGGTCAAGACGACGTCGACGTATCCGCCCGCGGGCCTTTTTACCAGGAGCGCCCCCGCGATTGCTCGTGGAATGGCCAGCAGGCGCGTCAGCCCCAAGGGCATCAGTTCCGGCATCCGCATGATCCAGTTTTTCATTAACCGGGCAGGCAAGGGGCTGTCGCCGACGCGCCGTCGCGAACTCGAACGGGCCAAGCGAATGCTCCAGGCGCGATTGAAACGACGCCGGGCTTGAACCGGCCAGAGTCTCGGCGCAAGATGTGCAGGGCGGTGTCCTATGCGAATCCGATCGGCGTTTGTCCTCAGCTCTTGTCTGTTCGCTTTCACGAGTCCTCCTGTGAGAGCCGGCAACTGGCCTTCCTTCCGCGGACCCAATGGGCGCGGTATCGGCGATGGCCGACCGCCAATTGAATGGGACGTAGAATCCGGGGAACATGTGAAATGGAAATCGTCCATCCCCGGCCAGGGCCATTCTTCCCCGATCCTGTGGGGCGATCGCATTTTCCTCACGACGGCCGTCAGCGCGGATAAGTCATCGCCGGAATTCAAGACCGGCTGGCTCGACGGCACCGGCGAGTCCGCGGCGGACGAGGGGCCGTGGACGTGGAAGGTATTGTGCCTCAACAAGAAGGATGGTCGCCTCGTGTGGCAGCGCGACGCCCACACGGGTATTCCCAAGTCCAAGCGTCACATCAAGGCCACGTATGCGAACAGTACGCCTGCGACCGATGGCACGCACGTCGTCGCCTTCTTCGGCTCCGAGGGCCTCTACTGTTACGATGTCGAGGGCGAGCTTCTTTGGAAGAAAGACCTCGGTCTGCTCAAAAGCGGTCCCTACAACGCGGAGGATCTGGAGTGGGGCAGCGCGAATTCGCCGATTATCCATGATGGTCAGGTCATCCTCCAGTGCGACGCGATGAACAACGCGTTCTGGGCCAGTTTCGACGTGAAGACCGGCCGCGAGCTGCGCCGCGTGAAGCGCGTCGATATCACGACGTGGAGCACGCCGAGCATCGCCGAGTCCGGCGGGCGAACGCAGGTCGTTTGCAACGGATACAAGGAGATGGCGGGATACGATCTGAAGACTGGAGAACGATTATGGACGCTGCACGGAGGCGGCGACTGTCCAGTCCCGACACCGCAAGTCGTCGGCGACATGATCTACCTGACGAACGGTCATGGCCGCAGCCCAATCTACGCCATCCGCGCGGATGCCCGCGGCGACCTGACGCCGACCGATGAGGTTGCGCTACCCGAAGGCCTTGCCTGGTGCCAACCGAAAAACGGCTCCTATATGCCGACGCCGCTGGTGTTGGACAAAAACCTCTACGTGGCGAGCGACAACGGCATCCTCGCGGCATATGACGCGAAGACCGGGAAGCAACTCTATCGCGAGCGGATCAAGGGAGCCGGCACATTTTCCGCGTCAATCGTCGCTGCCGACGACCGCCTCTACTTCGTCAACGAAGCGGGCGACGTGTTCGTCTTTCAGGCGGGCGATTCGTTCAAGCTCCTGGCGAGCAACTCCATGAACGAAATCTGCCTGGCCACGCCGGCGATTGCGGATGGGCAGATCTTCATCCGCGGCCGGGATCATCTCTATTGCATTGGCGATTAATATGAGGCAGCCGCCCCCGACGGCGTTTGTGAGTGAGGCACTACTTCACTTCCACGACCTCGATCTGCAATCGCCCCAGTAGCGGCAACATGGTCGCAATGGAATCGAGAATCCCCTCGTCGTTGAGCGGAAGCAGCGAGAGCGCCACGTGAGTCGGGTCGCAATCGGTCTGCCGCAGCGCCGCGTCGATGTCCACCCATTGGCCGCCGATGTTGACTTGTGCCCACATGTGATAGCCGAAGGCGGCTTCGTGGCCCTCGGCATAGCCCTCCGGTATCTGCACGATCCCGCTGACGCCGCGGGCCGGCAACCCTGCCGACCGCGCCAAGGCCGCCAGCAACACGCCGTGTTCTGTGCAATCGCCGGCCTTGTTGCGAGCGACTTCGCTCGCCGTTGCAAAGCCCACGTCCAGGCTCTTGTCCTCGACGAAGTCCGTGACAAACTTCCGCAGCGCGTCTGCCTTGTCCGCGGGCGACTTCACTCCCCGAACCGCCTTTCGCGCGAGCTTCTTTATTCGCCCATCCTCCAGATCCAGCATCGTAGATGATCGCAGATACTCACGCAGTTCCGCAGAGGGCGCGCCGGCGCTGGCCCTCTCGACTTTCTTCCAGTCAATGCGGCGAATCGTCAGCAGGCCTTCGTGGTCGTTGATGCGCCGAAACGACTGCATGCCCGTCTTGGGCAACTCCGGCAGCTTGCGCGGATCATCCGCGGGCAGGCGAAGGCGCAAAGTAACTTCCCGCGCCTCCGGGTCGATGCGCTGCTCGACCGGTATAAACGTACTGAGAAACAACTCCGGCGGCGCCCCGCCCTTAAGGGCCTCCTCCCTGGTCGAGCGGACCACCGTAATTTTGGCGATGCCCATGTCGAGCGTCGTCAGCAGCGGCGTCGAATCTTCATCCACCCATGACTCCGTCACGATCGGCATTCCCTGAAGCTGCATCGTGGCCGTGACGCGCCAGGCATCCACCTTTTTTCCGTCCAGCTCGATCCTGTCCTTGCCGTGGACCTTAAAGGTCATGCTCACGGGGCCGTCCGGCTTCATGCTCGGTTCGTACGTCTTCACGGTGAACTCGGTACCCGTCTTCAGGCCGCGTTTCCGCTGCTCCAGCAACTGGCCCCAGGCGAACTTGATCTCGGGATCGAAGTCCATCGTCTCTTGGCGCGAAGCGCCGGCCTGCATCGTTGTCAGCGTCAGCCGACCGTCCTTGATCACCCCGGAGTGTCCGATCGGCATCTGCCCCATCGTGGATTCGTGGGAGAAGGCGATCGGTCGGCCGCCCAGCGTCTCGCGATAGCTCTGATCCATCGTGATCTTCACGGTCGCCTCCGCCCGCGCGATCTCGAAGCTCATGCGCACCTGGGAATGAACTTCGTCCCCCTTGCGGTCGGCGGAGGCCATCATGTATCCGCACTTGGTGTCCTGCATTTTGACGACGTACCACTCCTCCTCGCCGTCGGGGTATTGGATGTCCGACGGAGTCCGCGCGAACGTCCCCAACGCAATCGACAGCACCATCGCCGCAGCGGACAAGTAAGTTCGACGCCGTAAGAGCAAGTGAGGCATGATTACTCCTTCTGAACGGTCAGGTCTCGCCGGTTTTTCGGTTTACTTGACTGTCCGATTCCAGGAGTTATTATCCTAGTCCGATGAACGCAGGGACGCGAATTATCGGTTCGATGCTGCTGATCACCGTCGCGGCGGCCGGCTGTCAGCGTCCGGCCCCTCCCGAATCCCCCACGGCGTCGACGATTACCGACGAAGATGTTCAACCGCTGTGGGACACGGCTCTGGCCGTCCTCATCAAACACGACTTCCGTCCCGATCGCCAGGACCGCACTGCGGGGATCATCACCACTCATCCGACAACCAGCAAACAGTGGCATGAGCCATGGCGGCAGGACGTCGCGGATTCATACAGCCTTGGCGAGGCCTCGCTGCACACCGTTCAGCGCCAGGCGACGGTGCGGTTCATTCGTCATCCAAAAGACCAACCTCCCGCTGCTGATAATTGGGCGATCGAGGTGCAAGTCGATATCTATCGCCTGTCCGTCCCGGAATACCAGATCACGTCGTCTTCGTCCGCCATCCGCAGCTTCAACGCCGACCTTCCGACGGTCACGGGGGAAAAAGTGGCCGACGCCCGCGCCGCCCGTCGCTGGGTTCCCCTGGGCCGCGACGGGGCCATGGAAGAGCGGCTATTGTCGCGAATCCTCGCGTCGTATTGATCTGGGAACGCAAGGCCCGGGCTAGCGCGGCCATCATTGTTCATCCTCAAAAAATCCCCACATTCCGCGCCACAAAGATCAGCACAGACACTCCGCCGCACACGATTCCGCAGATGCTCATCGACCGGCCCGCGCCAATCTGCCCCAGGGTCCGAGCACGCTGAAGGGCCATGGCGCCAAAGATGACCGCGGCCGGACCGAGAACAGGCAGGCAGTACGTCGGAAGCGAGAGAACCCCCAGCGTCAGGGCAAAGGGGGCCAGCGAATTCGTAATCGGCCCGGCCTCCATGATCTGCGTGGCCCCCTCCATCGTGAACGGCATCCCACACGCTCGGCACGTATTCACATCAACCGGCATGTCGCGGCCGCAGCGCGGACAGACGATGACCTGCTCGCCGTTGGCCAACCGCTTGATCGTCGGCGCTTTTGTTCCGGCGGTCGCATAGGCGTGCATCGGCGTCGGCAGTTGACCGTCCTCCGCCACGGCGGCGGGACCGGCGGCGAGGCCCGAACTCGGATCCATCATCGGAACCGTGAACACGCCGCCGCAGGTCGGACAGCGTCCCAACTGTCCGCACTGCTCTCCGCGGGCTTCGAGAATGGACCCGCAACGGGTACAGGAAAACGTGAACCGGGCCAATTTGGCGGTCGGCCGCACGGAAGGGTTTGACGGCCGGACGACGAAGGGTTTCTCGCCCTCGGCGGGAAGGCTGAAGTGACACGCACAGTGCGGACAAGCCATCATCTTGCCGACGAGATCAGGCGTGATCGTCAGGGACTTGCGGCAGGCCGGACAGTCCAACAGGTAGCCCATTGCGCGGAATCATACCTTGTGGGCGGCGTGGCGGCGGCGCTAACTGCTCTGGGGATCGAAGACAGCCTTGACGATCGGGTGTCGGCCCCTCGCCAGAAGGTGTCCCAGGGCGGTTCGATATTCGCTGAGTTTGTAGCGCGCGACGGGAATGGCCGACAAGTCGAGCCGCCCGGCCCGCAACCACTCCAGCACCAGTTGATACGTATGAATCGGCCGCTCGCCGTCGCATTCGATCTGCCGGCCGTTGGCCCCGACCACTTGAATCTCGTTGAACCAAAGCGGCGTCGTATCCACGAGCGCGATCCCGCTGGTGCCCACGAGCACCACCGTACCGCGACTGCGGGTCCACTTCATGGCGTCGGTCAGGCTCGTTCCGGTTCCGATGCAATCGAACGTCAGATCGAAACCGCCGATCAGCGCCTGATTCCCGAACCGCCCGGCCAGACGGCGGCCGCCGACGGCATCGGCGATAGCGTCATAACGCTCGGCGTTACCGGCCCCGCGCGGAATCCGAAGGATGGACGTCGCTCCGAGGGCGCCGGCCAGTTCCCCCTGAAATGCATGCCTCGCCAGGATCGTAATCGGATTGTCGTGTCCCAGCGCCCGGATGGCGGCAATGATGCCCAAGGCGACAATTCCCGATCCGCAAACAAGTATGGCCTCTCCGGGCTTCGGTCGTCGGCGCAGGACCGCATGCGCAGCGGAAGCAATCGGGTCCAGGAGCACGGCGACCTCGTCGCTGATTGAATCGTTTACGAGGTGAAGCTGCGAGTGATGAGCAACAAAATACTCGGCCCAGCTTCCGCCGGTCCTGGCATTGAGCCCGATCAGGGAGCGGGGCGGAAAACCGTTTTCGGCCGCGCTCTCGCAAAGCGAGCTTCGCCCCGCGGCGCACTGCCGACATAGCGCGTCCGTGCCGCGAGCCCTGCATCCCAGCGCGGGCTCAACGCACACCCGCTGACCGATCCGGTAGTCATCGACACCGTCGCCGACCTGATCAATCGTCGCGACGTTTTCGTGACCGAGGACCGCCGGAAAACTGGCGAAGGCCTGAAGTATCGTCGCGGGATGCTGGCGCTGCGTTATCAACGCGAGGTCAGTGCCGCAGATGCCGCCGAGGCGCGTTTTCAAGCGAACCCAACCCGGGCCCGGCAGTTCCGGCATCGGTCGGTCCACGAGGCGCAGTCCCGACAAGGCGCCGTAGTAGGCTCGTTGCGCGACGGCCCCCGCGACCTTGCAGATCACCCATCGGAAAGGGGAAACATCGTAAACAAGGGCCTTCATGGGGCGCGTAGTATAGGCCCGGCCAGTGAATAGTATTTGACACAATGGCAAGGAGCCGCGGAAGCGACTTGTTACTTTCAGTTCTCAATGTTCTTTGTGCAGGCCACCGTGAATTCGCTATTCAACATGTTGAGGTCGCACAATTTTGGCCTTGTTAATTTGGGGGCTCTAGGTAGGATGCGTATAAGACCGAAAATAGAAAAGGGTGGCGGCAATGCACTCCCCGCCGACCGAGTGGCGTATGAAGGCCGTCTTCACTACTGGCGAGATCGCCGAAATCTGCAAGATCAGCCAGCAGACCGTGATCCGCTGCTTCGACAGCGGCCGGCTCAAGGGATTCCGCGTGCCCGGTTCGAAGTTTCGTCGCGTGCCCCGGGCCGAACTCATCGCTTTCATGAAGCAGAACAATATCCCGATCGAGAACCTCGACACGGGCAAGCGGCGCGTGCTCATCGTCGATGACGATCCCGCCATCGTGGACATGCTGACCGACCTGCTCGGCCGCGACGGCCGCTTCGAAGTAAAGTCGGCGTCCAACGGTTTCGACGCTGGAGCCCTGACCAAAGAATACAAGCCGGACGTCCTGCTTCTCGACTACCTCCTGCCCGACGTGAACGGCAATGTCGTCTGCCAGCGGGTGCGCAGTGACCCTGAGCTCGCGCACACGAAAATCATCATCGTTTCCGGAGCGGTGGCGCCGGCGGAACTCGAAAAGCTCCGCGCTGCGGGGGCCGACGATTTCATCAAGAAGCCGTTCGACATCGACAAACTCATTGACCGAATCGCGGAACTGTGCAGCAGCGTTTATTAGTTCGCATGTGAAGGGAAGACCGCCATGTCCGAAGCACCTCGCCCAGGCGGAACCTCGCAGCTCGAAGATGGACCGTGGGGCACGGCCGCCGCCGCCGATCCCCACAAGGTTGAGCAGATCCTCTCCCAGCTCGATGAACTGCCGCCGCCTCGGGTAGGGGGTTTACGAACGGCCGATGCCGGCCGACTCGCGAATTCGATTGTCGCGGACGCCCCATTACTCGCCGAGATGCGAGCGATTCAGGCATTGCCAGCGTTCGATCCCCGGCCGGCACGAGTCTTCGTCGGGGAGTGGATCGCCCTGCACGGCGTCGAGGGGGTTCGAGCGCTCGCCCTCGCCCTCAAAATCCTGGACAACTTGGAAACCGGCTGCGGGGATCGCCGTGGTCGCCTCGACCAGGCTGAATTCAGGCGGCACGGCCTGGCCGTCGCGTGTGGCGCCGCACAAATCAGCCAGGCATTGGAAATGCCGGTCGCGTCGCTCGAAATGTTCGCGGCGGGGCTGGTCCACGATATCGGCAAGGCCGCGCTCGATGCGGCACTGCCGAAAAGCTACGTCCGCGTGCTTCGCCGCTTCGAAGCGACCGGTGCGGACTTCGCCGACGTCGAGCAGGCCGTTCTCGGCATCGATCATCTGGCTGCGGGCCGTCATCTCGCGCAGCGCTGGGGACTTCCGGAGCGGGTCGCGGAGTGCATCTGGTTGCACCATCACCTGCCCGAGTCGCTGCCGGCCGCTGTCGCTGTCGGGAGGCACGTGCAAATCGTTCAACTCGCCGACACCCTTGCCCGGGAGCGACGGATCGGCTTCTCCGGTACTCCAACCATCGCCCGCTCTTCGCAGCTTCTCGCCATTCAACTCGGTCTCTCGGAAGAGAAACGAAATACCATTGCCGACGCACTCCTGAGCGAAGTCTCGGCGCGGGCCGGTTGGCTGTCGCCCCGGCCGAAAACCGATCCTGTCAGTTCGGCCCTTGTGGCCTCGGTGCGCGACAAGTCGGTTCGATTGATGGAGGAAAACCGCCGGCTCAAAACGGATCTTCGCTACTTCACGGCCGTCGACCGGTTCAACCAGTCCTTGTCGGCCACTGCCAGCGTGCGCGAGGTATGCGCCGCCGGGGCCGGGGCCATTCAGCGGGCATGTCGAACCAGCCTTCATGAAGTTCGCGCGGTCGTCTTTGTCGTCAGTGCGAACGGCCAGTGGGTCGATGTCGGCTGGGCGGAGGGCCAGACACGCAGCGCCGTATATCAGCGATCGGTCGACGCAGCGGGCGGTACGTCGTCCGCGACACCCGAAGCGCAACATGCAGAAGCCGGTGCAGGGCTTTTGGCGGTGCCCGGCGACTTCGCGGACGTCATTGATCGTGCGCGAGGGGCGCTGGGCAACGGAACCGTGCGGCTATTGCCCATTCTTCATGACAACCGCTGGGTGGGGGGCGCGCTGCTGACCGGGACCGATGACGCAATGACCGCGCTGGAGCGGCAAATAACAGGGCTTTCCGCTTTGGCGCACGCCGTCGGTCTCGCTCTCGCTCGTGCCGGGGAATATGCCGCTGGTCGCCGCCTCGCTGACGAACTCGCCGCCGCGCAGCGCCGCGCTGCCGCGCTGGAGCCGCACCGGATTCGTAACAGCACGCTCGATACCGTACTCGCCATGGCCGCCGGCGCCGCGCACGACCTCAACAATCCGTTGGCCGTCATTTCCGGCCGCGCACAGCTCCTTCACAGCCGCATCACCAACGAACCGGTTCGCGCGGTTCTGAAGGAAATAGCCGGCCAGGCTCAAAGTGCCAGTAACATCGTCACCGAGTTAATGGACTTTGCCCGACCCTGCACCCCCGTTCCCGAATCCATCAATCCCGCGGAGTTTTTTGAGACCCTCCGGACAGAACTGGCCGCCGCGGGATTATTGGATGGGCGGGACCTGTCGTTGGAGGTTGCCCCATCTACGCCGCCTGTATGGTTTGATCGCACACAGTTATCGCATCTCTTTCGGGAACTCATCGCCAATTCCGTCGAGGCCACGACCCCCGACGGCGGCCGTTTGACCGTCAAGGCCGCTCCCGATCTGGCCGAAGAACACGTCGTCATGCGGGTGTCCGACAATGGACGTGGCATGACGGCGGACGTACTCGGGCGGGCGATGGATCCGTTTTTCTCGCACCGACCGGCGGGCCGCGGACGGGGGCTGGGGTTGGCCCGAGTGCAGCGCTGGGTCGCGGCCGGTCAGGCGGCGATTCAGATTGATAGCCAACCCGGTCAGGGAACAACGGTCACTCTGCGACTGCCTGTCCCGCCCGTTCAAACAAAGTAAGCGAACTTCGGGCGAGGGCCGCTATCTGAAAACGGCGGCCGATTGGGGGGTCAATCAACCAGTATTCATGCGCCAACAGGCGACAACGAATTCCGGGCCAGGCGGGTCGCGTAGGCCTCTCTCCCTCCTCCCCTCGCTCTCACGGCTGAAACGGCCCGCCGGCCACTTTTTTCCCTCCCCTTGCGAAGGGGCGGGTCAGGGTGGGGTTGATCAGTATTCGCCTCGGATGGAGTGAATGGGGAACGAAGCAAGGAAGCGAATGAAGGAAGCAAGGATGCCACACAACCATCTTCAAATCCTGATCGTCGCGGATGAGCCCGATATCACCGCGATGCTGGCCACGCACATTATGACCGCCCGGGACGACGCGCACGTGTCCGTCGTGGACACGATCAAAGAGGCCCGTCGACTCGCTGCCTCCGATGCCTTCGACGTGATCGTCGCTCAGGAAAACCTTTCCGACGGTTCAGCCCTGGGGCTGGTTGAAGTCGCCGCAAAGGCCGTTGTGACGCCGCTGGTCGTTGTCGCACCTAATGCGGACGTCGAGCAGGTTCGCTCGACCTTCCGCGAAGGCGCGGCCGACGTGATCGACTCGGCGGCCGACGGTGAAGGACTCTTGGACTGCATCGATCGCGTGGTCGCACGCGGTCGCCAGGAGCAGCGCCGCGGCCGGCGCAGCCGTCGCCTTCGCCGCGTCTCCTCGCGGCTCATCAAGGATCGCCGCGAGCTGCGCCAGCGCGTGGATCTGATCTGCCGGGACGTTGTCGACGCTTATCGGCGGCTGGCGGAAAAGGTCGTGGCCGCCAAAAACGGCGACGACCCGCGCAACCCCATTCGCCGCGCCCCGCGGCCGATGGTGGAAGACAACTGAATCGCCGCTCGTCTCATAACGAAATTTCATCCTCTCCACCGCCGTCCGTGTTTTCGACCCTTCGCAGATTCCTCGGATTCGCCCGCGAAGTCTCCCCCTTTCAGGAATACAACTGAATAGAGGAAATCCGTCCCTATCAGCGCCGCGCTGCGCGGGATGGACCTCGATGGGGAGGAAATCCAGTGGTGGCGGGTTCATCCTTCGGCGCGATCGCGCCGAGGGTCCTCTATGCGCGATCCTGTTTCGGCGTCCCGCTCTGGGCCGGTCGCATGTGGCTCCCCGCACCGGCGCTGGCGGCGCTTTGCTCGCGACTGCGAATTCGCCTGCCGGAACCGATCGGCTACGCGATCGAACGCGTCAGCCCGGCGTACTACGTCGAACTTCGCGCGCTGGATATTGCGAAAGCCGAAGCGGAGGACTCGACGCGAAACCTCAGCCCAGCGCCCGTCAAACCGTCTTCTCTGCTTTGGCCTTTTCGATGGCCTCAACCACTAGGTTCGCGGCCATCAGAGTCGCCAACTCAATTTTTGGAACAAGGCCCACCAAGATACATTGACCTCCTGAATTGATCGCGGCTGTTCTTATTCGAGGCGGCCCCTACACCTCAAACACATCGCTCACTTGGTACCGCGATGCCAGATGCACCGGAAACAAGCTTCCGATCCGCTTGCGATGCGTCTCCAGCGCAAGATCCGGCCGGTTGTTCTCCTGGCTCAGGTGCGCGACGGCCACCCATTGCAGACGGCGCGATTTGCAGCGCTGCGACAACTCCGCCGCCTCGTCGTTGGACAGGTGGCCCGCGTCCCCGGCGATGCGGCGTTTGAGTTGCTCGGGATACGACCCCGTCCGCAGCATTTCCACGTCGTAGTTGCTTTCCAGGTAAGCCGCATCCACTTCCCCCAGCACCGACTGGAGTGCCGCGAATGGATGGCCCAGATCCGTAAAGATCCCCAGCCGCTTGCCCTCGTGTTCCACGACGAAACAAACCGTGTCGATCCCGTCGTGCGGCGTGCGGATGGTGTGGACGCTGACATCACCGAATTCGAGACGGTCACCGGGGGTGTAGGATCGCACATCCCGCACTTTCCCAAGTTTGTAACGGATGGCCCGAAAAACTGCGTTGCTCATGTAGATAGGGAGCCCGAACTTCCGCTGGAACACGCCGGCACAGCGGGTGTGGTCATAGTGATCGTGGGAGATGATAAGGGCCTGGACGTCGCGGATGTCGCGGCCGTGGGCCCGCATCCGGTTGGCGGCCTGCTCGCCGCTGATCCCCGCGTCAAAGAGCAGCCGGGTGTCCCCCGCCTCGACGTAGATCGAATTCCCGTTCGAGCCGGACTGCAATGAAAACGTCAGCATCGGCCCCCAGTATAAACGCCAAAACGCCGAAATAAAGAGGGAGGACGAGGCTCTTGCCGAGCCGGCTCGATCGAAGCGAACCACTTATGCTAAAATCCGTTTCTTAGGAAGGAAGCCTGACTATGCTCAACGTTGTCCATGTCACCCACGAGGCCGTGCAGAAGATCGGGGGAATCGGTTCGGTTCTCGAAGGGCTGATTACTTCGCCGGCCTATTCCGAAGCCGTCCATCGCACGATCCTCTTATGCCCCCTGTTCCGCGCCGACGGTCACGTAGACGACCGCCTCGGGCCGGAAGGGGAGGTTCTGTACTCGTCCATCGACGGCCGGACGAATCACGCCCTGGCGGAGGCCTTTCGGCAGGTTCAGCAACGCTTTCACGTCGAGATCGTCTACGGCCGGCGCATGCTCCGCGATCCGCTTACGGGCACTGTGCAGCGCCCGGAAGTCGTCTTGATTGACATTGGCCGCGCGGCGGCGGACGCGGTCAACGCCCTAAAGGGCCGGTTCTACGAGGCCTTCGGGATCGTCTCCACGCGCTATGAGCAAAGTTGGGAGTACGAGCAATACCTTCGACTGGCCGAGCCGGGTCTGGCCGCCGTTCGCGCCCTATGCGGCGGTGCGGCTCATTCGCAGAGTGTCATCGTCGCGCATGAATTCATGGGCCTGCCGACGGCCCTGGCCGCGAAGCTCCATCCCGAGTGGAACATGCGGACGGTCTATTATGCCCACGAAGTTCCGCCGATTCGCAAGATCGTCGAGGAGCATTCCGGCCACGACACGATGTTCTACAACGTCCTGGCGCATGCACAAAGAGAGGGCCGCTACATCAATGACGTGTTCGGCGACCAGTCAGGCTACTTTCGCCACGCCCTCGCCGAGGCCAGCCGCCATCTGGACGTGACCCTCGCCGTCGGCGATTACGTGGTGGACGAATTGCACTTCCTCTCGCCGGAGATGAAGCGATCGAACATCCGCCTGACGTACAATGGCATCCCCGCCTACGAGAATGCGGAAAAAGAAGCCGCCGCCAGCAAAGAGCGCCTCGCCGATTACGCCGAGGCCCTGCTCGGCGACCGCCCGGACTACATCTTCACGCACGTGACGCGCATGACGCCGAGCAAGGGGCTCTGGCGCGACCTCAACGTGATGAAATACATCGAGGAGGACTTCCGCCGCCACGAAACGACCGCGGTGCTCTTCGTCCTTTCTACTGAAATAGGCGGGCCGCGGCCCCCCGACGACGTTCGGCACATGGAGCGCTGGTGGGATTGGCCCGTCGCCCATCGCGAGGGAATGCCCGATCTCACCGCCGGCGAGGCCCTGTTTTACTCCGGCGTGCAGTCCTTCAACGCCCGCAGCCGCAACGCCAAGATCGTCTATATCAACCAATTTGGGTTCGACCGGTCGAGCTGTGGCACGAGGATGCCGCGCGACATGCAGTTCTGGGACATCCGCCGGGGCAGCGACGTCGAGTTCGGCCAGTCGATCTACGAACCCTTCGGCATCGCCCAGTTGGAGGCATTGTCCTTCGGGGCGATCTGCGTGATGAGCAGCATCTGCGGCTGCGCCGGGTTCGTCTCTAAGGTCGCGGGTCGCGGCGGCACGCCGAACGTCGTCGTCGCGGATTACACCAATTACCGCACAACACCGGACACGATCGAGGAGTACATGCGGATGACCCGCGAGGCCCGCGAGGATTTCGACGACGAAGTCGCCGCCGACGTGGCCCGCGAATTGCTCAAGCGCCTGCCGCGATCCCACGAAGAGAAGGCCGCTTACATACGCAGGGGTTATGAACTCGCCAGCCAGATGAGCTGGGACGTGATCGCGAAAGACTACTTCCTTCCGGCGATCCGCGAGATCTCCGACGCGAAACCGTCGGCCGGCGCGGCATGACGAGTCATTCGAACGATCGCCGCAAGCGATTCAGATCGAGTTCGAACCCTGGGATGGCCTCGCTCATGAGTTGGTCTCCTTTAGGGGCCATCATGACATACCGCCCCTGCTTCAGCGAATAAAAAGCCAACTCCTTGCGATAGGGGTCGATGATCCAATATTCGGGGACGCCGCAGCGTTCGTAGTCCCCCTTCTTCGTTTCGTAGTCAAAGCGGCGCGAGGAGGTCGAGATGATCTCCACGACGAGGTCCGGCGCCCCGGTAATGCGCGTCAGATTCTTGGAAACCCGTTCCTGCCGAAGGAACACGATATCCGGGCGATAGACCAGATCGCCGCCGCGCGGGCCCTCACCAAGATAGACATCCACTTCGACAAAGACCTCGCCGACGGGATGAGTATCAAGATATTGGTCAATCTGCGACGAGATTTTCACGGCCACTTTTTGGTGCAGGGGCAGAGGGCTGGGCGACATGCAAACCACTCCGTCAATTAGCTCATACCACTCCTCAGTCTCCGGAAGCGACGCATACTCCTCGGCCGTCATCCGCAGACCCTGAAGAAGCTCCGACTTTTCTGATGCGATCAACACAGCAGCCGCCATGGTGTTCTCCTGACCTGCTATTTTAGCACCGTCGCCGGATAATCGGAAGCCCGAAGTTGGGCGGTGTTCCCTTGGTGTAGAGTGCACTATTATCTTCGATAAGTCCTGATTTCGGAGCGCACCATGCTGATAGAAACCTTACTCGCCTCCGCCGAGCGCGGTCCCGACAAGCCCGCGGTGAGTGATCCCTTCACCTCGCTCACGTTCGCCAACCTCCTCCGCTTCGCCGACGTCATGCGCCGGCAGGTGGAGAAAACCACGCAGGCGCCGCATGTCGGAATCCTCATGCCGAGCAGTTGCGCATTTGCCGGGACCTTCTACGGCATCCTCTGGGCCGGTCGGACCGTCGTGCCGCTCAACTTCCTTCTCCAGCCCCCCGAAATCGCCGCGATCATCAATGACGCCGGACTCGACACGATCTACACCGTCAAACATTTCGCGGACGCCGTCGCGCAGCTTCCCGTGAAGGCGATTTTCATGGAGGACCTGCCGATCAAGCGCGAGATGGTGCTGGAGCGGCTCCATCGCACGCCGCCGCCGCCGAGCGTGCAGCCCGACGACACCGCGATCCTGCTCTACACTTCCGGCACTTCGGGTGTGCCCAAGGGTGTGTGTCAGACTTATCGCAACCTGAAAAGCGACATGGACGCCGCGGTTGAAAAGGCCCAGCTCAAGCGGGACCATCATTTCCTCGGTGTCCTGCCGCTCTTCCACAGCTTCGGCATCACGGCAATGCTCCTCGTCCCCGTCGCCCTCGGCTCCTCCACCTATTACCTCCCGCGCTTTACCCCCGCGGGAATCATCGAGGCCATCCGCGAGCAAAAGGTCAGCGTGACGATGATGATCGCCAGCATGTTCACCGCAATGCTCCGCGTAAAAAAGGCCACGCCCGACGATTTCGCCACGATCGAATACGCCCTCAGCGGCGGCGAGGCCCTCCCCGACGCCGTCCACGCCGCCTTCAAGGAGCGCTTCGGGGTCGACATCCTCCAGGGCTACGGCATGACCGAGGCCTCGCCCGTCGTCAGCCTCAACGTCCCCTGGTCCAACCGCGTGGGCACTGTCGGTCAGGCCATCCCCGGCGCGGAAGTGGCGGCGTTCGACGACGAGGGCAAGCGCGTCGCCGCGGGAGAGGTCGGCGAGCTGCGTGTCCGTGGGCCGATGGTCATGAAGGGCTACTATCATAAAGAGGCCGAAACACGCGCGGCGATCACTCCGGACGGCTGGTATTGCACCGGCGACATGGGCACGGTCGATGCCGACGGATACATCCGCATCACCGGCCGCAAGAAGGAGATGATCATCGTCGGCGGGGAGAACGTGTACCCGCGCGAGATCGAGGCGGTCCTGGAGGACCATCCCGCCGTCGCCGAGGCGGCAGTCGTAGGGCAAATGGATGCGTCACGCGGCGAGGTCGTCGTTGCGTTCGTCGTCCCGCGCGAGGGACAGGAAACAACGGAAATCGCCCTGCGAGACTTCTGCCGCGACCGCGTGGCGGGCTACAAAGTCCCGCGCCGCGTGGTGATCGCCAGCGATCTCCCCCGCGGCCCGACAGGAAAAATCCTGAAGCGCAAGCTGAAGGAACTGCTGTAGGACGGGTTCCACCCGCCATCGCCGGCGACAAGGTTGTGTTTGCGGAGCGGAGGAGGCCTGAGCTTGACCGCAAGATTGGAACGCAAATTCTCTGATCCTCAAATGAATCGCTCGAACCGGCTTGCCGTTTGGCAGATCAATCGAATCCGTCAACGCCTTGGATTCTGGTGCGTTGCATCCGCCATTTCGGTATTCGCATTTCCTTATGCTGTCATTGCCGCCGAGCCCTCGAAACCCATCAACGGCGAGCTCCGCGAAATCAAGGGCGTCCCCGTCCTCCGCATCTGGGGCACCCCGCGCGAGCAAGGCTACGCTCAGGGCTACCTCCTCGCCCCACAGGGAATCAAGCTCCTGGACGGCTATCTCCGCGGTCTCGGCGGCCCGGACGCCATCAAGGCCTACGAAATCACCTCCTTCATGGTCATGCAGCGGATGAAAATCCCGCAGGCCTACAAGGAAGAACTCGAAGGCATCATCGCCGGAGGCAAAGCCCGCCTCGGCGACAAGTTGACCGTCCCCGCCCTCGGCCGCGCGCTGGAGTATCGCGACCTCCTCGCCATCAATTGTATCCCCTACACCGCGCGGATGGGCTGCTCATCCTTCGCCGCCTGGGGACCGCTCACCGAAAAAGGCCACACCCTCGTCGGCCGAAACCTCGACTGGGTTCACTATCCCGCCCTGGACGGTCAGCAGATCGTCGTCGTCCGCATCCCGCCCGACGGGAACAAGACCCTCGCCTGGGTCTCCGTTACCTGGCCCTGCTTCATCGGCTGCCTGACCGGAATGAACGCCGAGGGCGTGACCATCAGCATCCACGACGCCGAAGGCCCGACGGCCAGCGATCCCTCGCGCCTGGCCCCACGGGCGATGGCCCTGCGCGAAGCGTTGGAGCAGGCGCACGCCGCCACGGCCCTCGACGATGTCGCCCGCGTACTGAAATCCCGCACGACCGCCGTCGGCAACAACGTCCCCGTCGCCTTCCCCTACGACGGCAAGCACGCCTCCGCGGGCGTCTTCGAATACGACGGCGATCTGGACAAGGACAGCGGTGTCACCCTGCGCATGTGTGAGTCGAAATCCGGCCCCTACGCCGGAATGCTCACCTGCACCAACCACTATCTCAGTCGCCGTCCGTCGGTCTCCTGCGATCGCTACGAGAAGATCGATCGCCGCCTCCACGAAGCCGCCTCCGGTCATCACAAGATCGGCCTGCCCGAGGCCTGGCAAATCTTGAAGAGCTCCCAGTTCACCGGCCGCGTGCTGACCTACCACAGCGTCGTCTTCGAGCCGAATGAGATGCGCATGCACGTCGCCTTCGCCGTCGGCCAGCGCCCCGCCCCCGAGAATCCGTCTATCGAACTGGACGTACGCTCGCTGCTCCTGGAGTCGCCGCCCCCGCGCCTTCCCAGCCCGAAGGGCTGATCGACAGTAGGCAGGGCAACGCCCCCGTCTGGATTTTCAGCCTGAAGGGCTGACCGTTAGTAGGCAGGAGGCAACGCCCCTGTTACCAAGCCCACCAAAAATAGAATCATGATCACGAAGGGATCGAATGGTTCTTAGCCCCCAACGGGGGCGCAGGACCGTAGCCACGGTCGCGAGACCGTGGGAAGGATGTCCCCCAAAATAAATCCCCCGCCCCGAAGCGGGCGGAGGAATTGCGCAATCCCGGCGCCGGCCGCCATCGTTTTCTGTCCCTTCCGTCTCTTTTGTCCTTTTGGTCCCTTCCGTCACTTTGCTCTTCCCCAACGCCAAAGGCGTTCCATCACATAGCCCAGGGTTGTCCCGGCGCGCCGGGGCTACCCTGGGGGACCGCGCATTGAATTCACGCTGCTACCCCAACGGGGTTGTGTCCCGCCCCCCCCGCTTCCAATATGATGGCCTTCTTTTGCTCCTCTGGAATCGCCGTCCCACACTCCGGACATCGACCGCTGACATTGCCGGTGAGGTTGTAGCCGCAGTCTCTGCAACGAAACCGCCGATTGAACCGGTTGAGCTTGCGAGTTACACGCCAAAGGGGAAGTGCCAATACCACCGTTGCAGATAGCGAAATTGGAACGCTGTACAAACTTCTCCCGGACTCGAAGAACATCCACGGTAACGGCCAGCAAACAAATTGAGGGTTGTAGTTTTCACGAATGTGCCATCCTTTTGTTGGGCCATATTCAGGAGGCCCGTGAAGAATAGCCAAGTGACCGCTGCAAAACGACACTTCATTGGGCGACATATCGCTGTCCCAGCTCACGACCCAGATGCAGCTGAGAATCGTGAGCCCGACGATGAGAAGCAAACTCGCGCCGTACAACTGCCTCGCGCGTTGAAGTCGACGGATTATCCGATCTCGTTGCAACACAGACTATTAATCCACCGGCGACTGTTCCCGATCGAGGCCTATGATAGTCCCACACTCCGGGCACCGTCCGCTCACGTGGCCGACCAGACTATATTGGCATCGCCGACAGACGTGTGAACACGTACCACGCCGGCGATGCCTTCGGCCATAGACGATCAACGCGATCATCACTTCCAGACCTCGTCCCACCCCTCAGTAACCGGGCTTTGCTTCCGTTGAATCTCCTCCCGAAGCAGCGTCGAAAAAACGGAGTCGTATCGCCCGTCCCCACCGTGTATCCGGTAGAGGGTGCGCGTCCCGCTGACTGTTTCATTAGTCGGAAAATCAATCGCGGCCGACACCTTGATTCGCTCATTTTCGATGGACTTCGCGCTTAGCTTGTAGTAAAGACTGTCCTCGCCCTTTCTGACGATTTCGATCACGATGCTGCTGACAGCCGGGAGATATCGCGCCTCGCGCAGCTGCAACACAGCGCTCATGGTAAACACGCGATCACCCTCATACTCGATCTGCCCAAGCCCCTGAAATGCCGACTCCAGCGTCCCCGACCAATCGAAGGTCCCGTCTTCCCGGACGACCAACACGGCCCTGGGATCGTCCGGCGACAAAGACCATTTTCCCGCGAGGCGGGAAGTATTGTCTACCCGGTATCGCCGTCGATCGTGCCGCGTAAGTCTCAGCGAACTCAGGGGTGCATAGAAGCCGCCACAATCCATCAACGCCGAACCATCGCCTTGCAGTTCCAGATTGATAAATGCTTCATCATCGGGGCTACTCGTGGCCCCGTCCGCCCCGCCGCGCTGAATCCTCACGCGCGTCTGCGTCGGCGTGTATTCCGCCGCGGTCAACCTGAATGCGCCGCAAGTGTCGCCTGCATTTCTGAGGCCATGCAGTCCATAGGGCGAAGTCATGAGAGAACGCGACCAATCAATCATTCCATCCGGTTCGATCGTCACGAAGACCACCCGCTCATTGGCCCACCATTGCGGCGAGGTCCCGCTTGAATCCTGCCCTTCACTAACTGCCCGCTCCACTTCCCTCCAGGGAATCGACCACCGCCCCGCCAGCTTCGAAAACGTCGGCTCGTCCGCAACGCGGATATTGCTCGCCCCGCACCCCGATCCTGTCGCGATCGCCACCGCGATGATCATGAGGGATAACCTTGACATATCCGCCGCTACGCGGCGCCGCTCGCCCATGACTCACCGATAATCTGACCCAGTAGCCGCATTACCGCTTCGCAAACGCTTCCCATTCCGAATAAAAATCACGAGCGGGATCAGGATTAACCCAATAGGGACCGTCCTTGTGCCAGCGCTCATACATCGCCCCATCGGGGGTGTACCAGATCGCCTCTCTGATCCATTCATGCCTATTGTGATACCACTCCACCTCGGGCCTCTCAAAGACGAACACGGCCTGAAGGCGATCATCGTGTCCGTAGAAGCGCACGCGTCCCCAAGGATCGCCAAACCACTTCCATCCCGTCACTCGAGTAATCGGTCTAGCAACGTCTTCGGGCCAGATGCGTTGAAGACACTCCGCTTGTGACATCGGGAGTGGTACAAGGTTGAATCTCCAAAGACCCCACAACACGACCACAGCAATGGGTACACCTAAGAGCGTGAGATAGAACCTTGAAGCGCGCCGGGGACGCCTCCGGAAGGTTTTGGGCTCGTTTATGTTGAACCCTTGTCCACACTCTGGACATCGCGAACAGGCGGGAAGCCCAAGGAGAGAATATCCGCACTTCCTGCAATATCGATCCCCACTCGGGCTCGGCATCGAGTATTCAGGCATGATCACCTCTTCGTACTCCCGTAGGGTGGCCACAACCTTTTCTGTCGCCCCATCCGACACGCGCACCTGATAATCAAACGCCACTCACTACAACGATAGTCGCCCCTCGCCCGCCCGCGCAACGCCCTGGCTCGCGATTTTCTTTACCTCGCTATTCCGCGCCTAACCCATTGCCCCGCCACCACTAACAGTCCGACGCAATCTAGTCCGAGTTTACAGTCGCCGCGAACCTCAAGTCGAAGTTCCAGAGTTCACCCGCCAAGGCGGGTGGCGGACCCCAAGCCCCAAGCCCCAAGCCCCAAGCCCCAAGCCTCCGCACACCCCTGCCTTCACCTGATCGTCTACACCCCCGTTCCCCTGATCAACTATTCACCTGTTCCCCTGTTCAGATTAGAGGGAGCGCTGAGCAAGAGTATCTGGCAGAGGACAAATAGAAGCGGCGAAGCCGCCGCGCTTACGCTGCAATGGCCACTGATCACTGTTCACTGGCCACCAGCTCTGCGGAGTCTCCGCGCCATGAAGATGATTTTCAAGATTTTCAAGCGTTTTCAACTTCAAGAGTTTGATCGTTTGCATCTCGCGGCTCCGCTCAACTCCCGTCGCCTCACCTGCTCTCCTGCCTGCCTGTTCTCCTGCTCTGATATGGCGCTCGTTTGCGGTCGATTGCGCAGCAAACAAACCTCTCGGTATCTCTGTGCCTTCTTCAATCCTGTCAATCCTGTCAATCGTGTCCATTCGTCTGTGCCCATCTGCGTCATCTGCGGAACCATTTTTTCGCTCGTTCTCGCTCAATTTCGCCCCCCTCCCCCCGGGGATTCGAGTTCGAACCTCATCCGCGCAGGGAACTCGACATAGAAGTGTGATTCGCTTTCTTAGCGACCGCGGGATGCTCCCGCCGCCGCCTCCAGCCTCCCCCGCACCGCAGCATCATCCGGATTTACCGCCAGCACCCGCCGATACTGCTCCGCCGCCTCCGCCTGGCGCCCCAGCCGCATCAGGCAATCCGCGTAGTTCGTGCGAATCACCGTCGCCGACGGCGCGATCCTCAGCGCCGCCTCGTAGTGGGCCGGGGCCTCCTCGGCGCGGCCGAGCTGGATCAGAAGGCCCGCCAGGTTGTTGTGGGCGCCAGCCGAATCCGGCTGCAATCGCAGCGCCGATGCGTACGCCTCCGCCGCCTCCGCCAGCCGGCCGACCTTCGACAGCGCGTTGCCCAGGTTGTTGTGCGCCCCGGCCCAATCCGCATCCGACCGGATGGCCGCCTGGTAATGCCCAATCGCGTCCTGCGTCCGACCCTGCTCCGCCAGCAGCACGCCGAGGTTGTTGTGCGCCTCCGCATGCTCGGGTTGCAGCGCCAAGGCCCGTTCGTACTCTGCGATGGCCTCCGCCTTTCGCCCCTCCTGCGCATAGACGATCGCCAAGTTGTTGTGCGTCCGCGCGTCGCTCGGATCGAGCGCCAGTGCGTCCCGATAGTGCCCGATCGCCTCGTCCCTTTGGCCCGATTCCGCTTTTGCCACTCCCAACGCGAAGTGCGCGCGCGGATTGTTCGGCCGCTTCTCGAGGACGTCCGTCCACATTCGCACGACCGATTCATAGTCGCGGTTCCGCGCAATCGTCGCGCCTCCCAGCGCCGCCGCGACGATCAGCAGCAAGACGACCCCGACCGGCCGGTGGCCTCGCGGCGCAAACTGTCGAAGCGCGCTGTCCACGACGAAGACAACGATCGCGATCACGGCCGCCAGCGGCAGATACATCCGATGCTCAAACGCCGCGTCCTTGATTGTCACGAAGCTCGACGTCGGCGCGAGGATCAGGAAAAACCACACTCCGAGAAACCCGATCGCCGGTCGCCGCACCGACGCCCAAAGCGTCGCGGCCAGGAGCGCGCCAATGAACAACCCTGGCCCGATCGCTTCCCGCGCGGGCGTCACCAGCGGCCACGCATAGTCCAGGCACAATGGATCTGGCCAGAGAGACAATCGAATGTAATGCACGATCACACCGAGTTGTGTCGTAGCGTAATCGAGCGGCGTGATCCCCTTGATCCCCACCCCCGCCGTCACCGACCGCGGTCCGCCCGCGACCAGCCACGCGAGAATCAGCCATGTCGCCGCCAGGCTGGCATAAAGTCCCCAGCGCCGCCGCAGCGCCTCTCGAAACGTCCCCGCAAGAATCGCCCGGTCGTAAAGCAGCGCCACGACCGGCGCGGTCACCATGACCTCTTTCGTCGCCATCCCCAACCCGCAGGCTGCGACCGCAAGGATGAACCATCGAAGCCCCGGCTGCTCCGCATGGCGAATCACGGCGTACAAAGTGAGCAAATAGAACAACCCCATCAGCGATTCAACGCGCTGGATGACGTAGGTCACGCTCTCCGTCTGCAACGGATGCACGACCCAGAGCAGAGCCGTGGCCGTCGCGAGTCCCGTGGCAGAGGCATGAAACCGCTGGTCCTTCAAGCAGAGCAGCGTGCGCCGCACAATTCCAAACAGAACCAGTCCCGCGCAGAGGTGGATCAACAGATTGACGACGTGATACCCGCGAGTCGAAAGTCCGCCGGCTGCGTGGTTTAGCGCCAGCGTCAAATTCGCCACCGGCCGCCCCGCCACGGTCGTGTTCCGCGGGGGCGAGAGAACTCCGCTGAGCGGCCACCATTGGCGGATCGTGCTGTTCTCGACGATGCCATCCTGATCGTCAAAGATAAACGGCCCGCCAAGACTGTTCGCATACACGACAATCCCCGCGAGGACGATCGCAAAGTGGCCCACCGTACGAATCGTTCGATCGCCGCGGCTCGCGCTGTCCGCCGCCTTCGATTTCTTCGCCTTTCTGCCCATGGCGGCAGGATAGGCCCAAGCCCGCACCTCCGCCAAACATCCGCGTGCCGGTCCGGCGTGCAATCATCGGAGTCGCCGCGTTAATATTGCTTGTTGAGCAGCGTTTCTTCTAAAGACACTGCAGTATCCTTGGCTCCATCGTCTTGAGGGAGAATTGCAATATGAAGTCAAACCGCCGGGTTGCTGTCGGACTTTGCCTCACCTCCATTGCGGTGGCGGCGTCGCCCGTTTTAGCCGGCCCAAAGTCCAAGAAAGAACCTGCCTCCGCACAGCGCCGGGAAAAAAGGGCCGACGCCGTCGTGAAGGCCCTCGCTGCGGGCAAATATGCCGACGCCACGAAGTGGTTCGACAAGACATTGAAGGGCGCCTTGCCCGCGGCGAAGCTCGAGGAGATTTGGAAATCCCTCGAGACGCAATGTGGTTCGTTCAAATCGTTCGGTCCACAGCACGCCCGGAAGGACGGCGGCAATAACGCGATCTCTGTTCCCGCCGAATTCGACAAAGCCAAACTGCAGCTGCAACTCGTTTTCGACAAATCCGACAAGATCACCGGCTTCTGGATCAAACCCGCCGAAGGCGCCGACCTCTCGCCCAAGCCCTCCGCGCCACCGCCGTATGACGAACCCGGCATGTATACGGAAACGGCCGTCGAATTCGGGAAAAGCCCGTGGACGATCAACGGCAAGCTGACGGTCCCGCGCATGCGGGTCCTCTGCCCCGTCGTCGTTCTGGTCCACGGCTCCGGCCCGCACGATGAGGATGAAACCATCGGCCCCAACAAGGTCTTTCGCGATTTGGCGTACGGTCTTTCGTCGAACGGCGTCGCCGTCCTCCGCTACCACAAGCGCACCCACGCACACAAGGCGGAACTGGCCAAGACCGGTAAAATCACCGTACGCGAAGAGGTGATCGACGACGCGCTGGCGGCGCTGAAGTTTGTACGGACACAATCAAACGTCGACACGTCGCGTGTCTATCTGCTCGGCCATAGCCTCGGCGCGACTCTTGCGCCGCAGATTGCGACCGACGACAAGAAACTCGGAGGAGTCGTCCTTCTTTCCGGCACGTCGCGAAACTTTTATGACGTCATTCTCGGTCAGCTTTCGTATCTTGCCTCGCTTCCCGGACCCGATCAGGAAGTCACGAGGAAATTGTTCGAGGAAAATCGAAAAAAAATCGCCCTCACTCGATTCGGGAAGGCGCAGCCGGGAACCGATCTGCTTGGCGCACCGATAGGCTATTGGGATGACCTGAACAAATACGCGCAAAAAGCCGTCCCGCAGGCGGCGGCGCTGGATTGCCGCATCCTCGTCTGCGGCGGGGGCCGAGATCACCAGATCACGAAGGAGGACTTTGAGATCTACCGAAAGGGCCTGGGAAGCAGGAAAAACGTCACGTTCAAATGGTACGACGACCTGAACCACCTCTACATGACCGGCAAAGGCATGTCCACGCCGGCGGAATACGAAAAGGCCGGTTACGTCGACAAGAAAGTGATTGATGATTTGGCGGAGTGGATTCGCGAGGGTTCTTGAGACCATCGGGCTTAATTCGAAATCAATAAGATCGGCTCAAACCGCTCCACATCGATCAGCCCCAGATTCGTCAGCTTCAACTTCCCGATCACCGACAGACTCAGGAACGACAGAGCCATGAACGGCTGCTCCAGCCGGCAGCCCAATTGCCGCGCCGCGGCGCACACCTCGCGCAGCTTGTCGGCCACCGCCTCCGCCGGCTCATCGCTGACCAACCCTGCGATCGGAAGCGGCACTTCGGCCACCACGTTCCCGTCCGCCGCGACGACGAGGCCGCCGCGCATCTTCACCAGCCGCACGGCCGCCGCCATCATGTCCTCATCCGACATGCCGACCACGATGATGTTGTGCGCGTCGTGGGCCACCGACGAAGCCATTGCTCCGCGCTGCAGATTGAATCCGCGGACAAATCCCCGTCCAATCTCTCCGCTCGCCCGATGGCGCTCGATGACCACCAGCTTGGCCAGGTCCCGCGACGCATCGGCCACCAGCTGGCCATCGCGCACCGCCGCCGATTCGACGCTTCGCTCCGTGTCGATGCGGTTCTCCAAGACGTGGATGACGTGGATCTTCGGCGGCGATTGCGAAGTCGCCCCCGGCGGCGCCGCCACGACAAAGTCCTTCGGCTCGATCCAATGTACGTCTACGCTGCTCCGCAGCGCCGCCCGCCCGGTTGCGGTGGGGCGGTCCACCACGCACCGTCCATCCTCCGCCACGAGCCGACCGCGATGATAGGTTTCCACGACGCGGCAGCTTTTCAGATCCTCCAGGACCGCCAAATCCGCGCGATAACCCGGCAGGATTGCGCCGGCCTGCCGCAGTCCGAAGTACCGCGCTGCGTTGAATCCGGCCAGTTTCACCGCCAGGATCGGATCGAGCCCGCCCGCGATCGCAGTCCGCACCATGTAATCGATTTGCCCCTCCTCAAGCAGATCGCGCACGTCCTTGTCGTCTGTGCAAAACATGAAACGGTCGGCCGTTTCCGGTTTCACCAGCGACAACAGCGCCGCCAGGTTTCGCGTCTGCGAGCCTTCGCGGATCATGATGCACAGCCCGCGGCGCAGCTTCTCCGCCGCCTCCTCGGCGCGGGTGCATTCGTGATCGCTCATGATCCCCGCCGCCGCATACGCGGTCAGCGCCGCACCCTTCACGGCGGGGGCGTGCCCGTCGATGACGCGCTCCTTGCAGATCGCCAGCTTCGCAAGCACCTCCGCGTCGCCTTCAATCACGCCGGGGTAGTTCATCATCTCCGCCAGCCCCAGCACCCACGGATTCGACAGAAACGGCGCGAGATCCTCCGACGTAAGCTGTGCCCCTGCGGTCTCCAGCGGACTCGCCGGCACGCACGAGCTGAGCATCACATAGACATCGATTGGCGCGTACTTCGCCTCCCGAAGAACATACGAGATGCCCTCCGCCCCCATGACGTTGGCGAACTCGTGCGGGTCGGCCACGACCGCCGTCGTCCCATGGGCCGTCACCACTTGCGCGAACTCCGGCACGGCCAGGAGCGACGATTCGATGTGGACATGGGCGTCGATAAACCCCGGAGCGACATAGCGTCCCGCCAAATCGATGGTCTTGGTCGCTTGATAATCCCCGATTCCGGCGATTCGCTCGCCTACAATGGCGATGTCGCCTTCCTGTATTTCGTGGGATACGACATTGACGATTTTGGAGTTCTTGAGGACTAAATCGGCCGGCCGGCGGCCCGCGGCGACATCGATAAGTTGACGTAAGTGGTTATCGGACACGGACGTAACCTCTGTTAGGGCGGTATTATACCGCGACGGGACGATCCAATGACAGACGTCCAAAGCACGCCAAACTACGGGTTGCCGAACCCCGGCTTTGTGGTATCATTCGGAGTTCTTCGCTGTTTGGAAGGCGATGTAGTATCAATCTGAGGCACCCATGGCAGTCACCCTGAGACTCGTTCGACTCGGCCGCCGCAATCGGTCATTCTTTCGTCTTCGCGCATCGGATCGCCGCGATCCGACCGGCGGTCGGTTCCTGGAAGAATTGGGATTCGTCGATCCCATCCAAAAAGATCAAAGCAAACAGGTCGTTCTGAAAAAGGAGCGTATCGAACATTGGCTAAAAAACGGAGCCACGGCGTCCGACACCGTACGGACCCTGCTCAAAAAGCACGGCATCGGCACGCAGCGCGCGTGAGTTAGCCGGGTGGCACGGGCGTCTCCGCCCGTGAATCCCTTTCGGTTCGCTCCGTCGCACGGCCGATCGCCACCGGCAGGTTTCGCCATGCGGATCGACGTGCTGACACTTTTCCCGGAGGCCTGCGAGCCCTTCTTTGAGGCGAGCGTCCTTGGCCGGGCCCGACGATCGGGCCGAGTGACGATTACCTGTCACAACATCCGGGACTTCACCACCGACCCCCATCGAAAGGTCGACGATCGACCCTTCGGCGGCGGACCCGGGATGGTCATGATGTGTCAGCCGGTCATCGACGCGGTCGAGGCCGTAGAAAAATTAGCGGAGTCGCCCGCGACACGCGTCTTGCTGACGCCGCAGGGAATGCGGCTCGATCAACGAATCGTTGAGGAGTTGTCGACGCGGTCGCGGTTATTACTCGTTGCCGGCCATTACGAAGGCTTCGACGAGCGAATTCGAGAGTTGCTGTCGCCGATGGAGATTTCCGTCGGGGACTACGTGCTGTCCGGCGGCGAAGCGGCGGCGATGGTGGTCGTGGACGCCGTCGTGCGGCTGTTGCCGGGAGTGCTCGGCGACGAGACCTCGATTGAGGAAGAGTCGTTTTCGACGCAGCCGCTGGCTGCGGAAAACGGCGCAGGCCGCGCAGAACTTGCGGCGTACCTGGAGTACCCGCAATACACCCGCCCGCGGGTGTATCGAGAGAAGGAAGTCCCGGAGATCCTCCTCAGCGGCGATCACGCCCGTATCCGGGCGTGGCGCGCCGACGAGGCCCTCCGTCGAACAGTGGAGAGACGCCCGGATTTGGTGGCGAATCGGTTGACGAAGACGGACACCCCGGAATGCCGACATTGAGAAGGTCAGGAGACGTATCATGCGAAACAGATTCATTGACAGCATCGAAAAGGGCCGGCTCCGCAAGGAACCTTTGGCCTTCGACATCGGCGATACCGTCTCCGTCGGCGTGCGGATCATTGAAGGTTCGAAGGAACGCGTGCAGCCCTACGTCGGCGTCGTCATCGGACGACAGGGCCGGGGCATGAACGAGACCTTTACCGTCCGGCGCATCGTCAACAATGAAGGCGTTGAACGGATCTTTCCGATCCAGTCGCCGCGCATCGTGGCGGTCGAAGTGATTCGCCACGGCAAGGTCCGCCGCAGCAAGCTCTACTACCTCCGCGACCGCGTCGGCAAATCCCGCAAGCTCCGCGAACGCCGCGGCGGCGAGCGCGCCGAAGAAGCCTCCGGCGCCGCCGAAACCCCCGGCGTCCCTACAGAGAAAATCCCCCGCGGCGCGCAAGTCGCCGTGCCGGTCTGATCCCCCATCGGGCCAGGCCCCGCCGTAGTCAGTCGTCGTAATCGATCAACCGGCCACTTTCATCGAATCGCAATTCGATGGTCTCGCTTTTTGACTTCGCTTTTCTAACGCCCCGTCCGTGTTTCTCTTTATACTTCCACTTTACCCAGTGCATCTCGACTTCGGCCTCAAGTTCCCCGGTTTCTTCGTCAAAGTCCTCGTGCGTTACCTCGGCAACGACCTCGTTTTCAATAGGATCGAGGCCTTCAGCACGACAAAATAGATCTACGGCGATCTCCGCTAACTTATCGCTTTCAGGAGCCGGGGGGTACGCCGCTTCTGGATCCAGGTGGCGCGGCTCAACGACGGTGGTCCGGCCCGGTGGATTCGGAGGACCGGAAAACGAAGGTTCCACACGATAAGGATGCCCTTGCGGTGAATCCGAATACTCTCGCGGGGGTTCGGCGGGCGCGGAGGGGCGATCTTGAAATTGCGGCCTGGGCGCCTCGACCCGCCCTGCACTCGGCGGTCGCTGTGACGGCTGCGCCCTCGATCGCTTGTCAGGTTGCGACGGCGGCTTGGCGGCACTTCCAGCGATCTCAATAAAAGGCCGGATCGTCGAATCCTCCGGATTGGCGGCGATGTAATCAAGAAGCGTTTGAGCGCCCGCTGCGCGATCGCCGCTGAAATACCGCACAAAGCCCAGAAGGAAGTACATTCGCGAACTCTTGGAGTGAAGCTGGGTGATTTGCTCCAGGTTCGCGAGTTGTTTCTCGATAATGCCAATCTCACCAAATAGTCCGCGCATATCCAGCGGAGTCGCGGCCAGGTCCGGGGCGATCTTCATGACTTCGCGAGCCGTCGTCGCCGCATTCTCGAAATCGCCGAGGGCAAATTCGCTGAATGACTTCGATAAGCGGCTTCGTGGATCATGCGGGTTGAGCGACGCGGCACTGGCAAAGTACTCACGAGCCTTTGCATAATGGCCATCCAGAAGCGCCTTCTCGCCCTGATCGAGAAGCCCCTCTGCATCCGAGGCCGTGTCCTCTGGAATGGGGCCGACACGGTCAGGACTCGATCGTGGCCCCTCGAATTTTTCCCCCGGCTCACCCCCAGCCCCAGTCACCGGAGGTGCCGCCGCCAAAACTGCGAGCAGTGCAATGGATCTGTACAGCGGGAATAAGTAACGATCTGAAAGTATCATCTCTGCAACTCCGATCGGTGGTTGGAGGTTTCGCCGACGGACATTTGGAGGCGGTGGGAGTTATAGCCGACCGTCCCCCCTATATGATAGCCCAGACCTTTCGTGTCATGCCGAAAAGAAAGTGCATCTGACTCGCGATGTTCGGTCATGCAGGCGTATGACTTCCGCGCATTTCCAAATTCTGTCAATCCTGTAATCCTGTCAGTCTAGAAGAAGCCAGAATCCCCTCCGCTTGGCCTGCCGGCGTTGTAGCATCAGGCGCTCGGGGCTGTTTGAAAATGGCCTGAGTCACTCGACACGATTCGTGGCCCAGGCCAAAATCTCGTCTCATGCGTACCGCCACCCAACAACTCGGTCAGGCCGGCGAAAAAATCGCCCGGCGCTTCCTGAAGAAGAACGGTTTCCGCGTCCTCGCCGCCAACTACGAGTGCGCCGCGGGCGAGATCGACCTCATCGGTTTTCGCGAAGGCTGCATCGTCTTCTTCGAGGTCAAGAGCCGCGCCTCCGACGCCGCCGCTCCGCCGGAAGAAAACATTACGCCCGCCAAGCGTCGGCAGATGGAAAAGACTGCCCGCTACTGGCTCGCCGCCCACCGCCATCCCGATTGTGCGTACCGTTTCGATGCGATCAGCGTGGTCATTCCGCCCGAGGGCGAGCCAACGGTCCGGCACATCATCGAAGCCTTCACGCCCTCGCGGTAGAATGGCGTGGTGGCGATTCTCACCGGTCCTTGGCGGCGCGCATGATCGACTCTCATTGCCATCTCACCTATCCCGAACTCGGCTCGCAGATTCCCGCCGTGCTTCAGCGCGCCGCCGCCGCGGGCGTGCGGGAGTGCGTGACCATCGCGACGGACATGGATGACGCGAGAAAAGCCCTGGACCTCTCCGCGCAGTTCCCCAACGTCCACGTCGTCTGCGGCATCCATCCGCATCAGGCCGGCAAGGTTGAGGCGGGATGGGACGCCGCACTCACTGCGCTCGTCCGCCGCGAGGATGTCCACGCCGTCGGTGAGATGGGCCTCGACTATCACTACGACTTCTCCGACCGCGAGTCGCAGCAGCGCGTCTTTGCCCGTCAGCTCGAAATTGCCGCCGAAGTGAAAAAACCCGTCGTTATCCATTGCCGCGAGGCCCACACCGACGTGCTCAATTCGCTCGCGGGTTGCCAAGGCATCCCCAACGTGGTATTCCACTGCTTTACCGGCAGCGAGTCGGAGGCGAATGAGATTCTGGAGCGCGGCTACTGGATTTCGCTGACCGGCGTTGTCACCTTCAAACGCTCCGGCGAGCTGCGCCGTGTGGCCGCGATGATCCCCGAGGACCGGCTGATGATCGAAACCGACTCGCCCTACCTGTCGCCCGAGCCGGTCCGCAATGCCCGCCCCAACGAGCCGTCGTACCTGCCGCATACGGCCCGCTGCATCGCCGCGGCCCGCGGAATCAATTTGGAAACGCTGATTACGATCACCGAGGCGAACACCCGCCGGTTCTACCATCTGCCTGTGCCTCAATGAGCGAACCTGCGACCAGACTGGCGATTGGTGTCGACGTCGGTGGAACAGCCGTCAAGGCGGGTCTCGTCGATGAACTCGGTCGCGTCCTGCAAACCGACTGTGTCCCCACCGAGGCGGATCGTGGAGTGGATCACGTGCTGGCCCGTCTTGCCGACGTGGTCGGAAAGCTGCAAGTTGCCGCCCAAAGCATGACTCGGCCCGTGCTCGGCGTCGGTCTCGGCGTCCCCGGCACCCTCAGCCGCGCGCGAGGGATCGTCATCTCCCCACCGAACCTGCCGGGCTGGAAAAACGTTCCCATCGTCAAGCGCCTCAAGGCCGCGACGGGCCTGACGATCTGGCTCGACAACGACGCCAACAACGCCGCCCTCGGCGAGGCCCTTTGCGGCGCCGGTCGCGGCGTTCAAGACATGGTCATGCTGACCCTCGGCACGGGGGTTGGCGGCGGTATCATCGCCGGCGGCCGGCTCTGGCGCGGGGCGCAGGAAAATGCCGGCGAACTGGGCCACATGATCGTCCAGGCCGGCGGTCGCCGCTGCGGCTGCGGTCAACTCGGCTGCCTCGAGGCCCTCGCTTCCGCCACGGCGACGGTGACGACCGTGAGCGAATTCCTCGCGCAGGGCCGCGACTCAACGCTGCAACAGATCTTGAAATCCGGCCGCGACCTGCAATGCGAAGATGTCCAGAAGGCCGCCGACGCAGGGGATGCGGTCGGGCGCGAAGCGTGGCTGCAAACCTGCCGCTACCTGGCCATCGCCTGCATCAACATCCACCACATCCTCAACCCGCAGCGAATCGTACTTTCCGGGGGAATGAGCAGCGCCGGTCAGTCACTGCTTCAGCCCGTCACTCAATTCATCGCCGAATTCGAATCGAAAATGCTCGGCGACCCGCCTGAAATCCGCCTCGCCGAACTCGGTAACGACGCCGGTTTCATCGGCTCGGCGCTGAGCGTGTTTCAGCCGTAGTTCTTCGGTTCGCCTATTCGCGGATGTATTCATCCCACGCATCATTGGCCGTGTCGAAGACGTCTTGGCGATAGTCGTTGACGCTTTGGACAACGGAAGCGTCCGGGAGGAAACCCAGCGAACCGAAACCGTATGGATCGTAATAGTCATAATAGCCGCCGAATTCCGTCAGATCGCAGCCGCTTGCCGAGAAGATGCCCGCGAGCGCGAGCAAGATAAGTCCCGTTCGACGTGCCGATAAACCGATCATCTTTTTTGGAACTGCCATGCGTGTACCTCCTTCGCGCAACAACACAGGCAACGAAATGACCTGTTAACCGCTCAATTCATCGCGTTTCATTTCTATACAAAATAGCCGGCCCGCAAGCAAACCCGTCGCACTTTTCCCTTTTTCACGGCCGTGCGGGCTCGGTTTTGCGGACGACGCTGCCGCACTCCGGACAGATGCCGCTGACGTTACCGGTCAGGTCGTAACCGCAGGTCAGGCAAAGGTACGGCGAAAGTCGGCGGACGACATCATCATCCTTCACGCCCATGAACCCGACTCGCAGACCGGCGCGCCGTAGCACACGCGTGGCCCGATTATTGATGTAAAGCAGGACCAGGAAATTGACCATCGGCATCCAACAGGTCAGGACAAAGAGGATGATGAGCGCGGCGCGGTGGGGGAGCGCCGCGCTCATCCAGATTGTGGCAAGCACCACTGCAAGAAGCGTTCCCACCCAGATGACGCCCGCGCCCATTACGAAAACCATGTTGACGCCGGATTGGCTGAGGGCGGCGATCATGAAGATATAACTCGCGACGCACGCCAGGGTCATCCAAAGGAGCCAACGTTGACGCCGCGCGATGCTCCGCATTTCGTTCCCGCCCGCCAATTCCACTTCCCATTGCCGGTCGGCAGCGGCGTGAAATCCGCACACCGGGCACGGTGCCTCGATGGACCGTGGATCGAGGGATGAGTGCTTGCAGGTAGGGCAAATAAACCGGGGCATGACGTTCTCGCCGGGTGTCGCCATTATGGCGGAGAATTCATTGGGCGTCGCCTTCCAGTTCCTCAATTGTTCTCGGCCAATCTTCCTTGAGCAATCGTGAAAGCGACCGATCCGCCAGGACGCGCCCCTCCGTCTGGCATCGCGGGCAATAGTTCGTCTCATTTTCCGCGTATCGGATCCGCTGCACTTTCGTTCCGCACGCCGGGCAGGGTTTTCCAAAACGGCCATGCACCGCGAAATCCGGCCGGAAGGCCGTGATCTCGCCGGGACCGGGAAAGCGTTCGCCAAACTCTTTCAGGAGCACATCCGTCCATTGCCGAAGCGTCGATTGGGTGACGCGATAGAGCCGCGCGATCTCTTCCCCGGTCAGTCTCTGCGTCAGCTTGACCGGCGACAATCCCGCCGCATGGAGAATCTCGTCGGAATAGGCGTTTCCAATGCCCGCGAAGAGACGCGGATCGGTCAGCGATCGTTTCACCGTATGGTTTTCACGAACGAGCCGATCATGAAACGTGGCCGCATCCACCTCAAACGGCTCAATACCACCCGGGTCATGTGCCGCCAGCGCCGTTTGGCCCCGTACGAGATGGATAGACGCCCTTTTCTTCTTGCTCGCCTCCGTCAATAGAAGTGTTCCCCTGGGGAAATGCATCGCCGCGAGGGATATCTTGCGCGGCGGCCTCGTCTGACGCGGTTCCCAGCGGAGCCGCCCGGCGATCATCAGATGCAGGATCAGGAAAAGGTCTTCGTCCAGCGCGAGGACCAGCCGCTTTCCGATCCGGCGAATATCTTGAACCCGTTTCCCATCGACCGCCTCAATTGGCGGCTCGTAAGTCCGCACGACGAACGGGCTGATGATCCGAAACCGCGTCAGTCGTTCCCCGACGATGCGTCGACGCAGGCCCTCTCGATAGACCTCGATGTCGGGAAGCTCGGGCATGACGAATGGAGGGGACTCGGGCCGCGACCAGAAAACGTGAATAAGAGAACGGTTACCTCGGCCCCTGCATGTATTCGTGAAGATACTTGATCGTCTCTTCCGATTCCTGCAGTTCCTGCGCGAGAATGTCCCCGCTGGAGACCATGCCGACGAGCTTGCCGCCCTCCACGACGGGAAGGTGCCGAAGCTTGTGCCGCGTCATGACGCTGCGGCAGGCGTCGATCGTTGTGTTCTGCACGCAGAAGGCCACCTTGTCCGTCATGACCTCGTGGACTTTGGTCTTTTTGGGATCGCGCTCGGCGCCGGCCACGCGATTCATCACGTCGCGCTCCGTGAAGATTCCGGCGATCCGGCCTTCCTGCATCACCACGACCGCGCCGATCCGCCGTTCGTTCATCAGGCGGATCGCCTCAAAGACCGTCGCGTCGCGCTCGACCGTGGCCACGTCGTGGCCCTTTTTGTTCAGCAGATCGCGAACCAGTGACATGGCACACCTCGTCTTCGTCCGGCCCGATGTCCGAGAGATTATATCGAGCTCGGTTCGATTGCCAGCGGGTGCGACAAACGGAATTAGGTATCGTCCGGCGCATACGCCGGGCCGTGCGTGGCCGCGCTATCCACGCCCGGTGTCGGGTTGACGGGCAGGCGGACGCGGATCAACGTGCCTTCCCCCGCCATTGACGTCACTTCGATCCGCCCGCCATGTTCGTCCACAATCTTCCGGGCCACCGCCAGGCCCAAACCGGTACCCCCATGGCCTTTGGTTGAGTAAAAAGCGTCGAAGATCCGATCGCGCATCTCCTCGGGAATGCCCGGCCCGTTGTCCCCCACACTGAGCACGACCCATTGGCCGGTCGGATCGAGCGCCGTCTTGACTTGCACGACCCCGGTCGTCTTGGGCACCGCGTCGATCGCGTTGGCGACGATATTGAGCGCGACCTGATGAATGCCGTCCTCGTCCATGGGGACCGCGGGGACCATTTCATTCAATTCGCCCTTGACCAGCACGGCCTTGTCGTCCGCCCGCCGCTGGACGAGTTTGAGCACGTCCGCCACGACGGAGTTGAGCTGCACTGGCGCGCGGCGGGGCGTGCGCTGCTTGGCGAAGGCCAGCATATTCATCGTCAGCGAATAGATCTTGTCGAGGTTCCGCTGAAAGATCTGCCAGCCCTGATCCACGGTCGGCAGCGCCTGTTTGGACAGCCCCATTTCAATAATGTCGCTGCCGCCGCTCATGCCCTGCAGGATGTTCTTGATGTAATGCGACAGCGCCGCCACGGTCTCGCCGGTGGCCGCAAGCCGTTCCGTGCGCATTCGTTCGTTGACCAGGCGCACATCCTCCAGCGCCAAGCCGGCCATCTGGCCGATCGCGGCGACCAGACGTAGCTGTTCTTCCGTATGAATATGCGTGGCCATCGCGCATTCGATATACAGCACCCCGAGTATTTGTTCCCGCGAAACCAGGGGCACGCAAATCACCGAGCGAAGGCCGATGTTTTGCGACGCGCTCGCCCGTTCGAGTCCGCTGAAGCGCGCGTCACTGGTGGCGTTTGACGCCAGAATGCCTTCCTTCCGCTCGATGACGTGGTCCAGAATCGCCTTGTTGGCCCGGATCTTCTCCGGCGCGTCGTTGCGCTGCCGCACAACCTCCGTTTCAAACGTGCCGGTCTGCGGATCTTTGATGAGTACGAATCCGCGATCGGCCGGGACTTCTTCGAACAGGATGTCCAGAACGCGCTCCGCAAGTTGTTGCGGCGTGACCACGGCGGAAACCGCGTCCAGTAACGCCGACATGACCCGCCACGAGCGCACCGCCTCGGCCGCCGCCGGAGAGGCCAGGATCATGCTGTCCTCGCTCCCGGCGACGGAGCCGATAATTGAGGCATCGCCGCGATCGCCGCCGGCCTCCAGATCGACCAGTTCACCGGCAATGGGCGCCGTCCGCTTCGACGGGTCGACGACCGCGTCTTCGCTGCTATCCCAGACCAGGATCGTGCCGCCCATGCGGATTTGATCGCCGTGCCGCAGGCGTGTCGGCCGCTCCAGACGCCGGGAATTCAGGTACGTCCCGTTCGCGCTGCGATGATCTTCGAGCGTCCAACCCCGGCCGGTGGGAAGAATCTCGGCGTGCCGCCGCGAAACGGTATAGTCCGTGAGCGCGATCTGTTCGCTCGCGCGCCCGAGAAGGATTGACGCCCCATCCACGGTCTTGTATCGCAGCCCCTTGTCGGGGCCTTGGATCACCAGGAGGCTGGGCAACTTAACATGCTCCGGTCATTAGAGTCCGCGAACCCGCACTCGACAGAGCGCCAAAGGCCATCGGTTTGGCGACGGCCGAACTGAAGTGTCGGCGGCCAAGACAGCCCCGTCAGATCTGTCGTTGGGTGGGGCTCGATCGGGTCAACTCCACCAAAAAGTCTAGCCCGTTGACACGAGGGGGTCAAACCGGTTGCCAGCGCGGCGCCGGGGCGCTACGATGGCCGGCCGAGTCGGCGGCTTATCGGCCTGATGGGAGAGATTCCCCGCCACGCGCACGGAAACCAGGACCGGCCCGGCAAATGTCTCGAATTACGGAAATTGAACGAAAGCGGTTGCAATCAGCCATTCTGGAGCACGATTTCCTCCATCGCGTCTTGAGGCAGATCGAACGCCTTCATCGTGTCGTCTTTCACGAGCAAACCCGGCATCTGGATCGGCAGTACATCCGAGCGTCGGCCGAGGAAATCCTGATCGCCGACCTCGTCAACCGCCACGAAGGCAATTTTGACAGCATTTATTTTGCATTGCGAAAGGCCGAAGATTCGGGCCGCTCCTGGGAACAGGCCATCAGCGAATACGCGGCCTACGCACACAATTACTTCACCACGCCGCTCGGCGTGGTCATGCGCCGCGATCTCTTCGGCGACGATTGCCATTTCGTCACGCCGGCGGCCGGGAAGCTGGCCGGCCCCCACAGCAAGTCGACATCATAATCACCACTTCACGGGGCGCCGGCCGACTTGGTCAACTACCGGCGCCTTGAAGATTATTCCCATTGCGCGGGGGCGCGTTCGGGGTTTTCACCAGGGTAATGCCCATTCTCCGCCGCGAGCGTCGCTTCACCACCCGGAGATGGGCTGACAGCAAGTTCAGAGTCGCGCGCACCGGCCGAACCGCGAAACCCCGGGAATAAACTTGGAAGGTCGGCGGAATGTCGGGCCCGGAGAAATGTCAACTTTGTGAGCGGGACAGGCCTTTGGGAGAAAAATTTATGATTACCCGCAGATCCCTCAAGACAGGACCCCTGGCGTTGCGCTCGTGGAGCGCTGTCTTCGCGACATCTTTGTGCCTTTTGGGCGCCTGGATGGCCGCGTGCGATATCATGCCCGTGCCTCCCCCAGTCGAGCCGGATCCGTTTAGCGGCCGCGCGGGAATCTTCCGGGCCACGATTAACGGCGTCGAACACAGCCTGGTCGATACCGGTCCGCTTCCCGCGGAAGGCGGCGCCCTCGAAGAGTCGGCGTTGGATGCCAACATCGCCGGCATTGTCACGGCGCAAATCCTCCATGCCTCCGTCATTGCCGAGGGATCAAAGGTCGAAGCGGAAGCCTCCGTCGCCGACTTCGATCTGAACGTAGAGGACCACAACATCTCCTTGGGCTTTTTCATTTCCCGGGCGTCCGCCGAATGCCAGGGGGGGCAACCCGTCGTTGCCGGGAGCACCGAGATCGTCGAGCTGGTCGTCGACGGAAATGCCGTATCGGCCTCCGGTACGCCGAACCAAATCTATACGATCAATGACATCAACGGCGTCGAGGTCGGCCGCATCACCATCAACGAGCAGGTGTCCACCATCGATGGGGACATCGGCGACATGACCGTCAACGCCTTGCACATCGTGATCCACGGCAAGGCCGACATCGTCGTCGGCAATGCCCACGCCGATATCAAGTGCATCGCCGCGCCGCCCCCGCCTCCTCCGGGCGACGACTTTGTCACCGGCGGCGGGTTCATTGACACGACTCCGACGGGCTCTTTTGCCAACTTCGGCGTGGCCGGCGGCACCCGCGGCGGCGTGCTCTTCGGACACCTCGTCTATATCGATCATGGCACGGACCTCAAGGTCAAGGGGACCGGCATCACCGCGTACACCGTCGTGGATGCCACGACCCGCCGGATCGAAGGTCCTTGTGAGATCAATCAAGTCGCCGGCGCCACGTTTGTCGTGGAGGTCGCCGACAATGGCGAGCCCGGGATCGATGATACGTTCATGATCACGCTCTCCAACGGCTATACCGCCACCGGTACGCTCGTCGGCGGGAACATTCAACTGCACGATCAATAGAACGAAGCCTCCCCCCGTTGGGCCGGATAGGGACATCGCAGCCCCCGTCACCGCAAGGTGGCGGGGGCCTGCGTTACTTGATGAACGGCCCAAACGCGCGGTCATAGCCTTCGAGCATCTGCCGCGTCTTGCTGCGTACGGCGGGGTCCGACAATTCGTTGAGATCGCGCAGCTCGAACGCCGTCGCAAAGTAGAAGTACTTCATCTCCTCGCGGAAGTGCTCCACCGTCGGCTCCAGCCATTCCAGGCCGGCTTCGTGGAAGCCCATCTCCACGAACTCGCTCATCGTATCGCCCGACTCCTCGATCCTCTCTTCGAAGTCCTCGCTCTTCCATCGATCGTCCGTCAGGACGCCGACCCGTACTTGCGGTATCAGCGGCCGGACCGCGATCTCGAACCAGACGTGTTCGTTGACGGACGACCGCCAGCGCGTCGCCAGCGTCGAGCCGTCCTCACGATCGTGCCGATGCGAGCCGGCGAATCGTTCATCCCTCGCCAGGGCCGTTTCGAAGTGGACTCGAAATGCCTCGACCTTGTCTCGTTGTTCCGTCGTGACTGCCATGCAGAGCCTATCCTGGGTAAGGGGTGAGTGGAGACCGACTCGCTTTCCTACCTCAACCCGGCGAGCGGACGCGGATGTCGTCACGGGCACCCAGCCATACCAGGACTTGCCTTCGCAAGAGGGTGAGCGGCCGGAATACCCATCGGTGCCATCGTATCCAAAACGGGGGGCGGCCGAAACGGTCGGCGTCGGCTCGGCTGAGCTGATCAGGCCGCAAGCGACGCCAGTGCTTGTAAAGATGGTACCGATCCGAGGCCCGAAGCATGTCCCCGATCAACCGAAGGAAAAGTGTCTGGCCGCCACGGTTGGCCGGCACATGCCAGGAAATCTGAAAGTCAATCAGATAGGGCCGCCCATCCTCGCCGAGCAGAACATTCTCGCGTTTCTCAAGGTCCACGTAGGCGATGTCGCGGTGATGCAGCGCTTCCAGAATGGCCGCCAATTGACCAAAGAACCGATCGCCCGGGGCGTCGTCCCTGGAAAGGGGTCGTCCCTCGACGTATTCGTGCGCGAAACCGGTCGGCCCCCATCTTCCCACGAACTTGGGCACGCCGGCGATTCCCTGAGCGTGTGTATACAAACGTATCTCATGTTCTGTAAGTACTCTTCCCAACCATCTCAGCGGGATTCCAAAAACAGGCGCGATCCGTCCGATCTTAACCACAATTTTTTGTGCGCCCCCTTGATACAACCCCGTCGCGGCGAAAAAATCGTGTTTAAACGTCCGTACCCGCTGGTAGCTCGACCCTCCGACCATCACCGACGCCGGCAAGTCCTCACCGGCCAGCGCACGGAGCCAGGCGGGGGAGTCGGCGTTGGTTTTTTGGTTGTCCGCGATCATCGCACCGGATAGATTGTTAAGGCCCGTCCCCACGGGCGAGTGTGTTTGGTCATCCCGATCATGCCCAGCGGCATAAGCTTTAGTGGCGGCTCCAAAAGGCAATAGCTATTATCTGATATATCCGAATGGGGCCGATGCGCCCGTGCAACACAGCATCGGGAGAAAAACATGCTCCGCAAGAAAACAGCAGCGTACGCACTTCTCGCCGTTTACGAAATCGCCCAGCAACAGCAAGGCGCCGCCGATCCGCTCGGCGTCCGCGCCGGCGACATCGCCCAGAAGCACAAGCTTCCCAAGGCCTATGCCGCCAAGATATTAAGCCAACTCGCCAGCGCCGGCGTGCTGCACTCCGATCGCGGCCCGCGCGGTGGCTTTAGACTGAGCCGCCCTGTGGAAAAGATATCACTCTTCGATGTCTTCCAGGGCGTCGGTGTCCTCTCGTCGCCGCGCTCGCGCGGCCCTATCGTCAAGGGTCTTCCGAATGCTGTCCAGTCGGTCCTCGATCGCACCGATCAGGAAGCCTCCAACGCCCTCCGCGACCTCTTCATGCGCACCACCCTCGCCGACCTCCTGAAATCATCCACCGTCAACACCCCGCCCATCCGCCAGCAGGTGCCGTCGCTGGTTTAGTAGCGTTTCCTCGAGCCACTGCTCATGTGTCGCGCAAAGTACCGTCAATTTCCGGATTGGCTCGTAGGGCGAGAGCTCGCGCCGCCTTCGCCGCCCTGCGGGTCGCGATAGTCCTCCACCGCCTCGACTGCCGACCAGTACGCCGCCTCCGCGTCGTACAAGTTGGATTCGCGGTTGGATTGCAACAACCGTTCCGCCGCCTCCGGGTTCTTTTCCTTGGCCCGGGCATAGTTCGCCTGAAAGATGTCGTCCATTTTCTTCCACGAGCGAAGCCGCTCGCCGACGATGTCGAAGATCACCCGCTCCACACCCCGCGCGTCCTTGGTCCGGTCGAAAAAGCGTTCGATAATCTCTGCCGGCGACTCAAAGAGAAGGTGCACGCCCCGCTCCATCCAATCGGGATCGGCCGTAGAGAGAAGCCTGACCGCCACCTCGACGCGGAGCGCCGGGTCCTTCGGCTTGCCCAGGAGCGCCACCACGCGGCTGGCGATTTCTTCGTCGGGATCGGCGATGTACTCGATCAGTTCGACACTGACCGCGTCCCCCATCGCCGCCAATTGTCGGTGCGCCGATTCTCGCGCCTTGAAATCCGGCGATCCCAGTTCGGCCACCAGCCGTACGATCTCGGGGCGGCCGGCGGGTCGCGTTGCCGGCTGCGACGCCGGTTGAGACGTCGGTCCAAAGCCCGGCGGTATGACGGTCAGGGCCGAAACAATGAAGAACGTGAAGGTAGCCTGCATGGTGGAAGTAGTCCGATCCGCTCCCGGCGCGCCGGGATCGCGACTGCACTATCCTACCAGACGGCTGACGCCGCGAGCACAAGCACGATGCCCGCAATGACGAGGGCGGCGGACGTCTTGGCCATCATGCCGATCAGTCGCCCGATGGTGGCAAACACCCCGACCTTCGTCCCTGCGGTAAAGTCTTGCCGGACGCTCATTTCTCCGGCCAGGGCCCCCAGGAAGCACCCGGCCATCCCGCCGAGGATGGTCCCAAGGATCGGAATCGGCGCCGAGAGCAGGATCATCCCGGCCAGGCCGCCGATGACCGCGCCGATGCTCGCCCTTCGGCTCGCCCCTCCCTTACGGGCGATGACATACGACGCCCCCGTCTCGATGACCTCCGCCGCGAGCGCCGCGGCCGCCAGTCCGACCAGCCATTTGCAGCCCATCGCCCCCCAGCCGTGATACCAGTCGTATCCGATCGCCGCGGCAAGGATGAGCCACGTCCCGGGAAGTTGAAGCGCGGCGAGAAGGATGCCGGCGAGGGCGGTCAGACAAAGCACGGCGAAAAGAGTGTATTCCATTCCGATGATGATTACCCGCCGACATTCACGTCGTCGACAATCCCCACGATCACACTTCGGACCGGGCCGTTGGGGTCGTCAAGCACCTGTCGCGCACCGTTGCCTTCGTCGTTAACAAGCACGCGATCGCCGACTCCTGCATCGACCGTATCGACGGCAATGACATACCGGCCGGTCGGTTTTCCTTCCGCGTCAAGATAATCCACGACGAGCTTTCGGCGGGTAACGTAGAACGGGTGCTGAATCGTCGAATACATCGAACCGCGAACGATTCCCAGGATCATGCGACTACTCCGCGACGACGTCGACGCCGTCCACGATGCCAATGATCGTATGATCGACCGGCACGAACCATGGTTCCAGAGCCAACGCCGCCTCGCGCCCGCCTTCGTAGTAGATCAGCTCGCCCGGCCCTGCCATCCGCGTCGCGTCACAACAGACGATCGGTGACCCAGCGTCTTTACGGTGCTTGTCGAGCGGCTGGACGAGCAGCATCGGCACGCCCTTGAGGCCTTCATAGGCCACGCAGGGCACGACGGTCCCGATGACGCGGCCCAGAAGCATCAGCCGCCCTCCCTGCCGGTGTTGCGAGTATCCCTACCCGTACCCTCCTGGAAATACGTCGACTTCGCGTACATCGCCCGAAGCTCCGCATCGATCCGCGGGATGATCGTCTTCCAGACTGGTTGATTGCGATGAGCGATCCGCGACGTGCCGATCTCGATCGCCGCCTCCACGTCCGCCTGTACGCCCGCAAAATGCGCCAGCCCCTTGCCATCCAGGCCGTCGCCGAGGCGAATCTCGACGACCTCGACGTTCGCGCCTTTAACGGCTGCGTCCGCCGCCTCGATGACCGCCGCCATCGAAAAGGTCTCGATAATTCCCAGCGTGTCCTCCCGCCAGTCGCCTCGTCGCCCGAGGATGGCTTCGTAAACGCTCGGCGCGACGTCGGGCAGGAACACCCGGTCAATCACGCAATCCGCTCCGAAGCGGCATCCTTCCACATACGATTCATCCACCGCCGCAACCTGACCGCTGAACAGGATAGCGTACTTGCCGGGATGGAGCGTCCCCGTACGGACGATCGTCACTGGAGATTTCTTGGCAATGGCGTCCGATGCCCGCGCGCCGATGGCGATGCTTCCGAACTCGATCAGCGCGATGGCGGGATGTTCATCCACGAGGGTTCACACGATCCTGAAATGATCCACGATCACACAGCGCCGCTCTCGCGAAAACGATCGCGGGTCGGTCAGTCCCTCGCCCGTTGGGCTGGCGATGGAGAAGGAGCTGTAGCCCTCGCCACCTTCGCCGAGGCCCGCGTAGATCGGCCCGTTTTTTACAAAGATGCTGCAATTGATTCGCCGGGCCATTTCGCTTAAGTGCGACAAGTGCTTGGAATGCATCGCCGCGGAGTGACCGAAGCCGTGCTCGGCGGCGACGGCCAGATCGACCGCTTCGTGTACGTTGGCCACTCGCGCGACTGGGAGGACGGGCATGAGCTGTTCTGTCCAGATCAGCGGGTGCTCGACGGGTACGTCGAGTACAGCGAGACGAACGCTGTCCGGGACGCGCATGCCGATCTGCTCCAGAATGACGTTTGCATTCTTGCCGACCCATTTCTTGTTCGTGACGCCCGGCTTGCGCGGCCCGCGCGTCTCCTCGAAGATGACCTTTTCGATCGCCGCCGCCTGGGGCCGCGTCAGAACCACAGCGCCTGCCGCTTCCATGGCTTTGATGAAGCGATCGGCCACCGACGCGACGACGAAGACTTCCTTCTCGTCCGTACAGACGACGTTGTTGTCGAAGGATGCACCCAACACCACGTCGCGCCCGGCCTTCTCGATATCGGCGGTCTCATCAACGACGACCGGGGGATTACCCGGCCCGGCGCAGATCGCCCGCTTACCGCTGGCCATGGCCGCCTGCACGACGCCGGGCCCGCCCGTGACGACGAGCAACCGCACGCCTTTGTGCTTCATCAGTTCCTGGGCGCTTTCGATGGTCGGCTCGGCCATCGCCGTGATGACGTTGGGAGGCCCGCCCGCGCGGATGATCGCCTCGTTGATGAGGCCGACATTGCGGCACGAGACGCGCTTGGCATTGGGATGGACGTTGAAGACGACCGTGTTGCCCGCCGAGACCATGCCGATGGAGTTGCAGATGATGGTCGACGTCGGGTTGGTCGTCGGCGTGATGGCCGCGATGACGCCGAAGGGCGCCCGTTCCATGATCGTCAGGCCGTTATCGCCCGAGACGGCCCGTGGCTCGATGGCCTCCGGACCCGGCGTCTTGCGCGTTACGACGCGGTTCTTGACGATCTTGTCTTCGACGCGCCCCAACCCCGTTTCTTCGCGGGCCTCACGGGCCAGATCGATTGCGTGGGCCAGCATCGATTCGCGAATGGAGGCGATGATTGCCTTGCGTTGCTCAAGCCCGATCCTGCCGAGGGCGACGAACGACTCCCGGGCCGCCGCAACACATTCATCGATGGAGCGAAAGACCCCCATCGGCCGCGCGCCGCCGCGCGCCAGCGTCTCCGCCTGGGCAGGAGCGATCGTCGGCGATGTCGGCGCCGAGGCGCGCAGCCGATCCGCGACCCTGCGAGCGATGGCGTCGATTTGGGTATCCGAGAGCTGCGACATGGGGCGCCCAATTACAAATGTCGAATTACGAATTACGAAAGGAGAGCGGCGACGGACAGGCTTTTGTCATTCGAAATCCGTCATTCGTCATTATTTCTTGTATTTCATCTCCCCGCCGACTTCCCACTGATCCACGATCGCCATCACCACGGCATCGACTGGTCGCTTGTCGGTCGCCACCGTTTGCCGCGCCGACGAGCCGCTGGCATACAGCACCATCTCTCCGACACCCGCCCCGACCGCATCGGCGGCCACGACCGTTGTGCCCGCGGCCTTGCCTTCCATGTCCACGTTGCGAAGGAGCAGCAGCTTCAGACCGGAAAGGCTCTGTTCCTTTCGGGTGGAAACGACGGTCCCGATGACTTGAGCAAGCAACATGACAGCACGCGCCGGACTTTGAGCCGCGACCTTGAAAAGCGAAGGCCGGTTCAGGGACCGCTTTTCGCTATTGTCCCTTCGCCGCTTTCTTCGCCTGCTCCGCGCGGCCCAGCGGCAGCACCGTGTCCACGTTCGTGTGCGGCCGGGCAATGACATGGACGGAGACGATTTCACCGACGCGCGAAGCGGCCGCCTGCCCGGCGTCGCAGGCGGCCTTTACGGCCGCGACATCCCCGCGAACGATGGCCGTGACGTATCCGCCGCCGATCTTCTCGTAGCTGACCAATTCGACCTTCGCGGCCTTCACCATCGCGTCCGAGGCTTCGACCATCGCTGCAAAGCCGCGAGTCTCAATCATTCCAAGTGCATCAGTCATTCGTCAAAACCTCCCGAACATGTCTAGTGATGCTTGTGCTCTTCCGTCCGCCCCGTTACGCCTGCGATTGCGGCCTCGGCCGCACGATAGGCCACGTCGATATCCCGTTCCTCGCCGCCCAGATAGACGCGGCCGAAGCTCCCGAAGGTCCGCACTTCCAAAATGTTGATCTGCGCCGCTTTCTCCGCCTCATTCGCCGCGAGCGCCGCGTAGGCCGCCGGCTCCAGCTCCATGATATAGAGTGTGTGCCCCGGCAGGAGCATGTTGCCGTGTCGCATCCGGTTGATGAGCTGCGTCTGGTACGCATCGACGTTGCGGATCACCTGGCTGGAGCCGACCTTGGGCTTGCGCCGGTCATCTTCCTTGATCTCCAGCGCCTCGAGGATCGCCCGACCGGCCGCGCGGACGTCCGCCTGCGACTCCGAGTGGATCTCCAGCATCCCGTACAGCCGCTCGACGATTTGCATGCCTGGAGTGACGTGGGTGCTCTTCAGCGCAATGTCGGTAATGCGGTTGATCTCGATGCCCGGTGAAATCTCGACGTACAGCGACGCCATCTTGGGGACGGGCAAAAACCCCTGCGCCACGGTCGCGATGAAGGAGGCGTACTGGGGCTGCATGCTGTCGAGGAAGACGTAGGAACGAAGATCGACGCGGCTCATGCGATGGGCACCCGACCGGCAGGATCATTCCTGCAAATAATGGCGTTAACGTAGGGCGAGGGTAAGAGGATGTCAAACCGTTTGGCGACGGCGTCCTGGTGAAATGTCGCCCACGTCGCTGGGACCAAGGGGGACTTGGCGTGCGAACGGCCCCCAGGGATGGTATAATAGGGCAGTAGGGTGAGCAGGTCAGCCGGCACCACGAGCAATGCCATGTTGAATACAAAGGAACAGGTCCGAGAGCTTCTTGATCGTTTACCAGACGATTGTTCGATCGAGGATGTACAATATCAACTCTATGTAGCAGATACAATTCGCCGGCGGCTGGAAATGGCGAAATCCGCACCACTGATCCCGCAAGATCAAGCTGAGACTCGTCTGCAAAAATGGCTTATCAAGTAAGTTGGCTGGACGCCGCCCTCTTAGATCTCGAAGGGATAGTGGAGTTCATTTTCCTCGATTCACCTGCTTACGCTTCCGTGGTGGCGGCGCGGGTGCTCGCCGAGGCAAGACTTCTCTGTGAATTTCCCCGAATTGGCCGGTGCGTTCCCGAATGGGACGACGAGAACATCCGAGAGCGAATCATTTATAGTTATCGACTTATCTATCAGGTTGGTGATGGTGAAATCACAATACTCGCGGTCATCCACGGCGCGAGGAACCTGCCGGACGAAATACGAAATCGATAATCTAACGATTCATCCCCGAATCTTGGAATCATCCATCCCCAGCGTTCGTACCAGAAAGCCCCACTTGTCGGCCTGCTCTTCGATGATCTTGGTCGTGGGTTTGCCCGCGCCGTGGCCCGCGCGGGTCTCGATGCGGATCAGGACGGGGGCCTTGCCCGCCTGCGCTTCCTGGAGCGCGGCCGCGAACTTGAAGCTGTGCGCCGGGACCACGCGATCGTCATGATCCGCCGTCGTGACCAGCGTCGCCGGATAGGACTTGCCCGGTTTGATGTTGTGCAGCGGCGAATACGCGAATTGCGTTTTGAATTCGTCGGGGTCCTCCGAGCAGCCGTAATCACTCTTCCACGCCCAGCCAATCGTGAACTTGTGGAATCGAAGCATGTCCATCACACCAACCGCCGGCAACGCCGCGCCGAACAGGTCCGGTCGCTGCGTCATGCACGCGCCGACCAACAGGCCGCCGTTGCTGCCGCCGCCGATCGCCAGCCTCTCGCTCCGCGTGTATTGATTGGCGATTAGCCACTCACCGGCGGCGATGAAGTCATCGAAGACGTTCTGTTTGTTCTTGAGCCGCCCGGCGTCGTGCCAGTCCTGACCGTACTCGCCGCCGCCGCGGAGGTTGGCCATCGCATAGACGCCGCCCATCTCCATCCAAACGACGTTGCTCACCGAGAAAAACGGCGTCATTGAGGCCTTGAAGCCGCCGTAGCCGTAGAGATAGGTCGGGTTGTTGCCATCCAGCTCCAGCCCCTTCCTGTGCGTGATGAACATCGGGATCTGCGTGCCGTCTTTGCTGCTGTAGAAAATCTGCTTCGTCTCGAAGTCGGCCGGGTTGAAATCGACCGTCGGCTGCTTGAAGACCGTGCTCGTACCGGTGGGGATGTCGTAGCGATAGACCGTCGCGGGCGTGGCGAAACTCGTGTAGGAGTAAAAAGTTTCGGTATCGCTGCGCTTGCCGCCGAATCCGCCCGCCGTGCCGAGCCCCGGCAGCTCCACATCGCGAACGAACGTTCCGCCCAAGTCGTAGAGCTTGATCTCACTGTACGCGTCCTTGAGATAGGAACAGATGAACCGATCGCCGACAAGCGTCACGCCTTGCAGCGTCGCCTTGGACTCGGGGATCAGTTCCTTCCAATCGGCCTTCGCGGGATGGTGGGTGTTGACTGCGATGACTCGTCCCCGCGAGGCGTTCAAATCGGTCTGAAAGAAAAAGACCGGCCCGTCGTTGTCGATGAAGTTGTACTCGGCGTCGAAGTCGTTCAGCAGTTCGACGACCTTCGCGCCGGCATCCTGCAAGTCCTTAAAGAAAACACGGTTCTTTTGTTCGGTGCCTTTCCACACAGTTAGGATGAGATATCGTCCGTCATCCGTCACGCTGCCGGCAAACCCCCACTCCTTCTCATCCGGGCGCTCGTAGACCAACACATCTTCAGACTGTGGTGTTCCGAGCCGGTGGTAATAGAGTTTGTGAAAGTAGTTGGCCTGCATCAGCTTGCCGGCTTCGTTCGGCTCGTCATAACGGCTGTAAAAAAAGCCGTTGTTGTCAGACGTCCACGAGGCGCCCGAGAATTTGACCCACTTGATTTCGTCACTGGTGTCGTGGCCCGTGGCGATGTCGCGGACACGATAGGTAACCCAATCCGAGCCGGCGTCGGAAATACCGTAGGCCATGTACCGGCCGTCGTCGCTGATGGTGTAACCGGCCAGCGCGACCGTGCCGTCGGCCGAGAGCGTGTTCGGGTCGATCAGCACGCGCGCCGCACCATCCAGCTGCTCCGCGGTGTAAACGACGTTTTGATTCTGCAGGCCGTCGTTCTTCGAAAAGAAATACCTTCCTCCTTCTTTGAACGGTACGCCGTATTTCTCATAATCCCACAATTTTGTCAGACGCGATTTGATTTTCCCCCGCGCGGGAATCTGTTCCAGATAGCCAAACGTCACCTTGTTCTCGGCTTCGACCCACGCCTTCGTCTCCGCCGAGTTGTCATCCTCCAGCCAGCGGTAGGGATCGGCGACCTTGGTGCCGTGATAGTCGTCCACCTGATCGACCTTTTTGGCCTTGGGGTAATCCAACGGTCGACCGGAATAGGTCGTCGGCCCGCCGCATCCTGCGGAACCACCAACCAATGCTGCCGCCATTAATGCCGTTAGGAGTCGAAAACACATCGCTGGTCTCTCCGCACAAGGGGTGTCTTCCCGCCCTGGGGCCGGGTAAGTGTCGATGGACGGGCAGAACAAATCTGCCGCCCGCTGCACTGATCATTGTAAAGTAAACGACCGCCCTGCTCCAATCTCACCGGCGAGAGAAAACGGGGGCTGGTCGCCCCGTTTGGGCGACAGGGCATGCCGATTCTGTGTCTTGTGGGGCAGGACGATGATGGCGAGAATTCCGGGTCCGGGCGGCCGTAACCGTTGGAGGACGAACCGATGAAAAGTAGATCCGTCTACCTGGCCATGGGCCTGCTGGCGCTGGCCCTCACAGGAATTCGCGTTAAGTCGGAGCCGACAACGACGACGGGCCCCGATCTAGATGAATCGAAGGCGCTCCTTCGCTCCGACGAGACCGGTCGGAAGGCCGGTATCCGCAGGCGCGAGCGCGAGTTCAAGAAGGCCCTCACGGGGGCGACGTTGAAGGGCACCTGGCAGATGACCGGCGAGGAGGGCCTCGCGGGCAAGGCCCCGCTCAGCGAACCGCGGCCGGAAGTGTACACGATCGACAAGGTCTCCAAGGCGAGCGACGACTACTGGGTCATCACCGCGCGGATTCAGTACGCTGATAAGAATGTGTACATCCCCGTTACCGTCCGCGTCGTTTGGGCCGAGGACGTGGCGATGATCACGCTCGATGAGATGGCGTTGCCCGGACTGGGGACCTACTCGGCGCGGGTGATGATCCATCGCGGCTTTTATAGCGGGACGTGGTTCGGCAAGAACTACGGCGGCGTATTGTCGGGTCAGATCGTTCACAACGAGGCAGCCAAGCCTGATTCCGCGACTCAACCCGCTCAGTAAAAAAGCGGGCGAGGAACGCAAATCATCAATGGACCACTTTCAATATCAGAGCGGCGAGCTTTTTTGCGAAGGCGTACCTATCTCGCAAATATCCGACGCCATCGGTACCCCCGTCTACATCTATTCGGCCGCCACGCTCCTGCGTCATTACGACGCCGTCGCCGCCGCCTTCGCCGCCGTTGATCCGTTGATTTGTTACTCCATAAAGAGCTGTGGCAACTTCCATATCTGTCGCTTGCTCCGCGAGCGCGGCGCCGGATTTGACGTGGTCTCCGGAGGAGAAGTCGTCCGCGCGCTCGCGGCGGGGGGGGAACCCGCCAAAATCGTCTTCGCCGGGGTCGGCAAGACCGACGAAGAAATCGAACGGGCCATCGACGCGAATATTGGCTGGTTCAATATCGAGTCCGAGGCCGAACTGGAGAATCTGATCGCCATCGCCCGTCGGCGCGGCATCTCGGTGAGCGCCGCCCTCCGAGTCAATCCCGACGTAGACCCCAAGACCCACCGGTATACCAGCACCGGCAAGAAAGAGACGAAATTCGGCGTCGATCTCGATCGTGCCCGCCGCGTCTTCGATCATTACGGCCGTCAAGATTCGGTCCGCCTTCGCGGCATCCATCTGCACATCGGCTCGCCGGTCAATACCGTCGAACCGTATGTCGCGGCCATTCAAAAGGGTCTCGCGCTCATCGACGAGCTTCGCACGTGCGGGTTCCTGATCGATATGTTGGACATCGGCGGCGGTTTCGGCGCGCACTACAAGGGCAGCGAGGCTCCGCCCGCGGTTCGCTACGCCGAGGCGATCGTGCCGCTTCTCGCTCCCTATGCGGGACAGGGCGCGACCAAACCGCGATTGCAAATCATCATGGAGCCCGGCCGGTCGATCGCCGCCAATGCCGGCATTCTGGTGACGCGGGTACTTTACCTGAAGAAGTCCGGCGAGCGGGATTTTCTCATCATCGACGCGGGGATGAATGACCTGATCCGACCGGCCCTTTATGAGGCCTATCACTTCATCTGGCCCGTCCGCCCGGCGACGGGTTTCGTCACAAACGAGCGCGGCGAATGTGTTAACCTCCCCGGCCTCACTCCCATGGACGTCGTCGGCCCGGTCTGCGAAAGCGGCGACTTTTTCGCCCACGAGCGGATGCTGCCGCCGATGCAGCGCGGCGACCTCGTCGCTATTTTCACCGCCGGGGCCTACGGCATGGTCATGGCCAGCCACTACAACAGCCGGCCCAATCCGCCGGAGGTTCTCGTCGAAGGTGACGGTTATCGCGTCATCCGCCGACGGGAGACGTACGAGGACCTATTGTTGCCCGAACAGACTTAGGGTTGCGAGGTGGGAACCGCAAGTTGCGACAGGCGATCTTGAATCGCCGCGCGGTTCTCCGCGCCCAACCGGTTAGGGGCCGAGACATAAATTCGTCGATCGTCCAGGTCCAGGGCATTTTGCAATTCCGCCGCGGCCAATCTTCGCAGTTCCGGCGAATCGGTGAGCCGCGCGAATTGTTCGTACAGCGTCGCGAGTACCAGCCGCCTGTTCGGCGACGTGGGGTACATCTCGACGGCTCGCAGCATCGAAGCGATGGATCGGTCCCTATCGGCCGGATCGTTGGTGCGGCTAAAACGGCGAAAATAAAGGGTCGCGAGATAGTGATGGGTCGAGGCGTTCTGCGGATCCCGGGTCTGGAGCATTCTTGCATATTCGGCCGCGAAATCGACCTGCTCAATCGTTGACGCCCGGCGCGTGAGTTCCTCGACCAACTCGTCAACGGCCGTCCCATCGAGCGGCCAGGCGTCGATCGCCCGTATGTACGCCTGATATCCTCCAGAATTCTGATACTCCTCCCACAAGTTCCCCTTGCCGCTCGTTCGAGCCTCCTGCAGAGCAGCGCCGGCAATGGCCATGGGCCGTACAACGAACGCGACGAACAAGACAATTCCAACAAATCCGAATGCCCCCACCACGACGCCCGCACTTTTCTTCGGCGAAGGGACGACGACGCGATCAGTTGACTCCCATCGCGCATCGCGCACCGCCAGCGCAACGGCCATTATGGCGAAGAACGTCGTCGCCGCGCCGCCCTGGAACATCGCGAGGTCGATCCCCGTGTGAATCAGGAATCCGATCATTCCGGCACACAACGTCGTGAGCATCGGTCCGGGCACGTCATTCGCCACAAAGCGGGACGCGCTCGATTCGCACGACACGGTGATGGAGCTGATGACCCAGAGAATCGCCGGCAGATAGAGCACCAAGATCGTGAAGTCCTGGGGCGAGCCTGCGAGCAGTGCCGCCCACGATGCGAATACGATGGCGCCGATCGCGCCGGTCCAGAGGACGATCGATCCGCCGGCTTGATCGGCTTCAACAACGTGCGAACCAACGAGGAGAATACGGTCCGGCTTGCCTTCACCTTTCGCCAACCGCAGGCTCACGCCGAGGAAAACGGCGAACATCCCGGTCAATCCTACGGCGCCCCACTCCGCCAGCGCCTTGACGGGCCAACTGTGCGGGTCCTCCACGTCCTCGGGGCATTCCACTGCCTTGTAACGCGAAAAATACCGCCCAAAGTTGTCCGCGCCGATTCCCCAAAGGCCTTGATCGCGTATCAGGGTCGACGCACCCTGCCAATAGAACGAACGAAAGAGCATCGACCGCCCGAGCGACTCCGGTCTGGCCTGCAATGTGGCAACGAGCGCGACGGCGGCAATGGCAAACGCCGTCCAAAACGCCGCCGCGATCGCGTACGGTCGTCGTCGAATCACGTCTGAAAACCGGCTGGTGAAAAGCCAGATGAGTATTGCAACGCCGCAGGCCGCCGCCGCGCCTTTGCTCTGGGCGAAGTACAGGGCGGCGAACGCGGCAACCCCGATCAGTGCTGGCATAATCAGTGTCCACACGGGTCGCCGACGCCAGCGCGACTGGGCAACTGCCGCTGCCGTCATGATGACCAGGATCAGGTAACTGGCGAGGACATTGGGGTGCTGGAAATAGCCGCTGACCGCGCCGGAGCGCATCCGCTGCTCGAAGTCGTGTAGCATCCCAGACGAACGATCGTCGGCTCCAGAGTCCTGCGTAAACTCCGCCTTGTGCTCCTCGTAATACTGAATGGTGTCGGGAATCTCGACCCAGCGCTGATAAGCGCACTTCGCGGCGACCATTGCGCCGGTAGCCAGGATGGCGATGAGCACCAGTCGCACGTGCCACGGTCGGACAAGGAGTTGCCGCAGGGTCAGCAAATAGAGAAGCAAGCCCAGGAAATCGAGGCTGCCCGTGAGCGCCAGGTGCTTTTGTCCCGCGCGGGCCGTGCTGACGGTCATCGCGATCGCGAGAACGGCGATACCCAGCTCCGATCCCGTCCACCGATAGGCTCGTCCGCCCTGCCAAAGCCGAACTGCCGCGACGAGCACCGCAGCGCCGAGGATCACCGCGAAGATCGCCGTCGTCGTCGCGGGCATCGCCCCCGGCGGCGTATCGAGATGGCGCAGCAGCCGGGCGACCTCAAATGTTCGTGTCTCGGAGATAACGGCTCGAAGCGGTATTAGCGCGACCAATACCAGAAGTGCGAGGCGTTCGAAGATTGTCAGATCGCCGGCGGCGAATCCCGTTAATTGGCCATCCTCGCGTTGAGGTTTGCTCACGGTCGCCCCGCGCTTTCCAATAGCGCCACGAGCGCGACGACCAGCACCGTCTGAAGGCCGATCCCCCACGCCAACGTCCAGCTCGCCGTCGGCAGGAGCAGCGCCGGCAGTGCCGTCACCAGCGTAGCCAACCAGATCACCAGCACGGCCTGCCGCTCGCTCATTCCGCGCGACACGAGACGGTGGGAGAAGTGCCTCCGATCGCCGCTCCAGATCGGCGCACCGGTCCGGGCGCGAAGAAAGATGACGCTGAGAGTGTCATAGAGCGGTACCGCCATGACCACGAGGGGTGCGATCACGCCGACGGGATGCTGGCCCTGTACCGGCGAGGCAAACGTCGTCAGGATGGTGAAGACCGCAAGAAGTAGACCGACGAGCAGGCTTCCCGCATCGCCCAGATAGATGCTGGCCGGATAGAAATTCAGCGGCAGGAACCCCATCAGGGCCCCCGCCAGCAGCCAACAGCACGCCGGCACGAACACCTGCCCCGCGCCCTGGGCCGTCATGGCGAAGACTCCGGCGGCGATCATCCCCACGCCCGCCGCCAGACCGTCCATGTTGTCCAGGAAATTGAGCGAGTTCGTCAGCGTGAGAATCCACAGCACCGAAAGCGCCGTCGAGATCGCCGGGTGCAGGTGCGACAACAAGCGCAGGTTGCAGCCGACGACCAGGGCCAACGCGATCGCCAGTTGGACGAGGAACTTCAACCCCGCCGGCAGCGGTCGCGCATCGTCGATCAACCCAAGGATGCAGATCGCCGTCGCCGCGGCCGCGATGGCCAGGGCCATCGGTGTTTTCGCCAGAAGCCCGCCGATGTGTTGGTGAAACTCCGCCGGCATCCACGCCGGTCGATCCTGTCCAAAGAGCCGCGCTGCCGCGACCGCCGCGAGCATCGGGACCACGACGGCGAAGAGAATCGCGATTCCTCCGCCCAGCGCGACCGGCCGGGGATGCGCTTTGCGTCCACCGGGCACATCGACAAACCCGCGGCGCGCTGCCCAGGAACGGACGATGAGCGTCCCCGCGAACGACAGCAGCGCCCCGATCACGAGCGCGGCGTAGGGCCAGGACGTTGTGTTCATCATCGGCCTAACGAAATGGGTTGCCCGCCGACCGCCACTTGCGCGCCGATTGAGCACCCGTCGCGTGCGAAAACGCGTAACTCCATGCGGAACAATCCGCGCGCGGCCCATGCTATTGAAAGCCTTGCGGCCGGTCTATATGCTACGAGCATCGCGATCGCGAGGATTGGGTGAAAAAGGAACTTCGGACCAAACTGCGGGCCCAACTGGCGGAAATCCCCCTCTCCGAGATACAGAATCGCTCGCGGCGGGCGGCCCAGCGGCTCTTCGCCGAGCCGGAATACCGTCGCGCCGAGATCATGATGATCTACCTGTCGCTGCCGCACGAGGCGGACACGACGGAGATCGTCCTCCAGGCCTGGCAGGACCGCAAAAAAGTCGTCGCCCCGCAGGTCAGTTGGGACAGCCGCCAGATGGTCCCCGTCGAGATCCACGACTTGGACGGCGACGTCGCCAGCAACCAGATCGGCATCCGCGAACCCATCCACGGCCTGCCGATCCCCATCAGCCTGATCGACCTCGTCATCGTCCCCGGTCTGGGCTTCGACCCCTTCGGCAACCGCCTCGGCCGCGGTCGGGGGTTCTACGATCGCTTCCTGGGCAAGCCCGAGTTCAAAGGTATCCCCTGCGGCTTCGCCCTGGAGCCGCAGCTCGTCGCCTCCATCCCCGCCGGCCCGCTGGACCAGAAGGTGCGGATGCTGGTGACGGATGAGATGGTCCGGCGGTTTGATCCGTAGGGACGGAAACGTCGAAACGTCGAAACGTCAAAAAATCAAAACATCAAAAAGTCAACTGTCGGCCGGCTGAGGGATGTCGGCGTCGGCTTGGGCGGTGCATACGCCGTCTGCGCCGTCGTTGCTGCAGGCCAGGCGGAGCGGCTGGGGGTTTACAGGCTCAGGGGATTGAGGGACTGAGGGATTAAGGGATTGAGGGGCGGGAGGAGACCGATCGGGGCCCTCTTTGAGCAACCGCAGGTGTCGTTGGCGCATCACTTCGAGGGCCTCGGATTTTAGGCGGAGGTGGTCGCGGTCGTGATCGAGGCGGGCTCGTGCCCGGTGGGATTCTTCGGCGAGGCGGCGGTCGTGGAGTTTCGTCCTTACGGACCGGTCGTGGGAGGCGAGGAGCGCGGCGATTTCCTTGTTGAGTTCAGCGCCATCGGTGTTGAGGAGGAGTTCGAAGAGGCGGCGGTCGGCGAGTTTGCGGATGGCGCCGTCGAGACCGGGGTCGTCCTCGGCGGCGAGACCGGCCGCCTCGACGAGGTTGACGCGGTCGCGGAGTCGGCGGGCGTAGCGGTAAAGGGCGTAATAGCTGACACCGAACTTGCCCAGCTCGAACTGCATCCAGATGGCGCGGAAGTTGGGCGGGCAGTGTTCGATGATGGCGACGTTGACGGCGCGGCGGAGGTCGGGAGGGAGTTTTTCGAAGACGGAAGAGCGACAGTTGTCCTGTTGGGCGTCGTGGGACATGGGAATTACCTCGGCGGATTATTTTTCATGCGCAATCGAGCGCAATCGAGCGCAATCGAAAGGACAGGATTGACAAGATGAACAAGATTGCACCACAGAGGCGCCGAGCCACAGAGACGAAAGTGGTTTTGGTTGCACATGGCGCGGAGACTCCGGAGCCGCAGTGGCCGGTGGTCAGTGCAGCAGAAGCGCGGCGGCTTCGCCGGTTCTTTTTGGTCCTCAACCAGTTACCTTGCTCAATGTGCCCTCTAATCTGATGGATTTCTTTTACGAAACTAGGGGGCTGGGGTTGTTAATGCTGGCGGCGCAAGGGGTTAGGGATCGGAAAAAAATTTTCGGGGCGGCCGTTGCGCGGGTGGGGGCTCGTAGGACTAGTTAAGAGGCCTGAGGCTTGAGGAAGAGGACTGGTCATGGTGTGCGAGCGTTTGCGTGGGCGAGGCGAGGGTGTGTCGCCCGAGGCAGTGGACAAGGCGCTGCGGGCGTTTTGGCGTGGGTCGGCGTGCGAGATCGATCAGTTGGCGGGAGTGAGCGGCGATGAGCGCCCCGGGTTAGGCGAGTTACTGCTTTGGTTGATGAATTCGGCAGGAACCTCGCGGTCGGCGAGGACGCACAGGAGACTCTTGTGAATCGGAAATACGACAAACGTAGGTCCCTTGGTCGACGCGTGTCGATTATTGGGCTTCTCCTCAGCACTCCCATGGTGACGGCGGATATTGTTCGTTTTGAGGGGGCGTGCGTTTCTTTCGGGCGTGATTCTGGCTGTGATGGATGCGAGAAGGGCTGCGTCTCTGACTCATCCGGTGCAATAGAGTGTGAGGCCGGCCTCGCGCTGCAACCCCACGAGGAAGGATGGGTGATCATGGATGAGATTCCCATCGGGTTGGCCTATCGCGCCGCCTGTTCCGCAAGCGTCACGATCTTCGTGGAAGTCATCAATCCAGACGATGCGGGCAGCCTGAGCGCGTATGTCAGTTACGGTTGCGATCGCGTGCACTGGTCGGACTGGCAGCCTCCTGACGCAAGCAAGCGTTATACCGGAGATCCGCCGCCTCCACTGTTTTGCTCTGATATCACAGTGAAGCGCAAAGACGCAGAGTATTTCAAGGCGCAACTCGAAAAGCTGGGTGAACCCGAAGAAGGCAAGGCCCGGGGGACGGACGGCCTCTTCCGCTGGATCGCGAAGCGTCAGCCTGATTTGTTCGAGCGCGTCATTCCCGCGGTCGGTTACATCCGCATCAAGATTGTAAACCCGAGCGACAAGTTAATTACGCTGTCAAGAGTGAACGCGCTTATTTCCTCGTATGTTTCCGGGATGCATCGTTTGGGAGAGCCCTTCGATACAGATACCCGATGGAACTTCGATCTGCGCGCGGCGACCAGCCAGCCTACGTCTCAACCGGCAACGATGCCGGCTGCTGGTAATGAACGGTCGAGCGGCACGGCAAACGAAAGTGAGGAGAATTAGGTGACTGTCCCTGATAGTCCGTGGTTCACACGCTATTCCCATCAGCCTGCCGAGCGCTTTGCTGCTTTTAGTTTCATCGTGGATGTTTTGGCGACGACTTCCGTATTCAGGTGTTCACTGCGCGTTGTGCGGCTACAACCTGACCGGCAACACGTCGGGCCGCTGTCCGAGTGTGGCACTATCTTACAAGGGACTGGCAGCGAATCGGTGGCGGATACATTCGCATGATGATCCGCTGAGGTAATATTGTCGTGCGTCGAACTGGGCAAATACGAGCTTGCATTCGATGGGCCGCAACGGTGACACTCTTGTTGATTTCAGTTTTGTGGATCCTCAGCCACGTCACAAGCATCACGTATCGCGTATTAACCGGCCTATCATGGCCAACCGAAGGCGCTGATCATCCATCCTCTCAAGTCTATAGATTTCACCAGCTTCAAGCGGGCGCAATCGTATGGAATGCAGGTTTTACGACGTCGAATCGAACGGAATCAATCAAGAGCTTTGTCTTTGGCGAGTATCATTCTTGGCTACCTAAGTGGCCTTCATCTTATGTTCCGTCCTATGCTCGCGGTTCTGGTTCCTTCGGTTCCGTTGGAGTTATCGTGATGCCACTCTGGATTCCGCTTCTTCTCGTTGGGATTCCCGTCGTGATGCTGTGGCGACCTGAAATCCGACGGCGACGTTGGCTGAAGCGGGCCGGAAGTATAAGAAGCGTTCAAAAACGCTTTGGCCCGCGAAGCGAACGAGTCGCTTCGATCGCCGTTGCTGTTGTTTCCTTGATCGTTGCATTTGTTCTGTTAGATGCCGCTGACGCAGGATCTCCGCCATGGGTTGCGCAAACATTAAGGCCTGTCATCGACTTTTCCTTGCCGCTTTACCTGGCCTTTCTCCTTTTGTTATGGCTGGGCACTTCATACTTCATCGCTAAGCTAATCCGCCGATTCTTGTTGTGGAAAGCCTGTTACATGGAACTGCCGCTCTGTCCCCGCTGCGGCTACAACCTGACCGGCAACACGTCCGGACGTTGCCCGGAGTGCGGGCAGCCGGTAGAGATCAACGCGTTGGTTGAACCCGAACGGGCCTAGAGTTGCGGGGCGGCGGGTCTCAAAGACTCGACCTGCACAAGCGATTCCTATCGACGCAACGCCGGTGGCGTAGGGTGAATTTGAACCCTACGGGATCGATGGGGGTGGGCGGGCGGCATTGGGTACAGTGGAGTTGTCGCTGCCTACTAACGGTCAGTCCTTCGGGCTGTCGCAGAATGCCATGACTGTGGGAAGGGATTACCAAGGGGGATGGTGCGAGAATCCCGGCGCGCCGGGATCGCACCAGCGAACTTTCGCTATTCGCCATTCGCTATTCGTCATTTCCTACATGTACATCCCGCCGTTGACCCCGAGGATTTCCCCCGTAATGAACGAGGCCTCAGGCGACGCGAGAAACACGACGGCGGCGGCGACTTCTTCCGGCTTGCCCAGGCGGCCCATGGGCGTCATCGCCTTGACCACGTCCAGCGAGGCGGCGGGGACTTCGGCGGTCATGTCCGTCTCGATGAAGCCGGGGGCGACGGCGTTGACCGTGACGCCCTTCTTGGCGAATTCGCGGGCGAGGGTTTTTGTGAGGGCGATGAGACCGCCCTTGGCGGCGGCGTAGTTGGCCTGACCGAAGTTGCCCATCTGACCGACGATGCTGGTGATGTTGATGATTCGTCCCCAGCCGGCATCGATCATGGGCTTGACGAGGCGGTGGATGATCATGGCCGGGCCGGTCAGGTTGACGTTCAGGACTTCGTGCCACATGGGGCGGTCCATCTTGACGAAGGATTTGTCACGGGTGATGCCGGCGTTGTTGACGACGATGTTGATCGCCTTGAAGTCCTTTTTGAGTTGGGCGACGAGGGCGTCGTCATCCTCCGGCAGAGAGACGTCGGTCTTGTAGACGATCGCCTTACGGCCCAGCTTGTGAATCTGCGACGCGACTTCCTCGGCCGGTTTTCGTTGGGCGACATAGGTCAAGGCGACGTCCGAACCCGCCTCTGCCAGGGCGATGGCGATTGCCCGGCCGATCCCCCGCGATGCCCCGGTCACCAGACTGACTTTTCCCTCTAGACTTCCCATGATGATTCCTCCGATTCGGCGGCGGACGCCGACAACCCCGAAGCGGGGTAAGACGACGCCATTGTAGCCCTTTGTGAGGGGGCAAGTCTATGGAGACTCCGAGATGACGTTGATAGCCGCGGCGCGTTATGCTGTGGCTTGTGACAACCCTTCCTTGTTTTAGGAGATGGCGATGTTCCTCTTGCGGACGACCCTCTGGGCGGCGGCGATTATGAGTATTTCTTCGTCACTATCGATGGCCGATGGGCCCAGTTCCCCGGCCGGTAGCGCGGCGGAGCGCGAATTCCGCTCCCTGCACGATGCTTATCTGGAGAAGTTCAAGCCACTGTTCGTGCGCTCCGCGAAGGCGTGGTGGGTGGCGAACACGACCGGGTCGGATGAGGCGTATGCGGAGAAGAAGAAGGCCGAGGCGGCGCTGGTCGATTTGCACAGCGACAAGGCGACGTTTGCGAAGCTCAAGAGCCTGCGCGACGGCGGGCAGGTGACTGATCCGGTGCAGAAGCGGCTCCTGGAGGTGATGTACCTCACGTTCCTGCCCGGCCAGGCGGATCCCGCGCTTCAGAAAAAAATCGTGGAGATCGAAAATGACGTCGAACAGATCTTCAACACGCATCGCAGTAGGGTCGGCGGCAAAGAACTGAGCGAGAACGATGTCCGCCAGATTGTCTCGGATACCAAGGATTCCGCGCAGGCCCGAGAGGCCTGGGAGGGCTACATGGCCGTCGGTCAGAAGATCGAGGGCAAGTTGAAGGAGGTTGTCCGGCTGCGGAATCAACTGGCGACGTCGCTGGGGTTCAAGAATTTTTACGTGATGAAGCTGGAGTTGGACGAGATCGGCGATGACCAGCTTATTCGGGTGTTTGATGAGCTCGATTCGTTGACGGCGGGACCGTTCGCGCAGCTCAAGGGCGAGATTGACAAGGTTCGTGCCGCAAAGTTCGGCATCGACGTGAAGGATTTGCGACCGTGGCATTTTGGCGACCTGTTTTTCCAGGAAGCCCCGGCCATGCAGGCGCTCGATTTGGATGAAGTGTTTAAGGACCAGGACCTACTGGCCCTGACGCGGGATTATTACGAGAGCATGGGGCTGGAGGTGGACGACATCATCGCCCGCAGCGACCTGTACGAGAAGCCCGGCAAGAGCCCGCACGCCTTCAGCACGGACCTGGACCGCGAGGGGGATGTGAGGACGCTGTGCAACCTCAAGAAGAATGCCTACTGGATGGACACGCTGCTGCACGAACTGGGCCACGCGGTCTATGACAAGTACATCGACAAGGACGTGCCGTTTGTTCTGCACGAGGCGTCACACAGCATCACGACTGAGGGGTTCGCGATGATGATCGGGGCGATGTGCAAGAACGAGGACTGGCTGGAGAAGTGCCGCAAGCTGCCGCCGGAGAAGGCGGTGGAAGTGGTCGCGGCGGCGCGGCGGGAACTCCGCGCGGAGAAGCTGATCTTCAGCCGCTGGACGCAGGTGATGGTGCGCTTCGAGCGCGGGATGTACGACAACCCGCAACAGGACCTGGGCAAGCTCTGGTGGGACCTCAAGAAAAAGTACCAACTGCTCAACCCGCCGGAGACGACGAGCCGGCCGGACTACGCCGCAAAGATTCACATCGTGACGGCACCGGTTTATTACCATAGCTACATGATGGGCGATCTTTTCGCGTGCCAGGTGCACAACGAGATCGCGGCGGAGGTGCTCGGCGTGAGCGATCCGACGACGACGAGTTTCTACGGCAAGAAGGAGGCGGGGGACTACCTGCGCAAACACATCTTCGGCCCGGGGAACCTGTATTCGTGGAACGACCTGACGAAGCGGGCGACGGGGGAGCCTCTGACGGCGAAGTTCTTTGCAAAGCAGTATGTGAATCGGTAGGCGGTATCGCGGACTCAGTTCACTTCCCGAGAATCTCATCCGCCAAGGCACCGGCGTCGTACACCTTTCGCAACGCCTCGATGATCGCCTGGCTGTGGACGCCCACGGCGCGGCCGAGTTCGTCGCTGAACTGGAAGTCCCAGATCAGGCCGTGGATGTTGCCGTCGAAGACGATGCCGACCACTTCCGCCTTGCGGTTGAAGATCGGGCTGCCGGAGTTGCCGCCGATGATGTCGTTCGTCGTGACGAAGTTGAACGGTACGGACAGGTCGAGCTTGTCCTTGCGCTCCTCCCAACGCTTGGGCAGGTGATAAGGGTCGGTGTTCTCGTGCTTGGCGGCCAGGTCGTAGAGACCGGCGTAGGACGTCATCGGCGGAATCTTGCGGCCCGCCTCTTCGTATCCCTTGACCGTTCCGATGGCGAGGCGGAGGGTGAAGGTTGCATCGGGATAGACGGTCTGGCCGTACTTCTCGAAGCGCGCTTTGGCAAGTTCGGCGTAGGCGTCCTTCTCGATGCTCTCGAATTCGTCCTCGTAGCGTTTGCGGATCTTGCGGGCGGGCGGGTCGAGTTCCGCGGCGTAGCGGATCATGGCATCCTTGCTCTCGGCGATCGCCGCCGAGCCGCCTTCGTAGAGCTTTTTGCGAACAGCCACGTCGAGCAGTTTCGTTCCGCCGACGAGTTCCGCCGCGAGAGCCGCCGCGCTCTTGCCGCCGAAGGCCGCCTGAACGTATGGATGATCGCCGCCCAGCGCGCGGCCCAGGCGGATGAGGCTGTCCTCCAGCTTGTACTGGTCGAGTTCGGGGTAGATCGGCGCGGCGGAAAAAAGATCGCCCTCCAGCGACGGGAGGTTGGCGTCTCGATACTCCTCCAACCGCTCGCCGTCAGGCTTGGCCTTTTCCTCGGCGGCGCGGACCAGTTTCGAGGCGATGGAAAAGAGCCGGCACAAGCCCGCCCGGCGGTTCTCGATGAGGAAATATTCCGCGTAGAACGAGCGCACGTTGTTGAGCGCTGCTGAGAGCTTGTCAAACGCCTCGCCGTACTCCTTCGCCCGCGCCGCGTCCTCGTCGATAAACGCTCGCAACTCCTTCTCCGCCCGCTCCTTGAGGTCCATCAGCTTCGCATCGAGCAGACCGGCCAAGATGCCGCCGTAGGCCTTGCGGCCGTTTTGGATGCCGAACAGATCATCCTTGGCGATCCGCTTTTGCTCGGCGCTGCGTTGGGAAAAGAGCATCAGCGCGACCTCGCGCTGGTTGTACGCGTTGAGGATGAGCGGGATGTGCACGTCGCGCAGGAAGCGGAGGTGATCGACGGTGTAGAGCCGCTGGGTCCGACCGGGGTGGCCGGAGATGAACGTCAGTTCGCCGTCCTTGGGGCCGGTCGCGCTCCACTTGAGATAGTCCGGCGTTTTGGCGGGCTTGCCGTCCTCGTACGCACGGAGGAAAGAGACATCGAGGTTGAAGCGCGGGTACTCAAAATTCTCCGGGTCGCCGCCAAAAAAGGCGATCTCCGACTCCGGCGCGAAGACCAGCCGCACGTCGGTGTAGCGTTTGTAGAGGTAGAGGTCGTACCGGGCGCCGTTGTACAGTTCGACAACTTGAGGTTGCAGGCCCGTCCGCTCCTTGGCCTCCTTTTCGATTTCGGCCTTGGCCTTCTTGCGCGCGGCCAGCGCGTCGGCGGGGGACATCTTCTCCGTCCCGGCATTTACTCGGTCGGTGACCGGCTCGATCTCCATGAGTACGTCGAGTTCGAGGTGCGGGCACTTGAGTTCCTTGTCGCGGGTCGGGGCGTAGAAGCCGTCCTTGATGTAGTCGTGCTTCTCGTCGGAAAGATCGGCGATCACGTCGGAGGCGACGTGGTGGTTGGTCATGAGCAGGCCGTCGGGCGAGACGAAGGAGGCCGACCCGCCCTCGCCGACGCGGACGCTGGCCCGCTGGACGTGCTTGAGCCAGGCCTCGTCGGGCGTGAAGCCGTACTTTTTCTGAAGCGTTTGTGTCGGCAGGTGATTGAGCGGCCACATGCCTTCGTCGGCGTGGGCAAGCGTATTGGTGAGCAACATGACGATCCCCGAAAGTACGATGGTGGACTGGCGCATCTTTCAACTCCTTGCGGGCCAAGCGTGAAAGAGGCGATTGTAACGGGGAATGCGACGCCGTGTCACGGGCCGGGCGATGATCGAGGACGAAACCTGTCTGGCGCAGCACGCCATCAGGGCAGCGACTGCGCCTCGACGGAATAGACCGCCGGCAAGTCGCGGGCGATCGCCGTCCAACTGTCGCCGTTATCCGCCGACGCATAGACCTGACCGCCCGTCGTGCCGAAGTAGATGCCGCAGGGGTCGAGCGTGTCGACGCTCATTGCCCCGCGCAGGACGTTGACGTAGCAATCGCTTTGGGGCAGACCCTTGGTCAGCGCCTCCCACTCGTTGCCGCCCGCGCGGCTGCGGTAGACGCGGAGCTTGCCGTCGGGAGGGTAATGCAGGGAATCGCTCAGGATCGGGACCACGTAGATGGTGTTGGGTTCGTTGGCATTGACGACGATGGGGAAGCCGAAGTCGCTCGGCAGATTGCCGCTCACCTTTTGCCAGTGGTCCCCGGCATCGTCGCTCCGGCAGACGTGCCAGTGGAGCTGCATGAAGAGCGTATTTGGCTTTGACGGGTGCATCGCGATGCGGTGGACGCAGAAGCCGACTTCCGGGGGCGGGTCCTGTTCGGGGAGATATTTCGACGTCAGCCCGCGGTTCTTCGGCGACCAGGTCTTGCCGCCGTCGTCGGAGCGGAACACGCCCGCGGCGGAAATGGCGGTGTGGATTCGGTCGGGGTTCTTCGGGTCAAGGACAATCGTGTGCAGGCCCATGCCGCCCGCGCCCGGCTGCCACTTCGGCCCGGATTCGTGACCGCGCAGGCCGGCGAGTTCGTGCCAGGTTTTGCCGCCGTCGGTTGTGCGGAAAATGGCCGCGTCCTCGACGCCGGCGTAGACGGTGTCGGGATCGTTCAGCGAGGGTTCGAGGTGCCACACGCGCTTGAATTCCCAGGGGTGCTGCGTGCCGTCGTAAAACTGGTGCGTGGTGAGTGGCTTACCGTTTGGCGGCGCGGTGTCGTACACGAACTTGTTGCTTTCGCCCTTGGGCATCCCGTCGGGTGTGGTGGTCGGCTCGCCGGGCGGCGTCCCGGGTTGCACCCAGGTTTTTCCACCATCATTGGAACGTTGAATGATCTGGCCGAACCAGCCGCTGGTCTGCGAGACGTAAATGCGGTTGGGATCGGCGGGCGAGCCCTTGGCGTGATAAATCTCCCAGCCCGCGAAATGCGGCTCGCTGATGTCCCATTTTTTTCGGGTGGCGTCCGACGTTAGAACGAACGCGCCTTTTTTCGTGCCGACGAGTACGCGTATCCGGCTCATGTTTCTGCTCCTTGGCTCAGCCGGAAGGTAGTTTACTCCAAGACTGCCATTGGTCGCCCGGTCTTGTCTGACTTTGGCAGCGGCAGGCACCGGCCGAGGCTGAACCAGCCGGGGCCGGCGAGGAGGATAGGCGCGAGGAGGCCGATGAGGGCGAGGTTGTATTCAAAACCGCCGGCGCTCAGGAAGAACCCCTTGGGACCATGGACCTGCACGATGGCCCCGATCATGATGACGATCAAGGACGCGGCCGAGAAGCGGCAGAGGAAACCGATGATCAGGCCCAGCCCGCCGAAGAACTCGCCGATCGTCACGAGATAGCCGATCGGGCCCATCATCTCGACCACCTTCGATAATCCCGGCCCGCCGAAGGCGCCGAAGAGCTTTTGCGCCCCATGCGCCGCAAAAATCACTCCCACAACGACGCGGAGGATAAGCAGCGAGGCATCCACGACCCGTCGATCTCGAACGGGATTCAACATGGGCTGATTCACGCTTTCACCTTGGGCTTATGCTGTTCTATCTTGACCAGTTCGAGTGTGCCGTCCTTGTAGTATTTCTAAACCACGCCGTTTTTCAAGCGGCCATCGGCCGCTCGCTTGCTTTTTTCCCCCTTCAAACGGGGTACTCCGATCTAAATATCTTGTAATGCTGCGGTGACTGCTCAATAGTCCGCGTAGATCTCCGCCCACCCATCCTCGCGCGGGTGGCGGATCAGGATGTGCGCGACCTGGCCGAGATCGCCCGTCTCGCCGTCGTGTGTGCGAAAATAGACCTCGGTTCCGGGTTGAATCGCATCCGCGATGCCCTCCGGAAGTTCGGCCAGAGTAATTCCCGCAAAGACACGGCCGCCATATTCGATCGTCAGGTTGGTCTCGTCGCGCCGCACCGACGTGATGATGTGGCGGCGGTAACCTTCCGGCACCATTTCGTGCTCAGGCGATGCCATGCGCGCCATCATAACCGATGGCCAGCGGCCACAAGTTACTGGGCGGGGCGGTACCCCTCGGCCCAGCGCCGCCATGCGACTAATTGCTCCTCGCCTCCTTGGCACATCATTCCTAATCGCTGAAACTGCGTCTCGAAATTTCCCGCGATGTGGCGCCCATAATAGGTCAAGTCCCAATCCCGAAGCGTCCCGTCCAGAGACGCGGAGATGAGCGTGCGCCCATCAGGTGAAAAGCGCAGTGCCATGACCGAGCCGGAATGTCCCGTCAACGTCGCCAGGAGTCGGCGCGTCGGGGTGTGCCAGAGGAGAATGTTCCCGCCGGCGTCGCCGCTGGCCATCCATTCGCCGCTGCGGTTGATATCCACACAGTAAATCTCCTGTCGGTGTCCGGCGATCGTCTCCTCGACGCGGCCGCGCTCGGCGTCCCACATCTCCAAAGTGCGATTCGCCCCGGCGGCGATCAGCCATCGACCGTCGGACGAAAATCGCACGGCCCGGAGCGGGTTGTGGGTCGCCTGTCGCCAGATTTCGCATTCCCCGGTATCGAGCTTCCAGACCAGAAGCGCCCCGTTCCGGACGGCGGCGGCGAGTCGTCGGCCTGGCGGATCAAACGCCAACTGCGGCACGCGGTCGTTCGAATCTCGAAACTCGCGCTCCGGGGCCCCGTCCGCGGCGCGCCAGATGCGAACCCCCCCGTCATCACACGCAGTGGCCAACCGCGCCCCATCCGGGCTGAAACTGACGTAACTGACCAGGCCCGGATGCTCCAGTCGCATAGCGGGCCGCCCGGGATCGCTTCGCGACCATACGAAGACAGCGTTTCCATACGTGGCGGCGGCGATTCGCTCGCCATCAGGGGAAAAGGCAACGGCCGAAATGATCGCGGCATTGCCGAATGGAGCGGTGACTACATTCCACGAGTCCCGATCGATGTACTGGAGCGCTCCCATTCCGCCGCCGGCCGCGATGTGTCGGCCGTCGGGGCTGATATCCACGCCGTGCAACGACTCGCCGGCGATCCGCGCCACGCGAACGCCCGCGTCCGGTTCGACTTCCCAAAGGCGCAAATCATTGTCACCGCTGGTCCAGATACCCCGTCCGTCACCGGTGAAGGCGACGCTCCGCATGCGCCCCGCATGGGCGACGATCCCGACCAGGCGCTTTCCCGATTGCGCGTCAAAGACACGCAGTTCGCCGCCCATGTCTCCCACCGCCAGCCGGCTGCCGTCGGGGCTGAAACTGAGGATTCGATGGCTGCCGGGTCGCTCGGAGAGTTCAACGAAATCAGGCGGGTCCGCGGCCAGGTCCCAGATGCGTCCGGCCGTCTCCTCCCAGCCGTCTGCCAACCTGCGATCATCGGGCGCGAACAACAGGCCACCGATGACGCGCAGGTTCTCGCGCGCCGCCGCTGCCCCGAGCGCTGTGATCAGGCGCTGCCTCGATTCGATGTCCCAGACATACAATCCGCCGAGGCGATCGCGCGCGGCGAGCCGCCGATCGTCGTTCGAGATGGCGATCCCGAGAATGGCGGCGCCGTCGATCTCGAAACGGCCCGCTTCGCCGATCGGATCGGTATTCCAGACGAACGCCGCGCCGTCGTGAATCGCGGCAAACCGGCGTCCGCTTCGCGAAACGAAAAAGCCGCCCGACTCGAGAACGGAGGAACGCGGCAGCTCCACCAGGGGCTTTTGCAAATCGTTGCGTCGCCATACCGCGTAACAGGAGGTATCGTATTTAAAGATGTAGTCGCCGCGGGCATCCACCACTGGAAGCCCGAGAGGGCTGGGAAAGGCTACGTGATATCCGTCGAGTCGCTCGCCGCGCTCGTCGAGCCTTTGAATATTGCCGTCCACGTCCGCGGTCCAGATGGTTTTTCCATCGCCGGAGAGTGTGACGGAGCGCATCGCACCGGGGGCGGGGGTAATCGTGCGCCGACAGGGATTGCGGCGATAGACTTCCCACAGCGCCCAGTAAGCCTCCGGTGGTCCCGGCGGTTCATTGAGCCGCAACGATGAAGAATCCGACCCTTCGCGATGGGTGAGCAGCTCGCGCCACAGCAACCGCTCGGCCTGATCGATGTTTCCCAGCAGTCCGGCCATGCGCCCCTGCTCGATCTGATTGCGAGAGAGAAGTTCGGCCATTGACGCGGCGGAGCGGACGGCCTCGCGCTCCAATTGCGTCGATTGGCGGTAGAGCAGTGTCATCACGACGCTGGAGAACGCGAAGAGCATCATGAACGCCGCCGCGAAGGCCACGCGTCGCCGATAGCGCCGCAGCGTCTTCCGCAGGACGTAAATCGCGCTGTCGCGCTTCGCTTCGATCGGCTCGCCGATCAGATAACGCCGCAGGTCGCGGGCCAGATCCCCGGCGCTTTGATAGCGCCGTTCGCGCTCCTTGGAGAGGCACTTGAGAACGATCGTCTCGAGTTCGTCGTTGATCGTCGCGCGACCGGCCGCCGCGGCGATCGCGCCGGGGTGGGGGGGCTCGCGATGGAGGATGTCATCCATCGACCGGCGCAGGTTGGTGCCCACGTCGAACGGCAGCCGCCCCGTGAGCAATTGGTAAAGAATGGCTCCGAGCGAATACACGTCGGTCCGCAGATCAACTTTCGTGGACGCTCCTTCGACCTGCTCCGGCGACGCCCAGGGAAGCGAACCGACGAATTGGCCCGTCTGCGTCATCATCGAATCCGCCTGCGCCTCGGCGGATTTCGCCAGTCCGAAGTCCAGAACAAACGGCTGCCCGGACTGATCGACGCGGATGTTGCTGGGCTTCAGGTCGCGGTGGATGATTCCGCGAAGATGCGCATCATGCACCGCGTCGCAAATCTTGCAGAATAGCGCGATGAATTCACCCAGCGTCTGCCTCGGAGATGGTGAGTCGGCGCCTGTTGAATCCGCAATTTCGTCCAGAGCCCGGCCATCCACGTAGTTCATTACGAAATAGTGAAAACCGGCGGCGGTCCCGGCATCGTGAACCGCCACGATGTGCGGATGGTTCAGCCGCCCCAGCGTTTCGATTTCGCGGTCGAAGCGGACCCGGTCGGCCAGGGTCGCGAAGGGCCCCTGTTTCATGATCTTGATCGCGACATCCCGTTTCGTGGAGTGCTGAACCGCCTGATACACCACGCCCTGACCGCCGCGATGGATCTCGCGAACGATCGTGTAGCCGGGAATGTCCAGGCGATAATCCGGCTCGGGGACATTCGCGGGGAGCAATCTGCCCGCAACAGCAAAGTGACTGAGAAACTGATTGTCTTCGCGGATGCGCTCCAGCGAACCACGACAGGCCACACAGTTGTCGACGTGATTTCGGACGCTGGACGGTACGTCCCCGCCGATGGCAATTCCTTCAAGTTCGTCGGATGACGGACATGGCATTGGCGAGACCGACATCTTTCACCCGCCCAGAAAGCTCGCCTCGTATCGCTTGACGATGTCGCGCAATTTCTCAACTACGCGGTTCTTCGCGTTGTATATTTCCTGCGGCGTCAATCCGATCTGAGTCGAGACCGCCTCGACTGGCTCATGGCGAAGTACGACGCGTTCGAATGCTTCGATGGTCCGTTCGTTGAAACGTGTCGTCTCGCGCAGTTCCCGGATGGCCTGCTGAAAGATGAACCGGCGTTCCTCTTGTTCCCACGCCGAATCCGCGTCCGCCTCGACCGGCAGGTCCAGGATCGCCGATTCTCCCCGAGTCACCCGCCGACGGGCGGCCGATCGCCACAGATCCGCCACTCGGCAACGTGCGATGCCGATGAGCCACGATCGCAGACGGCCCTGGGCACGATCGTACTTGTGATTTCGATAGTCCTGTACAAAGCAGGCCAGCGTCTCCTGGGCGACATCCGCGGCATCCGCCTCATTGAGCCCGGTTCGGCGGAGGAACGCCACCAGGATGGGTCGATAACGGCGGTCAAACTCGTCCCATGCTGCTCGATTACCCTGCTCGTGGAGACCGTCGAGCAAGGCGGTCGTCGTTACATAAAGATTGGGTGAACTCACGCTTCCTTCCCCGATGCGATAAATCCATTATACCTAATTGGTTACGCGACTCCAAGACCGCCCGAAACCGTTGGAAATCGCCGTCTCTGGGCTCAGAAACGCGGATTCTGGCCTTCCAACTTGGAGATTTTCCTTTCAACTACGGATGCAAGGTAAGGGCGGGTTCCCTTCTCCATACGCGCCCTGCGTATCGCCGCTGCGCCGTCGCAGATTGGCGAGTCAATACATGCCAGTCACGTGAGGGTGACGGGTGGAAGGAGTCTCAATCATGTCGAAGATGCAGTACGTCCGTCGAACGGTCCTGGTCGCGATTTGTTTGTGTTTGTGCAGCGGATTCTCGGCCTCGGCGTTCGGTCAAGGACAAGTCTGCCCTCTCCCGCCTGGAAACCAGCTCTGCGCGCCACTTCAAGCCGCGCAGTGCCAGTCGACGGTCCCGGGACTCCAGTGCCGGCCAACTCGCGTCGTCTATTCCCCCAACGCGGCGGGACTTGTCCACGCCGTTGAATGTCAGTGCGTCAATGACTCGGGCGTTTGTGGTCCCGTCTCGGTCGTGGGCGACTTTGTCCGCTGTCCGGGCTTTTGTCCCGTGCCTCCTCCCGGCAACGAGTGCCGCGTGTTTGCCAATGGTCAGCCGACCGGGCAGACCCAGGTCATCTTCACCCAGTATCCCATCGGCACCGAGTTCACTTGCGACTGCCAGGCCATCGATCCGCCGCCCTGCGAGCCGGATCCGAATCCCGCTGTCCTGGGCTGTCTGCCGCATACCTGTCCCACCCCGAGCGAAACCTGTAAGCCCCGCTGCATCCTCTTGGACTTCCAGGGGCTGATCACGGTCACTGATTGCGAATGCACGCCCGATCCGCAGCCCGGGGTACAGGGCTGTCACGTCGCGCCGCCCGATGCGGTGAATCCAGAGCCTTACTGCGTGGGCGATTGTCCGCCGGGGTTCACCTGCTTCAGCACGGTCACGACCACGCCGAATGGCACGCTGTACTGCTGCGAGTGCCGGCCCGATCCGCCGGAGTGCGTGCCCACGTCAGACCGCCAGAACTGCGTCAACTTCGTGTGCCCCGGCCCCGTCCCTCCGATCGACCAATGCAAGCCGCGGTGCGTCCGCTATCAGCCCGGCACGCCGTTCTACGAAGTGCTCGAGTGTGATTGCCGAAATCCCCAGGAGTGTCATGTGGAGATCGGCGCGGTGGGAACGGTGCCGCACTGCGAAGGCGGATGTCCGCCGGGTCAGGTCTGCGTGACCAACGAAGTTCAAAACGGCGACGGCACGATCACGATCTGCTGCGACTGCATTGATCCGACCTGCGAGTGCCTCGGCGACGTGGATGGCAACGGAATCCTCAATGCCCAGGATATCGCCGGATTCGTCCGCTGCTTCCTTGGCAACCCCTTGCCCACCGACAACTGCACCTGCGCCGACATGGATGAGAACGGCGTGTACACGGCCGTCGATATCAACCTGTTTGTCATGGCCATTCTCTCCAAGTCCAAGTGCTTCGACGATCCCTGCTGCCCGCAAACTGATCTCGATTTGGACATCGGCTCGGGCGTCGATGACAACGGCAACCTTATTCCCGTCGGCCAGGATGATGACGACACCATCGTCACCCTCGATGCCAGCGGGGGGACCGTGCCGAGACCGGCCACCGTGGTCACGCCGCACCCGTTCTGGAACACCATCCCCGGGACGCAGTGGGTCAGCGCGACCTATTTTGGTCCGAACGGGGATTACCAATACAAATTCTGCTTCTGTCTCGACCCGCGCGCCAAGAACCCGGTGTTCACGATTCAGAGCCGCGCCGATGATGCCGGGCAGGTCTATCTCAACGGCAATTTACTGGGCAATACCGGAGGGTTCAGCGACGTCAATCCGACCACGCTGAGCACGAACAATCCGAACCACTTCATCTTCGGCGGGGAGAACTGCGTCACCATCAACGTCCAGAACATCGGCGGCGCGCCCACTGGGGTCAACTACCTGGCCAACATCACTGCCGTCGACGGGGCCTGCTGCTGCCCGCCGCAGGACCTGGATAAGTCGCTCAACACCGGCGTCGATGACAACGGCAACTTCATCGGCAACGGGCTCGACGATGACGACTGGGTAGTAGTGGTTGATGCCTCCGGCGGATTTACCCCCCGGCCAGCCACGGTCATCACCAACATCCATCCGCTGTGGGACACGGTGCCGGGGACCCAGTGGATCTCCGCCAACCAGAACGGGCCCAACGGACTCTACGTGTACCAGTACTGCTTCTGCCTCGACCCGCGGTTCAAGAACCCGGTTCTCACCCTCGATGTGCTCGCCGATGACTACGCGCAGCTCTTCCTCAACGGCAACCCCATCGGCGCCACGCCCAACGGCTGGGCCTTCCAGAATCCGCCGACGCACATCGTGGTCACCAATCCGGGCTTTTTCCGGGCCTGCGAGAACTGCATCGAGGTCCACGTGCTGAACTCCGGCGGGCCGCCCACCGGGCTCAATATCGGGGGCAGCATCGTCGCCGAGGATGGCCGGTGCTGTGACGACCGGCCGCTGTCCTGCTGCACCAGCGACGGGTTCTGCATCGACCTGCCGCCGGGAACCACGACCTGTCCCACCGGCGAAGCACCGTTCGAAGGGCCGTGCGGCCCGCCGCAGGCCTGCTGTTTGCCGGACGGCTCCTGCCAGACGATCGATCCGCGGTGCTGCGAACAACGCGGCGGGACCGTCATGCCCGCGGGCCAGACGTGCAGCCCGCAGCCCCAGGCCTGCTGCATCGACACGCCGAATGGCCAATCGTGCATCGTGGTTGATCCGCTCTGCTGCGTCGTGATTTACAACGGCGTGGTGAACCCGGCCTTCAACCATTGCGCCGACACCGATGGCGACGGCATCCCCAATGCCTGTCAGCCGCCGCCTGATCAGTGCGAGGTCGATCCGCTGACCGGCCGCTGCCGGCAGAGCCATTGCCCCAACCCCAACCACATCTGCCAGCCCAAGTGCGTCCGCGTCGATCCGGCCACTGGTCAAGTGCTCGCCATCGAGGTGTGCGAGTGCATGCCGACGAGCAAGTGCCATGCTGAGTTGACGCCGCCGCCGGTCGTGGCCAACTGTTTCGGTAACTGCCCGGCCCCGCAGATTTGTCAACGGACCATCACGCCCAACCCCGACGGTACCGAGACGCATTGCTGCGAGTGCGTCGATCCGCCGCCCACGGTTTGCCCGCTGAGTTCGGCGCTGGGGTCGCAGATGTGCGCCCAGCGGCAGCAGGCGGATTGCCAGCTTTCGGGCGTGCCTAATGAGACCTGTCACCCGCGGACCATTATCACCAACGGGCCGGGGCAGGGGATCTTCGTGGAGCAGTGCGACTGCGTCACGACCGGCGAGCCGTGCGGTCCGATTGATGTGCAACCGGCGGCGACGCAGGGCGACTTTATCCTCCGCTGTGTGGGGCCGTGCGGGCCGGACGCGGGGTGCAATGTGTTCGTCAACAACACCCCCATGGGGCCGCAGGTGAATACCGCGACCCTGCCGGCGGGTAGCACGGTGAGGTGTCAGTGTTTTATTCCATAGGCCGGATTGCCAAAGCAATCGCCCCGGCTGGCATTGCGTCAACCGGGGCGATTATGAAAGGAGTCTTGGGTTGTTGACCGTAGGACGACCGACGGCTTGATCTACGGACAGGAAGAATCCGCCCCGCCGTTCAGGCGGCAGCAGACGAACCGCTGGATGTCTTCGCCATTCGCCAGCGTATCGCTGTTGAGGTCCGCCCGCTCAACGGTGGCAGTGGTCACGACGTTGCCGAGGAGCACCTCGACGAACAGGGCCGTGTCGACGTCGTCGCAGTCATTATCGCCGTCGATGTCGCCGCAGCGCTTGCTGAGACACAAGGGGCCATTGAAGCCCAGGTGAGCGTTCAAGATCGCCAAATCGGCGTTATCCACAACCTCGTCGCCGTTCAGGTCACCATCAGCCCAGCCGCCCGCTCTCGGAAAAGGCGCGACCGGGTTAATGCCCTGGAGCCTGTCGCTATCCACGGCGTTCACGTCGCCATCGAGATTCACATCGCCGTACTCCGTGCACAGGATCGTATGGACGATCTGGTCCACGTCGCGCTGATCGATGACGAGATTGCTGTCCATGTCGCAACTCAGGTCGATCAGTGCCGCGTGATCGAGGTAGGTGCCCCAATCGCCGCGATTGGCATAGACGTAGTCGATATCGTCTGCATCAACGCTGAGGTCGTGTCCGTTCGGGAAGGCCCCGCGGAAGGGACCCTGGACGCTGCCGGCCACGTCGCCGCGCGAATCGCCGGACTTGTAGGCTGCGCCCGTGGTGTGCGCCAGCGTGCCGAAATAGTTGTTGTTGGCCGTGAGGGCGAACCATGCGTCATCCACGTCGATGAAGCCCTGCTTACGGTCGAGATTTCCGGAGACGGAATCGAGGGCCAGACCGTCCGCGAAGTAGCGGGCGTCAAGGCTGTCAAAGTTGCCGTCGCCGTCGAAGTCGCCGATGACCTCGGGAATGACAAAGTCGTCGAAGGTCGGCGTACCGGCCAAGCCGCCGCCCGTTCCCGCCGAGACGCCCTCGGCCGTCTGAAAGGCCCGCGGATCCTGGAGGGCCAGCATCATGTCGGCGATGTCATTGATGTTGCGCAGGCCGTCGTCGTTGAAGTCGCCGGCGATGCGGTTGCGGACATTCAGCCGATGGGTATTGCCGATGACGTTGATGACGAAGGCAGCTCCATTCCAACCGTAGTAGCGGCCGTTGGAGCTGCCGTCGCTATAGGTCCCGCCGCCTCCGGTTGCCCGGTCATTTCGCCGGGGAACGAGGCCGGCAACGTTGACGCTGCCGAAGGTGTACGTCCGCGTCGTGTTGCTGCAGCGGACATAATTCTGGGCTGCCTGCACGAAACCGGGATTCGCGCTGGCGTGAACGTTCGTGGGGTTGCTGCCGACAGGGAGACCATCCGCGGAGGCCGTCGGCATGAAATTGCGGGCGATGGCTTCTCCCGGCATGTTGAAGTTGAGATCGCTGGG